>NZ_JBIWDK010000004.1:0-357556 GCF_044761985.1 Peribacillus sp. NPDC097224 | reverse complement strand
AGCGAAGAGGTCACACCCGTTCCCATTCCGAACACGGCAGTTAAGCTCTTCAGCGCCGATGGTAGTTGGGGGTTTCCCCCTGTGAGAGTAGGACGCCGCCAAGCCATTTCGAAGGTCAGCCATTAGGCTGGTCTTTTTTTGTTTTCAGACTGGTACCATTAAAATAAAATGAAATCATTCACTGTTGCTAGGACAGGACAAGTTAGATATTGAAAACAACTTTCCGTCGATCTTTGATTAAAATCCCTGGATAAGCTGTTCAACCTATCTGAAAGAATTTATAATTAGAAAAATAGGCAAGCTGTTTAATAAGGGTGGAACAAAAATATTCATGAAAATAGTGAATGCAGGAAAGGAACGATTCTGTGAGTAAAAAGGGTAAAGAAAAGTTTGAAGTTAGAGAAGGAGAAAGCATTGATGAATGCCTAGATCGAATAAAGGCTGCAGGGTATTTTCCTGTGAGGAGAACGGAAGAACCCATTTTTGAGGAAAGAATCACGAATGGAATGGCTCATTATGAACCAATTAACAGGAAAATTGTATTTGAAGCAAAGTTATTGGAGCAAAACACGAACGATCATTAAGTATTCTATAAAAATATTCGATTTTGTCTTGACAATGAAAATGCGTGACGGTAAGATGAATGTATATTAATACCTCTCATATAATCCTGGGGATATGGCCCAAAAGTTTCTACCTGATGACCGTAAATCATCGGACTATGAGAAAAGTAGCTGACTTATTCGGAAACTATCGAAGTCTTTTTTGTGAAGACTTTTTTCCGGGCAGATTGCTTTCTCTATGAGGAAGAAGTCTGCCCGTTTTTTTTTGAAAATTATAGATGAAAGAATGGAAAGTGGGAGGGACAGTATTATGAAGTCACAGGTCGGGGTCATTATGGGTAGCGTCTCGGATTGGGAAACGATGAAGTATGCTTGTGAATCATTGGAACAACTCGAAATCCCCTATGAAAAAAGAGTCGTTTCGGCCCACCGCACACCAGACTTATTGTTTGAATATGCAGAGAGTGCAAGAGAGCGCGGGATTAAGGTAATAATAGCAGGTGCAGGTGGAGCTGCTCATCTACCCGGTATGACGGCAGCTAAAACAATAGTACCTGTGATTGGAGTGCCAATCCAATCCAAGGCTTTAAACGGTTTGGATTCATTATTATCAATTGTTCAAATGCCAGGCGGGGTACCGGTTGCCACGGTAGCCATCGGAAAGGCAGGGGCGATTAACGCAGGTTTGCTTGCGGCGCAGATATTGGCTGCTTTCGATTCAGAAATCGCCGATAGGATAGAGGTTCTCCGAGACGAAACTAGGGAAAAGGTGTTATTGAGCAGTGAACAACTTAAATAAGGTCATTTTACCGGGTCAGACGATTGGAATTATTGGCGGTGGACAGTTAGGCAGGATGATGGCCTTAGCGGCTAAGGCAGCAGGCTTTAAGATAGCTGTTCTTGAACCAACGACTAATGGTCCTTGTGCTCAAGTGGCAGATATAGAGATCCTTGGGGCATATGATGACATAGATGCATTGAAAAGGCTGGCAAATGTCAGTGACGTCATTACCTATGAGTTCGAAAATATCAGTTCCAAGGCTCTAGATTGGTTGAAACAGCATGCCTATCTTCCTCAAGGGTCGGAATTATTAAAACAAACACAGGATCGGCTTACTGAAAAGAAAGCCATAGCAGGTGCCGGAGCAACGGTTGCCCCGTACCGGGAAATTCAGGATGTTTCGGAAATATACCTACATATAGAAGAATTAGGGTACCCAAGTGTGTTAAAAACGACCCGTGGCGGTTATGATGGAAAAGGGCAGTTAGTCATTAATGAGGAAGCTGATATTAAAAAGGCTGAATCCCTGCTCCAAACAGGTGTATGTGTATTAGAAGCTTGGATACCTTTCGTTAAGGAAATCTCGGTTGTCGTGACGCGTAAAGCAAATGGTGAAACAAGTCATTTTCCGGTTGCAGAAAATATTCATATTGAAAATATACTGCATAAAAGCATCGTTCCCGCTCGCATCAGTCAGAGTGCTGAAGAAAAGGCCATTGTGGAGGCTCGACAGCTTGCCGAAAAACTGGACCTTGTCGGTACATTGGCCGTGGAGATGTTTTTAACGGCAAAGGATGAAATCATCATCAATGAGCTTGCACCCAGACCACACAATTCGGGTCATTATACATTGGAAGCATGTGCAACATCCCAATTCGAACAGCATATCCGTGCTGTCTGTAATTGGCCCCTCGGAAATACCTCCTTGTTGCAACCGGTGGTCATGGTCAACGTCCTAGGTGAACACTTGGAGCCATTACTTCATGAAATTCCGGAGCTTACAGATTGGAAGATTCATCTTTATGGTAAAAGAGAGGCCAAGATAAAACGGAAAATGGGGCATGTTAACATTTTACGTCCAACACTCGAGGAAGCCCTTTTAGAAAGTGATCGAAGCAAAATTTGGAATCAACAGGTTGAAACGGAGGAAGCAAAATGATTGAACGTTATACCCGCCCTGAAATGGGGAACATTTGGACAGAGAAAAACCGCTTTAATGCATGGTTGGAAGTAGAAATCTTGGCATGTGAAGCATGGTCGGAACTTGGTGTCATACCGAAAGAAGACGTGAAGCTCCTTCGTGAAAATGCATCATTCGATGTAGAGCGCATCAATGAAATTGAAAAAGATACTCGCCATGATGTTGTGGCCTTCACGCGTGCGGTTTCCGAAACATTAGGTGAAGAACGTAAATGGGTGCATTATGGTCTGACTTCAACGGATGTAGTTGATACGGCACTTTCTTATGTGATTAAACAAGCGAATGATATTCTTTCAAAGGATTTAAATAATTTTGTCGAGATCTTGAAAAACAAAGCGAAAGAACATAAATATACCGTTCAAATGGGACGTACACATGGTGTGCATGCAGAACCGACTACTTTCGGCTTGAAGCTTGCCCTTTGGTACCAAGAAATGAAACGGAATGTGGAACGTTTTGATGCTGCTCGAAAAAACATCGAGGTAGGTAAAATCTCCGGTGCTGTTGGTACATATGCAAACATCGACCCGTTCGTTGAACAATTCGTCTGTGAAAAGCTGGGCCTTGAAGCTGATCCGATTTCAACGCAAACCTTGCAACGTGATCGCCATGCACACTATATGAGTACATTGGCGTTAATTGCAACTTCCATCGAAAAATTCGCTGTGGAAATCCGAGGATTACAAAAAAGCGAAACGCGCGAAGTGGAAGAATTCTTTGCAAAAGGACAAAAAGGATCATCGGCAATGCCTCATAAACGGAATCCTATCGGTTCTGAGAACATGACAGGAATGGCCCGGGTCATCCGTGGATACATGATGACAGCGTATGAGAATGTAGCTTTATGGCACGAACGTGATATCTCCCACTCTTCTGCTGAACGAATCATCTTGCCGGATGCAACGATTGCTTTGAATTATATGTTGAACCGCTTCAGTAACATCGTGAAAAACCTTACTGTCTATCCTGAGAACATGAAGCGTAACATGGATCGTACTCTTGGATTAATCTTCTCTCAACGCGTGTTGCTTGCTCTTATTGACAAGGGTCTTGTCCGTGAAGAGGCGTATGATACGGTTCAGCCACATGCGATGGACGCCTGGGAGCAACAAGTCCCATTCAGGAGCCTGATCGACAAGGATGATAAAATCACAAGCCTGCTTACTAAAGAAGAACTTGATGACTGTTTCGACCCTACCCATCATTTGAAAAACGTAGATGTGATCTTTGATCGCCTAGGCTTATAAAACAAGGCTGCAAACGTGAATCCCAGTCGGGTGAAGCGTTTGCTCCTTGCCTAATGATAAAATAAAAATTCATAATATTCACAATTCGGAGGTCTTAACAGATGGAAAAGCGAGAATTGCTGTATGAAGGGAAAGCGAAACAGATTTATGCAACGGACAACAGTGAAATAGTATGGGTGGAATACAAAGATTCAGCAACGGCTTTCAATGGCGAGAAGAAGTCAGAAATCGCTGGTAAAGGCCAGTTGAATAATCAAATTACTAGTTTACTATTTTCAAAGCTTGCCGAACAAAACATTCCTTCTCATTTTATAGAAAAGCTTTCCGAGCGGGAGCAACTGGTTAAAAAGGTCTCCATCATACCTCTTGAAGTGGTCGTTAGAAACACGGCTGCCGGTAGCTTCTCTAAACGCACTGGCATGGAAGAAGGCCACCCACTTAAGAAAACGCTCGTTGAATTTTATTATAAAGACGACGCACTCGGCGATCCCCTGTTGACGGAAGACCATATTGAAGAATTGGAACTTGCCAGCAAGGAAGATGTAGCTATCTTAAAGGAAAAGGCACGGGAAATCAGTAAGGTCCTATCAACCATCTTCCAAGAGATGGGCATTAACTTGATTGATTTTAAACTGGAGTTTGGCAAGACATCGGATGGGGAAATCCTATTGGCTGATGAAATTTCACCGGATACTTGTCGCCTTTGGGATGCAGATACAAATGAAAAACTGGACAAAGACGTATTCCGCCGTGATTTAGGTAGTTTAACAGATGCATATGGAAAAATTCTAGCAAAGTTGGAGGGTATTCAACATGTATAAGGTTAAGGTATATATCACACTACGAGAAAGTGTACTGGATCCACAGGGGACAGCGGTTCAACAATCCCTTCATAGTTTGACATATAACGAAGTAAGCGATGTTCGTGTCGGGAAATACATTGAACTGACGATTGAAGACACCGACCGTGATTTAGATCAACTGGTGAAGGAAATGTGTGAAAAGCTATTAGCCAATACAGTCATTGAAGCGTACCGTTATGACGTGGAGGAGGTTGTCACCCAATGAAATTTGCTGTGATCGTTTTCCCTGGCTCCAATTGTGATGTCGACATGTACCATGCGATACAGGATGCGCTTGGGGAGGAAGTGGAGTATGTATGGCATTCCACGGATAATCTAGACAAATTTGACGGGATCCTGCTTCCAGGCGGATTCTCTTATGGCGACTACCTACGTTCAGGAGCGATTGCCCGTTTTTCCAATGTGATGGCCGAAGTCGTAAAAGCGGCTCAAGCAGGAAAGCCAGTTCTTGGCGTCTGCAATGGTTTTCAAATTTTGCTTGAAGCAGGGCTGTTACCGGGAGCGATGCGACGTAATGATGGTCTGAAATTCATCTGTCGTAATGTAGAGCTGAATGTTCAAAATAATGAATCAATGTTTACCACGGGATATTCATTAAACGAATCAATCACCATTCCAGTGGCCCATGGTGAAGGAAACTATTACTGTGATAAAGACACACTGGAGGAATTAAAACAAAATAACCGCATTCTGTTCACTTATAAGGGTGAAAATCCCAACGGTAGCCTAGAACAAATCGCGGGAATCACCAATGCACAAGGTAATGTCCTCGGAATGATGCCTCATCCCGAACGTGCTGTTGACTCACTGCTTGGCAGTAAAGACGGCTTAAAGATCTTTCAATCCATCGTGAAAAACTGGAGGGAATCACATGTTGTTACAGCTTGAACCAAGTCCGGATAAAATTAAATCGGAGCGTTTATACGCAAGTATGGGGCTATCCGATGAAGAATTCGCCATGGTGGAGAAAATCTTAGGCAGACTGCCGAATTATACGGAAACGGGTTTGTTTTCCGTCATGTGGTCAGAGCATTGTTCCTACAAAAATTCAAAACCCATCTTAAGAAAATTCCCGATTACGGGGGAAAAAGTATTACAAGGTCCTGGGGAAGGCGCAGGAATCGTCGATATCGGTGATAATCAGGCCGTCGTTTTCAAGATTGAAAGCCATAACCATCCATCGGCCATTGAGCCATATCAAGGAGCAGCTACAGGCGTTGGGGGCATTATCCGTGATGTCTTCTCCATGGGAGCCCGACCTATCGCCATGTTAAATTCGCTGCGCTTCGGCGAATTGGATAACGAACGCGTGAAATATTTATTCAAAGAAGTGGTTGCAGGAATTGCTGGATATGGGAACTGCATTGGGATTCCCACTGTCGGCGGTGAAATTCAATTCGATCCTTCCTATGAGGGAAATCCATTAGTCAATGCCATGTGCGTCGGGTTAATTGATCATAAGGATATCAAGAAAGGTCAAGCTCATGGTGTCGGGAATACGGTCATGTACGTGGGTGCCAAAACTGGCCGTGATGGCATTCATGGAGCTACATTTGCATCGGAAGAACTTTCAGAGTCTTCAGAAGAGAAAAGACCAGCCGTGCAAGTTGGCGATCCATTCATGGAGAAATTACTGTTAGAAGCTTGCCTTGAACTCATCCATAATGATGCGCTTGTCGGCATTCAGGATATGGGCGCAGCGGGGCTTACTAGCTCTTCGGCTGAGATGGCGAGTAAAGCTGGATCAGGGATTAAAATGAACCTTGATTTAGTGCCTCAACGTGAAACAGGCATGACTGCGTATGAAATGATGCTGTCTGAGTCACAAGAACGGATGTTAATCGTCGTTACTAAAGGACGGGAACAGGAAATCGTTAATTTGTTTACGAAGTATGACCTGGAAGCAGTTGCTGTTGGTGAAGTAACGGATGATAAAAACTTAACACTTTCCCATCAAGGTGAAATCGTTGCGGAAGTTCCAGTTGATGCATTGGCTGAAGAAGCACCAATCTATCACAAGCCATCTGCTGAACCACAGTATTTCCGCGACTTCCAAAGCATGACGGCAAAAGTGCCGGTTATCAAGGATTATAAGGGTACTCTTATAGCATTATTACAACAGCCTACCATTTCAAGCAAGGAATGGGTTTACGACCAATATGATTATATGGTCCGTACGAATACAGTGGTATCACCTGGTTCCGACGCTGCAGTGGTACGTGTGCGAGGAACGAATAAAGCTCTTGCAATGACAACGGATTGTAACTCCCGCTATATTTACCTCGACCCCGAGACAGGCGGTAAGATTGCTGTAGCTGAGGCGGCCCGTAACATTGTCTGTTCGGGTGGAGAACCTTTGGCGATTACAGATTGCTTGAATTTTGGAAGCCCAGAAAAACCAGAGATATTTTGGCAACTGGAAAAAGCCGCTGATGGCATGAGCGAAGCATGTCGCAGCTTAAGTACGCCTGTCATTGGTGGAAATGTATCGCTTTATAATGAAACGAATGGCGAGGCCATTTATCCAACTCCAGTAGTTGGGATGGTTGGTCTTGTACATGACCTTCAACATATCACGACCCAAACGTTCAAACATGAATCCGACTTGATATATGTGGTCGGGGAAGCGAAAGCTGAATTTGGTGGAAGTGAACTTCAAAAAATGGTAGAAGGAAAAATCTTTGGACCTGCACCGGAATTGGACTTACATGTTGAACAAAAACGGCAAGCACAAATTCTTGAAGCTATTCGAGCAGGGCATATCGCCTCCGCACATGATCTTTCAGAGGGTGGTTTGGCTGTTGCCTTAAGTGAATCTCTATTCGGTCCGACTACACTCGGCGCCAACGTTCAGGTTTCCGGCGAATTGGTATCCGGGTTGTTCAGTGAAACGCAATCCCGATTCTTACTATCCGTTAGTCCAGAAAACCAAGCAGCATTTGAATCCATTGTTGAAGATGCAATCCTTATAGGGGAAGTAACGAATGATTCAAAAATAATCGTGACGGATGATGGCGATAATCTGGTATTTGAAGTGAATGTTGAGGAATTACAATCAGCTTGGAAAGGGGCCATTCCATGCTTGCTGAAATAAGAAGTCTTAATGAGGAATGTGGCGTAGTAGGAGTCTGGGGACATCAAGATGCAGCACAGCTTGCCTATTACGGACTGCATAGCTTACAGCATCGGGGCCAAGAGGGAGCAGGCATTGTCGTGACGGACGGTAATCAAATGTCCATCACGAAAGGGGAAGGTCTTGTAACGGAAATCTTCACGGCAGAAAAAATGCAGGCACTTTCCGGTACAGGGAAGTCAGCGATAGGTCATGTCCGTTATACGACAGCAGGCGGCGGTGGATATCAAAACGTCCAGCCTTTCTTGTTCAATTCACATACAGGGGGGCTGGCACTTGCCCATAATGGGAATATCGTCAATGCCAGCCAGTTAAAAGCACAGTTAGAGGGACAAGGGAGCATTTTTCAAACGACGTCGGATACGGAAGTCCTTGCACATTTGATTAAACGCTCCGGTTATTCTGATATAAGGGATTCTGTGAAAAATAGCTTAAGTATGCTGAAGGGTGCCTACGCATTTGTTATCATGACAGAAAACCAAATGATTTTAGCGCGGGATCCACATGGTTTCCGTCCACTTTCCCTCGGAAAGATAGGAGATGCGTATTACGCCGCTTCTGAAACATGTGCTCTTGATATCGTTGGGGCGGAATTCATCCGTGATATCGAACCAGGCGAGCTTGTCGTCATCAATGATGAAGGAATCTATTCAGAGTACTTTTCCCTTTCCAGTCAACAAGCCATGTGTACGATGGAATATGTGTATTTTTCCCGTCCGGATAGCAATATTGATGGGATTAATGTACATACAGCCAGGAAAAACCTTGGTAAGCAAATGGCTCAGGAAGCGAAAATCGAAGCGGATGTTGTCACGGGTGTTCCGGATTCAAGCATATCGGCGGCCATTGGTTATGCCGAAGCTGCGGGCATCCCTTATGAAATGGGCTTAATTAAGAACCGTTATGTCGGACGGACATTTATTCAACCGTCACAAAGCCTTCGCGAACAGGGTGTGAAGATGAAGTTATCACCGGTACGAGGCGTCGTTGAAGGGAAACGCGTGATTATGGTGGACGATTCGATCGTACGTGGTACGACCAGCAGAAGGATTGTCCGCATGCTGAAAGATGCAGGGGCGAAAGAGGTCCATGTTGTGATCAGTTCGCCTCCAATTAAAAATCCATGTTTTTACGGTATTGATACATCGAAAAAAGATGAACTGATTGCCAGCTCCAAATCAGTAGAGGAAATACGGGAAATCATTGAAGCCGATTCATTAACCTTCTTAAGTGTGGAAGGCATGGTCGAAGCGATTGGACGTCCGTTTGCTGGAGAAACACGCGGTTCATGTCTAGCATGCTTTACGGGGAATTATCCAACGGAAATTTTCGATTATGAACGGGAAAAAATTAAATGCTAAACAGGCATCGATAAGAACGAGTGGTTTTCGGAGGGGGATTTCAAATGGCTAATGCATATAAGCAGGCTGGCGTCGATATTGAAGCGGGCTACGAAGCGGTAAATCGGATGAAGAAACATGTAAAACGGACATTTCGTCCTGAAGTAATGAACGGATTGGGGGGTTTCGGAGGCATGTTCGATTTGTCTTCGTTACACCTTAAAGAGCCTGTCCTTATCTCAGGAACGGATGGAGTCGGGACTAAGCTTTTACTCGCGTTCATGATGGATAAACATGATACAATTGGAATAGATTGTGTAGCGATGTGCGTTAATGATGTGGTCGTACAAGGGGCTGCGCCGTTGTACTTTTTAGATTACATAGCTTGCGGCAAAGCTGATCCCGAGAGAATTGAAATGATCGTTAAAGGGATTGCGGACGGTTGTGAGCAAGCGGGTTGTGCTTTAATCGGTGGGGAAACAGCTGAAATGCCAGGGATGTACGAAATCGAAGAATATGACGTGGCTGGGTTCACTGTTGGGGCGGTTGAAAAATCACGCTTAATTACGGGTGAGGGCATATCCAATGGTGATGTTGTCATCGGTCTTGCTTCAAGCGGGATCCATAGCAATGGCTATTCACTTGTCCGTAAAATCCTTCTTGAAGATGCAGGAATGGATTTACAGGAACTCGTGCCGGAGTTCGGTTGCAAATTGGGTGAAGAATTGTTGAAACCGACAAAGATCTATGTCCAGTCGATATTATCAACACTTGAAAAGTTTGAAGTGAAGGGACTAGCACATATTACAGGTGGGGGGTTCATCGAAAATATTCCGCGTATCCTTCCTGAAAACTGCGGTGTTGAAATTGAGTTGGGCAGCTGGACGATTCCCCCAGTATTCTCGTACCTTGAGGAAAAAGGAAATCTTGTTCAGGAGGAAATGTTCAATATATTCAATATGGGCATCGGGATGACGGCCGTCGTGAGAAAATCGGATGCTCCTGCGATCATTGCGCATCTACAGTCTTGTGGTGAACAGGCTTCTGTCATAGGAACGATTATTGAGGGTGAAGGAGTGTCTTTTAAGCGATGAGACGCCTTGCTGTTTTTGCATCGGGTAATGGAAGCAACTTTCAAGCCATCGCTGATGCAATAAAAGAGGGAAATCTGAAAGCGGATATATGCCTTGTTGTTTGTGACCGTGAGGATGCTTACGTAATTGAGAGGGCTAGAATGGAGAACATTCCGGTATTCTCATTCTCAGCAAAACAGTACGTAAATAAGGCGGGATATGAACGGGAGATACTCGATGAACTTCATGTCCATGACGTAGAATTCATTATTCTTGCTGGTTATATGCGGTTAATAGGATCGACGTTATTAGGGGAGTATTCACACAGGATTGTGAATATTCACCCTTCTCTTTTGCCTTGCTTTCCAGGTAAGGATGCTATTGGCCAGGCTTTTAAGGCTGAAGTGAAGGAAACCGGGGTCACGATTCATTATGTCGATGAGGGAATGGATACAGGACCGATTATTGCTCAACAGGCGGTCCCCATTCTTAACGGAGATACAAAAGACATCCTCCAAAAAAGAATTCAGGAATTGGAACATGATCTGTATCCAAAAATTTTGCAACAGCTATGCCAAGAGAAACAACATACATAATGGAGGGAACAACATACCATGAAGAAACGTGCGTTAATTAGTGTATCGGATAAAACAGGTATCGTAGAATTTGCCAAAGGGTTGAAAGAGGCCGGGTTTGAAATCATTTCAACGGGCGGTACGAGTAAAACATTACAGGATAATGGCGTGGATGTTATCGGTATCAGTGAAATCACTGGTTTCCCGGAAATTCTGGACGGGCGCGTTAAAACGCTACACCCGAATGTCCATGCAGCAGTCTTAGCCAAGCATGGAGATGAAGGGCATAAAGCTCAACTAGCAGAGCATCATATTGAACCGATTCAGTTGGTCTGTGTGAACCTTTATCCTTTCCAATCGACGATATCGAAACCGGATGTGACGGTGGAAGATGCGATTGAGAACATCGATATCGGAGGACCGACCATGCTACGTTCGTCTGCGAAAAACCACGAGTATGTGACAGTTATCGTCGATAGCGAGGATTATGCAACGGTATTGGCTGAGCTAAAAGAAAACGGAGATGTCTCAAAAACGACGAATCGTCGTCTGGCAGCTAAAGTCTTCCGTCATACAGCGGCATACGATGCCGTGATTTCAGAATATATGACTGAGCTTGCCGAAGAAGAGAATCCAGAATCACTTACTGTTACTTATGAATTGAAACAGTCGCTTCGTTATGGGGAAAATCCTCATCAAAAAGCAGCGTTCTATAAAAAACCGCTTGGATCTACCTTCTCGATTGCGGAAGCAAAACAACTGCACGGAAAAGAGCTTTCATACAATAACATCAATGATGCAGACGCAGCCCTTCAAATCGTTAAGGAATTCAAAGAACCGGCAGCCGTGGCCGTCAAGCATATGAATCCTTGTGGAGTCGGTGTTGGTGATACGATTCTGGAAGCATTCGATAAAGCGTATGAAGCGGATTCCACTTCGATTTTTGGTGGCATCATCGCCTTGAACCGTGAAGTGGATAAAGCGACTGCGGAAAAGCTTCACGAAATTTTCCTTGAAATCATCATCGCTCCAGGATTCTCTAAGGAAGCATTGGATGTATTGACAAGTAAGAAGAACCTTCGTCTATTAACGGTTAATTTCCAGGCTGCTAAAAAACCGGAACGTAAATTGACTTCAATTGAAGGTGGTTTACTCGTGCAAGAACGTGATGCTTTCGGTTTGAAGGATGCAGAAGTAAAAGTGGCAACAAAACGCGAACCGACCGCAGAAGAGTGGAAAGCTCTTGAACTTGGTTGGAAAATCGTGAAACATGTCAAATCGAATGCCATCGTTATTTGTAATGATCAGATGACATTGGGCGTGGGTGCAGGGCAAATGAACCGTGTCGGCGCAGCAAAAATAGCTCTAGAACAAGCTAGTGAAAGAGTAGCGGGAAGTGCTTTGGCATCGGATGCTTTCTTCCCTATGGACGATACCGTGGAGGCGGCGGCAAAAGCAGGCGTAACGGCAATCATCCAGCCAGGTGGATCGAAGAAAGACCAAGATTCAATTGATAAAGCCGATGAATATGGAATAGCAATGGTATTCACAGGAGTTCGCCACTTTAAACATTAATCGAAGATGAGGTGCGGTAATGAATGTACTAGTGATTGGCCGTGGAGGCAGGGAGCACGCTATCGCCCGTAAACTGTTTGAAAGCAAACGGGTTAAGAAAGTCTTCGTGGCGCCAGGGAATCCCGGCATGGAAGATGTTGCCGAGCTTATATCAATCGAGGAAACCAATCATCAAGAATTGGTCGCTTTCGCAAAAGAAAATGCGATTGCCTTGACGGTGATTGGACCGGAAACGCCTTTACTTAATGGGTTGGCTGATGACTTTGAGAAAGAAAACTTGCAGGTGTTCGGACCAAACAGCCGGGCTGCGGTCATTGAAGGAAGTAAATCATTTGCTAAGAATTTAATGAGGGATTATCATATTCCAACAGCAGAATATGAGACGTTTTCTGATTATGAGCAGGCAAAGGCATATATCGAAAAAGCGGGCGCTCCCATCGTCATCAAGGCTGATGGCCTGGCTGCGGGCAAAGGCGTAGTAGTCGCCATGACGATGCAGGAGGCAATGGAAGCCATTCATGATATGCTAGTCGGTGCAAAGTTCGGGGAAGCTTCAGCAAAGGTTGTCATCGAGGAATACCTGGATGGCGAGGAGTTTTCATTGATGGCCTTTGTGAACGGGGATAAAGTATATCCAATGGTAATCGCACAGGATCATAAACGTGCGTACAATGGTGATAAAGGACCGAATACTGGTGGAATGGGTGCGTACTCCCCCGTCCCTCAAATATCCGATAGTATGGTGCAAGCAGCGGTAGATGCCATTCTGCAACCGACGGTTCATGCGATGATTTCAGAAAATCGCCGATTTACAGGCATATTATATGCCGGGTTAATTGCAACGGAAAAGGGTACAAAAGTGATTGAATTCAACGCCCGTTTTGGGGATCCGGAAACTCAAGTAGTATTGCCCCGCTTAAAGACGGATTTCGTCGATACCCTTGAAGCGGTCCTTGCAGGGGAAGATTTAGATCTTGAATGGCATGATGAAGCGGTTCTTGGTGTAGTCGTGGCTGCAGAAGGCTATCCTGGAGCATACACGAAGGGGGCGGTCATCAAAGGGTTGGATAGGATTCAGCCGGACACCCATATTTACCATGCCGGGACGGCCAAAAACGACGAGGGAGATCTAGTTTCCAATGGAGGCAGGGTATTGCTTGTTGCGGCTAAAGGAAACGACCTTGCGTCTGCCCAAAGACAAGTCTATAAAGAAGTAGAACATATTGAAAAAGAAGGCCTGTTTTGGCGTACGGATATTGGATATCGAGCCATAGAATAGGTTCCTTGACCATAAAAAGAAGCTGGCTCAAATCTCGAGTCAGCTTCTTTTAAAATGAAATCAATACGAATCAGATTGGTCATCCCTGTTCTGCTTATCCTTCATCATGGCTTGGCCATTTTCCATTACATCGACAACGGGGCAATAGCGCAATATGCCTTCGCCTATTTTCATGGCAGCAAGGATGACCACCATTAAGTAAGATTGATTTTTCCATGGCTTTTTAACCATTTTCGCTGTGGCCCAGGTAAGAAAGGTAAAGCCACAGGTAATCCGCATAAGCGCATTGACTATGCTGATATTTTGTTTGAATTTCATGATAAGTTCATCCTTTCACAAAAATTTCACAGTATTCTGGTTAACTTTACTGTGTTAATGAAATAAATATGTTACTATAAGATAAAATTGGATTGAATTGGGATTTCAATTCCTTTGTCTTACAATTCATGGAGGGATGTTTATGCTGGAACAACGTTATAGATGGAAAAATAAACATCTACGGGAACATATAGATGTGCTGGATGGAAAGAGGTCACCACACATTCTTTTGAAAAATGCTACATATTTAAACCAGGCTTTACGAAAATGGGTGAAAGCAAATATATGGATTTATGACGATCGCATTATCTATGTCGGTACAAACCTTCCTGAAAATATAGACCGCTGTGAAATGGTTGATTGTTCAGATCAGTACCTGGTCCCGGGATATATTGAGCCGCATTCACACCCTTCTCAATTATATAATCCCCTGTCTTTCTCACGCTATGCATCCCATTTTGGGACAACGACACTTATCAATGATAACCTGCCATTCCTTTTGCAATTAGGAAAAAAGAAAGCGTTTTCTCTTTTGAAGGAGCTACGTAACATCCCTGTTACGATGTATTGGTGGAGCCGTTTTGATGGACAAACGGAGTTGATCGATGAAGATACCGTATTTTCTCATGGAGCGGTTAAATCCTGGCTTGAGCATGATGCCGTTTTACAGGGCGGTGAACTGACGGGGTGGCCTAAGCTTCTTGATGGCGATGACATGATGCTGCATTGGATTCAGGAGGCCAAGCGGATGAGGAAGAAGATAGAGGGTCACTTTCCTGGTGCTTCTGAGAAAACACTTGCCAAGATGACACTATTTGGAGCCGATTGTGACCATGAGGCCATGACAGGTGATGAGGTGATGGAGCGCTTACTTCAAGGCTATTTCGTTTCATTAAGGCATTCATCCATCCGTCCGGATCTCCCAAACATATTGCAGGAAATTCATGAACTGGGTATCGATCAATATGATAAGTTCTTTTATACAACGGATGGTTCACCACCGTCTTTTTATGAAAAGGGATTCATAGATTGCTTGATTAAAATAGCAATCGAACAGGGTGTACCAGTCATTGACGCCTATAATATGGCCACTATCAATATCGCACGCTATTATAATATTGAATATCTCCATGGCAATATTGCTACGGGCAGAGTCGCCAATATCAATTTTCTGTCTGATATTGAGGAGCCCGCCCCGGTTTCTGTCATGGCTAAAGGGAAATGGGTGAAGCGGGATGGGGAAATCATTCCGGATTCACAAGAAATCAACTGGAGCGATTTTGACTTTAAACCGTTGGAAATGGACTGGGACCTTAGTTTGAAGGAAGATTTCGAATTCTCGATGCCGTTCGGAATAGAGCTGGTCAATAACGTGATCACCAAACCATATTCCCTTTCAAACGATGTGGGATATGAAGAGCTTACCTTTCAAGATGATGAGTGTTTCTTCATGCTCATCGATAAGGAAGGGAAATGGCGGATCAATACGATACTGAAGGGGTTTGCCGATAAGTTATGCGGTTTTGCAGCCACCTATACGAATACCGGGGATATCATTTTGATTGGGAAACGTAAGAAGGATATGCACCTGGCCTTCAACCGGCTGAAGGAAATCGGCGGCGGTATTGTTTTGACAGAGCAAGGAGAAGTGATTCATGAGGTGCCATTAACATTAAAAGGGATAATGTCCAATAAGGAAGTTCCTGAATTAATTATAGAAGAAAATGAATTGAAAAGATTGTTGCGTGAACGGGGTTATCGCTTCGCTGATCCCGTATATACCCTATCCTTTTTTTCTACGACCCATTTACCGTATATCAGGGTTACCCAGCGTGGGGTATATGATGTAATGAATAAAAATATACTCTTCCCTACTATAATGCGTTAAAATATAAAAGAACGCAGCAAACGACACGGTTGAGTAATCAGGAGCGTGAAAAGTGTATGAAAAAGTTTCTTTTCATCATGATAGCGATGTTACTTTTAGTAGGCTGTTCAGCGAAGGATAAGACAGAGGAAGACCAGCAAGACGAATCTGTCATGAAAGATACAGATGGTTCTTCAGGTGTTTTTCCGCTAACGGGAATAAGCACAGATGGAGAGAAGAAGCGTAGGGCCGTAGCGGTGATGATCAATAATCACCCACAGGCGCGTCCCCAATCGGGTCTTTCTGAAGCGGACATCGTTTATGAATTGCTGGCGGAGGGTGACATTACAAGGTTGTTAGCCGTTTTCCAGAGTGAGACCCCAGATCAAATCGGTCCGATTAGAAGTGCGAGAGATTATTATATCGAACTTGCCAAAGGCTTGGACTGTCTCTATGTATGCCACGGTAATAGCCCGGAGGCAAAGACGATGCTTGACAAAGGTTATGTTGATAACTTGAATGGCTTATATTATGATGGTACTCTATTTCAGCGGACTACAGACCGAAAAGCCCCACATAACTCCTACACCTCTTTTGAAAATATTGAAAAAGGTGCAAAGGAAAAAGGCTATGAGTTGACTGGTGCCCCCGAACCGTTTGCATTCTTGACGGAGGAAGAGGCAAAAGGTCTGCAAGGAGATGCAGCTTTGAACATCGATGTCGTCTATGGAGATGCATCATCCAATGTTCATTATGAGTATGAAAAAGCAGAAGAAAAATACACACGTTATTCGAATGGTGAGCAAACGGTTGAGTATCAATCTAAGAAACCTGTCCTGTTAGATAATATATTCATCATTGAGGCTGCTCATCAGGTGGTTGACGATAAAGGACGCCGAAAGATTGATTTGAAAAGCGGCGGAAAAGGTTACCTACTTCAAAAGGGGAAAATCAATGAAGTAGAATGGGTGAATAAAGATGACCGGATTATACCCGTGATTAATGGGAAAGAAGTAGGGTTGGTGACAGGCAAGACCTGGGTCAACGTAATTCCGAACCAACCAGGTATAGATAAGAACGTGTCATTTGATGCCCAAGAAAATTAAGGGGGAGTATGTATGCAAATTGATAAGTTAAGAGGGAAAGCGACAGATCAATTGTTTAATTCGATTCTTTCTTTGCGCGATTTAGACGAGTGCTATCGCTTTTTTGATGATTTATGCACCGTCAATGAAATATCATCTTTGGCACAACGTCTTGAAGTGGCCCGCATGCTTGAGGAAGGTAAAACTTATCATAAGATTGAAACGGAAACCGGAGCCAGCACGGCTACGATATCCAGGGTCAAACGTTGCTTGAACTACGGGAATGACGCTTATTCCATGGCCATCAATCGCATTAAAGAAGATGTAGAGGAACCAACTGAAACGTAATGGGACGTTTCCTATAATGGATGAATCGAAAAAAACCGAGGAACTCGTTTTCTTGGTTTTTTATTTTGAGTTTATCCAGGTGGTCGGCAGCTTTTTGAGAGGAGTTGCCACGATAGAGTGGGTTTTCGATTCATAGGTTTTTTTTGGAAAACTTTTTATCAGCACTTCTCTTTTTTTATGAAAAATCTTAATGCTATAATGGTTTAATGGGAAGTGTGAATGGAGGATTATTATGTACGATTTTCGCGAGTGGAAACATGTTTTCAAACTCGATCCAAATAAAGAAATAAGCGATGAAGCATTGGAAAAGGTTTGTGAATCTGGAACAGATGCCATTATGGTCGGCGGCACGGACGGAGTCACGCTTGAGAATGTGCTTCATTTAATGGCAAGGGTCAGGCGCTATACCGTTCCGTGCGTGATGGAGATTTCGTCAGTGGAAACGGTGACGCCGGGGTTCGATTTATATTTTATCCCAAGTGTGCTGAATAGCACCGATCCTGATTGGATGATGAAATTGCATCAGCAGGCGGTCAAGGAATACGGATATTTAATGAATTGGGACGAGATTTTTGTCGAGGGATATTGTATCCTCAACCCTGATTGCAAGGTGGCTCAATTGACGAATGCCAACACTGAATTGGATATGGATGATGTGGGTGCCTATGCGATGATGGCCGAAAAGATGTTCAATCTCCCTATTTTTTATCTGGAGTATAGCGGTATATATGGAGATGTCCGGATGCTGGAGGCTGCTAAAGAGAGCATGGAGAATAGCGTGCTATTCTATGGAGGCGGCATTAAATCAGTCGAACAGGCTAAAGAAATGGCCAAGTTTGCGGATGTAATCGTGGTTGGAAATGTAATTTATGAAGACTTGAAGGCGGCACTTGCAACGGTTGCCGCTGTTAAATAAAACGTTCATGGGATTAATGAAGTGTAGTATAATAAAAGAACAAATGTTCGTACAGGCGGTGTAATGATGCAATATTTAGCGGAAAAATTACTAACGGGTTTGAATGAACAACAACAAAAAGCAGTAAAAGCAACGGATGGCCCACTATTGATCATGGCTGGTGCAGGTAGTGGAAAGACCCGTGTTCTAACACATAGGATCGCATACTTGATGGTGGAGAAAGAAATCGCTCCTTGGAATATCCTTGCCATTACGTTTACCAACAAAGCGGCCCGAGAAATGAAAGAAAGAATCCGGGCGATTCTAGGTGGAGCATCCGAGGACATTTGGATTTCGACATTTCACTCCATGTGTGTCCGGATTTTACGAAGAGATATCGACCGGATGGGTTTTAACCGGAACTTCTCCATTTTAGACACGACAGATCAGCAATCAGTCGTTAAGCAAATCCTGAAAGACCGCAATCTGGATCCAAAGAAATATGATTATCGGGCTATCCTTGGAAGTATCAGCTCGGCGAAAAATGAATTGGTCGGTCCGGAAGAATACCAAAAAACCGCATCGGACTTTTTCACAAAAATCACGGCGGATGTCTATACGGAATACCAAAAAAGGTTACGGAAAAACTCAGCACTTGATTTTGATGATTTGATCATGATGACGATCCAATTATTCCAGATAGTTCCGGAAGTTTTGGAATACTATCAACGCAAGTTTCAATATATCCATGTCGATGAGTATCAAGATACCAACCGTGCCCAATATATGCTTGTTAAACTACTTGCCTCACGTTTTCGTAATCTATGCGTTGTAGGGGATTCGGATCAGTCAATCTATCGGTGGCGCGGTGCGGATATAGCCAATATCCTTTCTTTTGAAAAGGATTATCCGAATGCTACGATGATTTTCCTTGAACAGAATTACCGTTCAACGAAAAAAATCCTTGAAGCGGCCAATAAGGTCATTGATAATAACCAAAACCGTAAGCCGAAGAATCTATGGACAGAGAACGTAGCGGGTAATAAGTTATCTTATTTCAGGGCAGACAATGAGCAAGGTGAAGCACAATTCGTAGCAGGGAAAATAAATGAATTAACGCTAAAAGGCGAAAGAAAGTATTCTGATATAGCAATCCTGTATCGGACAAACGCACAGTCCCGGGTAATGGAGGAAGTGCTGCTTAAGTCAAACATCAACTATGCCATTGTCGGCGGCACCAAGTTCTATGATCGTAAAGAGATCAAGGACCTGCTTGCTTATCTACGGCTCATCGCCAATCCTGACGATGATATTAGCCTGCGCCGTGTAATCAATGTTCCAAAACGCGGCATTGGCGCAACATCGATGGATAAGGTGGCGGATTACGCCAATCAATATGATATTTCCATTTATAAAGCGCTCGAGTCGATAGAAATGATCGGGATTAGCGGGAAGGCGACGAAAGCAGCCCGTGAATTCCATACGTTGATTACGAATTATACGAATCAGCAGGAATTTTTGTCCGTTACGGAATTGGTAGAAGAAGTCATCGAAAAAACGGGATACCGTGAAATGTTAAGGGCTGAAAAAACGATTGAATCACAAAGCCGCCTAGAAAATATTGATGAGTTTCTATCCGTGACGAAAGCATTTGAAAGTAATAGTGAAGATAAATCATTAGTGGGCTTTTTAACGGATTTGGCGTTGGTGGCCGATATCGATAAACTAGATGAAAACCCAGAAGACGCTAACGATGCGGTAACGCTGATGACTCTCCATTCTGCGAAGGGCCTCGAATATCCGGTCGTCTTTTTACTTGGGCTTGAAGAAGGGGTATTCCCACATAGCCGCTCCCTCATGGATGAGGAAGAGATGGAAGAAGAACGCCGTCTTGCCTACGTGGGCATTACAAGGGCTGAAAACGAATTGTTTTTAAGCAATGCCCAAATGCGGACACTTTACGGACGCACGAACATGAATCCAGTGTCCCGTTTCATTTCGGAAATCCCGGCAGAACTTCTGGAAGATTTAAAACCGAAACCCGCTCCCAAGTCTAAGCAAACTTCATTCAGTTCTTCGGCGAGGACAGGTTCTACTGCACCTACCCATGCTAGAAAAACACCTAGCTTCGGACGTGCTGTTTCTGCCCCATCTGCAACAGGCGGTGAAGAAATAGGCTGGGCTGTCGGTGATAAGGCTTCCCATAAAAAATGGGGTGTCGGAACGGTAGTCAGTGTAAAAGGGGAAGGCGAAGGAAAAGAATTGGATATCGCATTTCCTAGTCCGACCGGAATCAAGCGTTTGTTGGCGAAGTTTGCACCAATCGAAAAAGTTTAAGCTATGAATATACGCCTACTGGCAAAGGATAAAGTTACCTGCATGTACGTCGCCTTCTCATAAAGAAGGCGACCGGGTTTCTTTAGAAAGGATTGAATGTATGGATATACAAGCTGCAAAGAAAAGTGTCCTTGAATTACAAACACTATTAAATCAATACAGTTATGAATACTATGTGCTGGATCAACCTTCTGTGCCGGATGCCGAATATGACCGACTTTTACGCGATCTCATCGAGCTTGAGGAAAAATTCCCCGAGTTGAAGACTCCTGATTCTCCAACGCAGCGTGTCGGCGGGGCCATCCTGGATATGTTTGAAAAAGTGGAGCACACAACACCCATGCTTAGCTTGGGCAATGCCTTCAATGAAGATGATCTACGTGATTTTGATAGAAAGGTCCGTCAGGCCGTTGGGGAGAATTATTCCTATGTATGTGAGTTGAAAATCGATGGATTGGCCGTCACTCTTCAATATGAAAATGGTTACTTCATAAAAGGGGCGACCCGGGGGGATGGAACGATTGGTGAAGATATCACCGAGAACCTGAAAACAATCAAATCCATTCCATTGAAGATCAGGAAACCAATCGGAATCGAAGTCCGTGGAGAGGCATTCATGCCGAAGAGATCCTTTGAAGGGTTGAATGCGGCGAAAGAAGAACGTGGGGAAGAACCGTTTGCGAATCCTCGTAATGCAGCAGCTGGTTCTTTAAGGCAGCTTGATCCCAAGCTTGCGGCAAAGCGGAATCTGGACATTTTTCTTTACGCCATTGCCGATTTAGGAGAAACTGGGGTTGGTTCCCATGGTGAAGCGCTCGATTTACTGGACGAACTAGGATTTAAGACGAATAAAGAACGAAAGACCTGTTCGAATATAGATGAGGTACTCGCCTATATCGAAAATTGGACAGAACAGCGTCCAAACTTGGCGTATGATATCGATGGGATTGTCGTAAAAGTCGATTCACTTGAACAACAGGATGAATTGGGATTCACGGCCAAAAGCCCAAGATGGGCAATCGCCTACAAGTTCCCGGCAGAAGAAGTGGTCACGACGCTACGATCCATTGAACTGAATGTTGGTCGTACGGGTGTTTTGACGCCAACGGCTGTGTTGGATCCTGTCAGAGTCGCGGGCTCTACCGTTCAACGGGCTTCACTACATAATGAAGATTTAATCCGGGAGAAAGATATTCGGATTGGAGACCAAGTGGTCGTAAAAAAGGCAGGCGATATTATACCAGAGGTCGTCAATGTACTAGTGGAACGCCGTACAGGTGAAGAAGTAGAATTCCAGATGCCGACTGAATGCCCTGAATGTGAAAGTGAGCTTGTGAGACTTGAAGGGGAAGTGGCCCTGCGTTGCATCAACCCTAAATGTCCCGCTCAGATTCGTGAAGGGTTAATTCACTTTGTATCACGTACTGCCATGAATATCGAAAGTATGGGTGAAAAGGTCATCAGCCAGCTTTTCAAGGAAGAACTGATACACGATGTAGCCGATATATATAAACTTACGTATGATCAAGTCATTGAATTGGAACGGATGGGGGAAAAATCCGTCAATAAGTTGCTTCAAGCAATAGAGGCATCTAAAAGCAATTCACTTGAAAAGTTGTTATTCGGTCTTGGTATCCGACATGTCGGTTCGAAAGCCGCGAAGACGCTAGCACGGGAGTTCGGCACCATGGATGCCCTGAGCAAGGCAACCCGCGAACAATTAACGGGAATCAACGAAATCGGTGAAAAAATGGCCGATTCAATCGTTGCGTATTTTGAGCAAGAAGAAGTTCATGCGTTGCTAGAGGAGTTGAAATCAGCGGGTGTGAATCTGGCCTATAAAGGGGCTAGAGCCATTCCAGTGGAAGAAATCGATTCTATATTTGCAGGGAAAACGGTTGTTTTGACCGGGAAACTACATCAGCTTACACGCAATGAAGCAAAAGAGAAATTAGAAGCACTAGGTGCCAACGTCGCTGGAAGTGTCAGCAAGAAGACTGATTTGGTTGTGGCAGGCGAAGATGCTGGATCAAAGCTTGAAAAGGCAGAGAGCTTAGGTGTCCTAGTGTGGGATGAAGAGAGACTAATCGAGGAATTTACTAAATAAGAGGTGTAGGCTATGAGGAAACACTCCATTTTGGGAATGCTTCTTATCCTATTGCTTGCTGGTTGTGCACCAAGTTTCGATGATGAGCAAGAGGTAGTGAAAGATTCCAAGGACAAAGAGGAGACAGCAATCATTCCGAAATACAAAATTTCGGATGAATATTATCAAACGATTCTTCCATTTGAGCCATCAAAGGCCCGCGGTTTGGTTGTATCGAATTTAAACACTCGATACGATATAGAAGAATTTGAAAATGGACTTATGCGATTGGCGCAAAATCAGTTTAATCCAGACGATTATTTGTTCCAAGAAGGACAAATGCTTGACAGTTCGACGATTTCATCTTGGCTGAACAGAAAATACACAAAAAGCCAGTTGAAAGAAAAAGACTTGAAAGCCAGTGAGAATCTAGGCTTGAACCCTGTAGATACAGGTAAGGGCGACATTGATAAACGGAATGAAGAAAACCCAATCTATCTAGCTCATATTCTGGAACATAATTACTTGACGAAAACGGAAGATAATAAAGTCAGCCTTGGCGGTGTCGTCATCGGCCTTGCCTTGAATTCGGTTCATTATTATCAAAAAGAAGCATACGGTGCCACGTATGAAACCAAAATAGATAGTAAGGAACTGAAAAGAGAAGGAGAACAAATCGCGGAAGAAGTCCTGAAACGATTACGTAAAACGGAAAAATTAAAGAATGTGCCGATTACGATTGCCCTTTTCGAACAGAACGAGAAATCTTCCGTCGTCCCTGGGAATTTCATATCCTATACGAATATCGAAAAAAGCTCTAATGAAATCAAGAAATGGAACAGTGTAGATGAAAAATACTACCTATTCCCTTCGACAAAAGCAGAAAAAAAATATAGGGACGACGTCAACACCTTCACCAATTTCAAAGAGGATGTCGAAGAGTATTTCCCTAACTTCAATGGCGTAATAGGCCGGGCCTTTTATATGGACAACCAATTACAGAAGTTGAACATCGACATACCCATTCAATTCTATGGGAATTCCGAAGCTATCGGCTTCACTCAATATGTAGCGGGTCTCGTGATGGAACGTTTTCCAAAGTATATTTCCGTGCAAGTATCAATTACTTCGGTCAACGGACCAGAAGCACTCATCGTCCGTCAGGCAAATCAAGACGAACCGACTGTGCATATATACGAATAAAGGAAAAGGAGGAGATGGAGCCTGATATGGCCCCATCTTCTTTCATGATTAGTAAGGGGTTCTGGAGAGATACGAGGTATCTTGGAATTCCGCCAGGGAATTTCCGACAGCATTCTCATATTTCCCGGAAAATACTACTTTTTCCTTTGAAAATTTTGAAATTCGACATTGCAACTCTTGTTGCTTTACTGTGTAATAGTTTGATATGATTTAAACGATGATTTTCTGGAGAAAAGCGACTAGATTCAGTGGCTTTGGATATTTTGGAGGTGAAGAGAATGTCACGTATAACTATGGACCAAGTTAAGCACGTTGCCCATTTGGCACGTTTGGCAATTACGGAAGAAGAAGCAGAAAAATTCCAACATCAGCTTGATCAAATGATTTCATTTGCTGAACAGTTGAATGAACTTGATACAGACCAGGTAAAACCGACTTCTCACGTTTTGGATATGAAAAATGTAATGCGTGAAGATGTAGCGAAACCAGGACTACCGGTGGAAGAAGTAGTCAAGAATGCACCAGATAGCAAAGATGGTTATATCCGCGTACCATCTATAATGGAATAAGGAGGGACAATGATGTCGTTGTTCGAACAAAAGGTTTCCGAGCTTCATGAACGTTTACATAATAAAGAAATCAGTGTTACTGATCTTGTTAACGAATCGTATGAACGGATCGGACAGGTAGAAGACAAGGTACAGGCATTTTTAACATTAGATGAAGAAAACGCCCGCAACCAAGCAAAAAAAATGGATGACCAATTAGCTAAAGGCGAGAGTCAAGGCGTCTTGTTCGGTATGCCGATTGGTGTAAAAGATAATATTGTCACAAAAAATTTACGGACTACATGTGCAAGTAAAATATTGGAGGACTTCAACCCAATATATGATGCGACTGCCGTTCAAAAATTACAAAGTGCTGAAACAGTGACGATTGGTAAGTTGAACATGGATGAATTCGCGATGGGATCTTCAAATGAGAATTCAGCTTATAAGGCGACTCGCAATCCATGGAATACGGATTATGTACCAGGTGGGTCTTCAGGCGGTTCAGCTGCCTCTGTCGCTGCTGGTGAAGTCCTGTTCTCATTAGGTTCGGATACAGGTGGTTCGATTCGCCAACCAGCTGCTTATTGCGGAGTCGTTGGCTTAAAACCTACATATGGACGGGTATCCCGTTTTGGGCTTGTGGCATTTGCTTCTTCATTAGACCAAATTGGTCCGATTACAAGAACGGTTGAAGATAATGCATATTTACTTGAAGCGATTTCTGGTGTCGATCCAATGGATTCCACATCGGCTAACGTGGATGTGCCAAGTTTTGTGAATTCATTAACAGGCGATGTTAAAGGATTGAAAATTGCTGTGCCAAAGGAATATCTTGGCGAAGGCGTTGGGGAAGAGGCACGCAACTCCGTGCTTGAAGCCTTAAAAGTATTAGAAGGACTTGGAGCAGAATGGGAAGAGGTTTCATTGCCGCATTCCAAATACGCTCTAGCGGCCTACTACCTGCTTTCTTCATCTGAAGCGTCTGCCAACCTTTCTCGTTTTGACGGGGTTCGTTATGGCCACCGTACGGATAATGCCGAAACGCTAATCGAAATGTACAAGCAAACACGTGCGGAAGGTTTCGGTGATGAAGTTAAACGCCGTATCATGCTTGGAACGTTCTCCTTAAGCTCCGGCTATTATGATGCTTATTATAAAAAAGCTCAAAAAGTCCGTACATTAATCAAAAAAGACTTTGAAGATGTATTCGAAAAATATGATGTCATCGTGGGACCAACCACGCCTACACCAGCATTCAAAATCGGTGAGAAAGTCGATGATCCATTAACGATGTATGCGAATGATATTTTGACGATTCCAGTCAACCTTGCGGGTGTACCAGGCATTTCGGTACCATGCGGATTCGCGGCTAACGGTCTACCACTTGGTCTACAAATGATCGGGAAACATTTTGATGAAAGCACGATTTATCGCGCAGCTCACGCTTTTGAGCAAGCAACAGATTTTCATAAACAATTTCCTAAGCTGTAAGGGGTGAAATAAATGGACTTTGAAACGGTAATTGGTCTAGAAGTACACGTAGAATTAAAGACAGATTCAAAAATTTTCTCAAGCAGCCCGAATCATTTCGGTGCTTCTCCAAATAGCAATACGACTGTCATTGATCTTGGTTATCCTGGGGTGCTGCCAGTCGTCAATAAAAAGGCTGTTGATTTTGCAATGAAGGCAGCCATCGCGCTGAATTGTGAAATCGCAGAGATTACGAAATTCGACCGTAAAAATTATTTTTATCCAGATAATCCGAAAGCCTATCAAATTTCACAATTTGATCAACCAATCGGGGAACATGGATGGATTGAAATCGAAGTCGGCGGAAAGAAAAAGAAAATCGGCATTACCCGTATCCATATGGAAGAAGATGCAGGGAAACTTACGCATAAAGGCAACCATTCTCTATGTGACTATAACCGCCAAGGTACACCACTTGTTGAAATCGTATCCGAGCCGGATATCACGTCTCCAGAAGAGGCCTATGCTTATCTTGAAAAGTTGAAATCCATCATACAATACACGGGTGTCAGTGATTGTAAAATGGAAGAAGGCTCACTTCGTTGTGACGCGAACATTTCCTTGAAACCGGTTGGTCAAAAGGAATTCGGTACGAAAACCGAACTGAAGAACTTGAACTCGTTCAACTTCGTTCGTAAAGGACTTGAGCATGAGGAAATCCGCCAAGCCGAAATATTGAATGAAGGTGGCGTCATTGAACAAGAAACACGCCGTTTCGATGAGGCTACTGGCAGAACGGTTCTGATGCGTGTCAAAGAGGGCTCTGATGATTATCGTTACTTCCCGGAACCGGACTTATTGACGATCCATATCGATGAGGAATGGAAAGCGCGCATTGCTGCGGAAATTCCTGAACTGCCGGATGCACGGAAAAAGCGTTATGCTGAAGAGTTTGGCTTACCGGAGTATGATGCAGCTGTTCTTACCGTAACAAAAGAAATGGCTGATTTCTTTGAAGCATCGGTTGCAGCAGGTGCGGATGCAAAACTGGCGTCAAACTGGATCATGGGTGAAGTTTCTGCATTCTTGAATGCTGAAGGAAAAGAACTTCACGATGTGGCATTGACTGCCGAGTCATTGGCAGGCATGATCAAACTTATCAAAGATGGCACAATTTCTTCTAAAATCGCGAAAAAGGTATTCAAGGAATTGATTGAAAACGGCGGTGACGCTGAAGCTATCGTTAAGGAAAAAGGACTTGTCCAGATTTCTGACGAAGGTGCGTTAAAGACAGCTGTTGAGGAAGCCTTGAATAATAACCCTCAATCGATTGAAGACTTTAAAGCGGGTAAACAAAAAGCTATTGGATTCCTTGTCGGACAAATCATGAAAGCGACAAAAGGACAAGCCAATCCACAACTTGTAAATAAAATCTTGATTGAAGAAATCAATAAACGCTAATCGATGGCCGTATCACTTCCGGGTGGTACGGTTTTCTCATGGAGAATAGTACATGCAGAAAAAAATTTATTTAGGAGTTATCTGTAGGGATAACTCCTTTTTGTCTCGTCTATAACATGAAAGCTTAAATGAAAGGGGGGAGAGAAGTGACAGATGCGTTAGTGGAGAAGGTAAGAAGTGGGAATGATCATGCTTTCCGCATTTTGATTGAAATGTATAAAGAATCGGTTTTCAGGACGGTTTATTCCGTCCTGCACAATCAAAAGGATGCTGAAGATGCCACACAGGAAGTCTTCATCAAAATCTACACTTCTCTTCCCCAATATCAAAATCAAGGGTTCAAAACGTGGTTGACGCGAATAGCCGTCAATCATGCGATAGACTTGAAGAGGAAACGAGACCGGAAAAAGGAAGTATCGCATGAGGAACAGCCATCAGAGGGGCATCTAGGTTTATCCGAAGATGTTGAGGCACTATTCTTCCAGAATGAAAGAAGAAAACTGGTGCTACAAAAACTTGATGACCTTCCAGCTGGATACCGTGAAGTGGTGCACGACTTTTACATAAAGGAAAAAACCTATCAACAAATTGCCGAGGAACAGCAAATCCAAGTGAAATCGGTTGAAGTAAAGCTGTACCGGGCAAGAAATTGGATGAAAAAACATTGGAAAGAGGAGGATTTTTCATGAAACATGTTTCTGTAACAGAGTGGACTGCGTATATCGCAGATGAAATCCCGGATGCTCTAAAAGTAGAATATGAAAATCATCTGTACTCCTGTGACGATTGTTTAACGCATTATATGGAAGCGCTAGAAAGAGAGGAAAGTGTTCGGCCTAACGAGGAACTGGATATCGCGGATAGCGTGATGAACACGATTGCAGCACTCAAAACCGTGCCATCCGCAGAGGATGAAACAAAGAACACCCGTTCAATGAGGACCATTACAAAACACTATTTGATTGCCGCAGGCTTTACTGTGTTACTGATGGCGAGTGGAGCGTTTCACTCTTTGACTAAATACGTCGATAATGTGGAGTCTGGGGCTATAAAAGAAACGCCGCCGGTAACAGACGGACTGATTGATAAAACATTTAACTGGATGGATGATATCGAAAAGAAAAATAAGGAGGGGTTTAAAAATGAATAAAAGTCCGGTGTTAGCCTTTATATTGTCGTTTTTCCCCGGGGCCGGCCATTTCTACTTGGGCAGGATCTTCAAAGGGCTATTTTATTTTTTGGCTACGGTAGGATTGGGGGCTATCGGGATCCTACTAGCCGTGGTCAGTCAAGATGATGGTTTCCTTGCTATTTCGATTTTGGGAGTCTTCGTGTACCTCATCAGCATTTTTGATTTGGTGATCACTTCTTTAAGAGGGGCAAACATTAAATCAGGCTCGGAAGGCAGTAGCATGGTTCAGCCTGAGGCCGAAAGGTTCTATGTGATCGTCCTGTCATTCGTACCGGGCCTGGGCCATTTTCAGCTCGGTCTCATGAATCGCGGGCTCACGTTTTTGATTGGGTTCCTGGGGCTCGGCGTTATGGTGATATTCATAACGGCAATGACCCATATAGATGGCTTGTTGATATTCATGGCCCTTTTACCGGTGATTTGGGTGTACAGCTTTTTTGATGGCATCCAACAGCTGAACAAAAAGCAAAAAGGGGAAGAGCTGGTTGATCGTTCGGTTTTAGAAGATTTGGAAGAGAGAAGGGAATCTGGCAAGAAGAGTAAATCGGTTGCCACATTGTTCTCTGTATTCCCAGGTGCAGGCCACTTATATTTGGGCTTACAAAAACGTGGAATCCAATTAATGGCGGGATTCTTATTCGCCATCTATATCCTGGATTTACTTCGATTGGGTTTTTTCTTCTTTCTGATTCCTATCATTTGGTTTTATAGCTTTTTTGATGGCTTGCAAAAAGCATCCAAAATGGATGAAGGACCACTGGTGGACACGCCAATCATTACAGGCATTGCCCATCAACAAAAGTGGTTCGGATATGGGTTGGTGGCTATAGGAGTTTATTTCTTCGCGAGCAATATCATAGTACCCGCAGCAGCTCCCTATTTACAGCAATGGCTAGGGGATAACTTTGAGTATTGGTTTAGGGATTATTTTCAAAAAGGGATTGTATGTGTCCTATTAATAGGCGGCGGAATCAAATTGCTGTCTGGAAGTAAGAAAGAGAAAGTTAGGGGGGAAACAAAATGAGAACATGGAGAGTTGGGACGGTGTCAATGGGTGTGGCCCTAATCGGGTTAGGCGTACTTTTGTTGCTTTCACAGATTTCAGATATGAGTTTGACGACGATCCTTTTATCCTGGTGGCCGCTTCTTTTCATCATTTTAGGAGGCGAGATCCTCTTTTATATCTATTATTCAAGGAAAGAGAGTTCTTTCGTAAAATATGATTTTATTAGTATCATTTTTGTAGGACTGCTTGGAATGATGGGCATTGCTTTACTTTTGCTAACATCAAGCGGCGTGATGGAACAGGTGACGGCAGCGGTGAAAAGCGAGGAAAAAACCGTCGATTTGCCTGGCTTCAATGAAAAAGCCGGGAAAGAAATTCAGCGGGTCGTATTGGATCCGGGATACTACCCTCTAACGGTTGAAGGAGGGAGCAATGAGAATGTTTCCATTTTTGGCACGTACGATGAACGTGTAATGGAAGATAGTGAGTCACTATTAAAAGAGGCTGAAGACTATCTAATGGTGGAAAGGAAAGGCGATACACTTTATATCAGTTTGAAAGATCTCCCCGTTCAAAATGGACTGCTGGGTGGAGATAGGATGAACCTTGAAGCAACGCTCATCATACCTGCCGACCTGGCTTTGGAAGTCGAGGGAAAAGACACAGACCTCACTTTAAAGCCGAGAGAACTAGTTAACGATTGGAATGTAGATGATGCAGGTTCTCTTACTGTCTATCTACAGGAAAAAAGCGATATAACGATACAGGCATTTGGAGTCGAAGAGCTGGAAGGGCCAAAAGATAGCTGGAAATCTGTCAGCGTGAAGACGGAAGATGATGAAGATAGCGACGTAAAGAATGGTACGTTGAAATTTGGCAAAGGACGTCATACCTTGACGATTTCAGATTCTTATAACGTGAACGTTCGGTATCATTAATTAAGACTAGATACTAGAATAAATTCATAAAAAGCTATATAATTTCTCTGATAAGATAGCAGATATGAATAAATAAGGATGGGCCAGCTTACGGTCCTTTTTTTTGAGGGAAATTGCTTTTCGTGAAGTGAAGGATTATTATGTAACTTATGGAATCAATACGTATAAGGATGATGGGAAATGAAAAGAGCGAGGTTAATTTATAACCCGACATCAGGACGGGAAGCCATCAAGAAAAGTTTACCAGCGGTGCTTGCCAAGCTAGAGGCAGCTGGATACGAGGCTTCGACACATGCAACTACCGGTGCTGGTGATGCAACGAACGCTGCCAAAATTGCCATCGAACGCGGATATGATATCGTTATCGCAGCGGGCGGAGATGGTACAATCTATGAGGTTGTAAACGGACTTGCCGATGCAGAAAAACGCCCGAAATTAGGAATCATTCCGACGGGAACAACGAATGATTTTGCACGGGCATTGCATTTACCGAAATCCATTGAGGGCGCAGCCGATATCATTGCCAATGGGCATACGATGCCGATTGATATTGGAAAGATGAATGAGAAGTACTTCATCAATATTGCAGGCGGAGGACGATTGACCGAATTAACTTACGATGTACCAATCAAGCTCAAAACAATGCTGGGACAGCTGGCCTACTATATTAAAGGAATCGAGATGTTGCCTTCCATCAAACCGACGGAAGTGTCGATAGAATATGATGGAAAGCTTTTTGAAGGCGAAATCATGTTGTTTTTAGTAGCTAACACGAACTCTGTCGGCGGTTTTGAAAAATTGGCACCAGATGCATCGCTCAATGATGGGATGTTCACGCTGCTAATATTGAAAAAAGCAAATCTTGCAGATATCGTCCGCATTGTTACGTTGGCCATGCGCGGAGAACATATCCATGATAGAAATGTCATCTATGTAAAAGCCAATAGAATCAAAATTACATCAAAAAAAGAAATGATGCTCAATCTAGATGGGGAATTCGGTGGTATGGCACCAGCTGAATTCGTTAACCAGTATCGTCATTTCGATGTTTTCATCCCACAAGGCATTTTGGCGGATGACCCGGAAAATAAATAATCAATAAAGGTCACTTCACATTGAGTGGCCTTTTCATTTTATTCTAGTAAGGAGATTGAGGAACGTGACTATCAGAAGAGCAACTAAAGAAGACGCAGAAAAGGCAGCAATATTAATACGTTTTGCCATCAAGGAAATAGCCGAAACACTTACCGGTGAAACGAAGGAAGAAAAAATACTTGCTGTTCTTGGGGATTTTTTCAGAAGCAGTGGAAACAGAATGAGTTATGAAAATACGTTGGTGTATGAACAGGATGGGCAAGTGGCTGGATTGATCATCGCCTATCATGGAAAAGATGCCGTGGCCTTGGATGAACCGATAGCGGAACGATTAAGAAGGAAAAAGAATGACCCAAGCATTAACATCGACAAAGAAGCGGAGATGGAAGACTTCTATTTGGATACAATAAGTGTGGATCCCGATTTTCGCGGCAAAGGTATTGGGACATCTTTAATTCATCAAATGGAAGCGTTCGGAGTAGAGAAGGGATATCCAAGTATTTCATTAATTGTTGAAGATGTTAATCCCGATGCAGGGCGTCTTTATAAACGATTAGGATACAAAAAGACGAAGATGATTAGAGTTAGTGACGGGGAATTTGCCTATATGGTCAAGGAACTAGAAAAAACCCCAGTATAAACTGGGGATCAGGCTTGCAGATGTAAGGATTGACCCTTCTATGTTTGCTGTCCATTCATGGCAGCCCAGTCGGCATATGCGCCGGAACCATTGCAGCCGGGACAGTCGTGGATATCTGAAAAATGATACTCCGTCGGTACAAAAGAGCTGTATCCCCGACCGTAACAATCTGGACAAAGGCCTTTTTCTTCCATGCTTGCTCGATGTTTTTCTAGCCTGTTTGAGTTCCAGTCTGATATGGAGCTGAATAAACCCATTTCTTCACCTCATTCACTTTTCCTTACTTTTCTCGATCCTGCGCCGTTTTATGCACAAAACGATGAATTAATCAGGAATTCTTTTTCTATATTTTTATGAGGAATAGCGTGAATTGGTGAGTCATTTTGTGGCAAGGCTATGTTTGTGGTAAAATACAGGTTAGCTTAAAAAAGAAAAGAGAAGATGATATGAAAACAACAACACCTGTTAATAAGAATGATATTATAGAGGTTTTATTCGAAGATTTAACGCACGAAGGTGCTGGAGTAGCTAAAGTTGATGGCTATCCGATCTTCGTTCAGAACGCGCTACCTGGTGAAAAAGCAAAAATTAAAGTCTTGAAGGCCAATAAAGGATATGGATTCGGACGTTTGATGGAAATTATCGAAAATAGTCCATATCGCGTGGAGATCCCTACTGAAGACTATAACAAGTATGGTGGCTGTCAACTGCAACATATGAGTTATGAAGGTCAATTGGAGTTTAAGGAAAAACAAGTGCGTGACGTGATGACCCGCATTGGAAAACTTGAGGATGCGACGGTTTATCCGGTTATTGGGATGGAAGATCCTACCCATTACCGTAATAAAGCGCAAGTGCCTGTCGGGGAGAAAGATGGCAAGCTGATTGCAGGGTTCTTTAAACCACGTACACATGAAATTGTGGAAACAAAAGAAAGCATCATTCAGAATGAAGTGATTAGCGAAGCTGTTCAGGTTGTGAAGGAAGTCTTTAGTCATCTGGGAATTCCCGCTTACAATGAGCAAACACATAAAGGTGTTTTGCGTCACATCATGGCTCGTTATGCTAAACAAACGGGTGAGCTAATGATCGTGCTTGTTACACGGACCAGGAGTATCCCATTCATCGAAACCATCGTGAAGGAAATCACTGACCGACTTCCACAGGTGAAATCAATCGTTCAAAACGTGAATACGAAGAAGACGAATGTCATTTTGGGAGAAAAAATGTTCGTGCTTTGGGGTAACGAAGTAATCTATGACATGATTGGCGACGTGAAATTTGCGATTTCGGCTAAATCCTTCTACCAAATCAACCCGGACCAAACGAAAGTCCTTTATGACAAGGCGCTGGAGTATGCTGGATTAACGGGAGAAGAAACCGTGATTGATGCCTATTGTGGCATTGGTACCATTTCCTTATTCTTGGCACAAAAAGCGAAAAAGGTCATCGGCGTGGAAGTGGTGGAAGAAGCCATAGAAGACGCACGCCGCAATGCAGAACTGAATGAGATAACGAATGCCGAATTCGTTGTTGGTGATGCAGGAAGCGTGATTGCTGAATACTATCAAAAAGGTAATACAGCTGACGTCATCGTCATGGACCCACCGCGCAAGGGCTGTGAAGAAACGCTTCTAAATACAATTATTGAGATGAAACCGAAGAAAGTCGTTTATGTATCTTGCAACCCAGGAACATTAGCCCGGGATCTTCATATTTTGGAAGAAGGCGGATATAAGGCTGTTCATGTCCAACCTGTTGATATGTTCCCGATGACTACGCATGTTGAAAATGTTGTGTTATTAGAGTTAAAGTGAATGTGAATAATTGTCTTTAATAGAAAATGAATGCCGAAGCAGGATCCAATAAGGGTCCTGCTTTTTGATTTTTTTTCATTTACCCATTCTTGTCCTTAAGATTTGGACATATATTAAGGAATATCGAATAGGGAGCAAGGTGGTTTTATCAATTTTCAAAAAGTAGTGGCAGTGATTGTTGGTAGCTTTTTGATTGGTGTTGGGATAAATGGATTCTTGGTCCCTTATCACTTGATAGATGGTGGGATTATCGGGATCGCTCTCGTTCTACATTACTTCTTTGACTTTCAGACAGGGCTTTCGATGTTGGTTCTTAGCATCCCTTTATTTACATATGCCTGGTGTTATGAGCGTTCCCTTTTCTATAGCAGCATCCATGGGTTACTATTGACTTCTCTTTTCATGGATTGGTTAAGCCCATTAAAAAGGGAATTTGCGGTTTCTATTTTCACCAGTTCATTGGTTGGTGGGGTAATTATCGGGGTGGGGATAGGGCTTATGCTCAGATATGAAACAAGCAGTGGAGGAACGGATTTGTTGGCAAAATTCATTGCCAAATCCTCCTCCATGGATATTGCTTTAATCATTATCATCATTGATACCGCAATCATATCAGCCGGTTTATTTATTTTAGGAATAGAGATTTTTCTGTTTTCATGTCTGACTATTGTCATTATCGGTGTGATTACATCCATCATGGAAGTACGAAAATGAATGCTCTTACGCCTAAAGAAATATAATTAATTTTTCAAAATGAAGGCTACCTCATCGATGGCTTTTTGCAGTTTCTCACTATTTTTACTATACATCGCTTTGGCATCTTTTGATTCAGTAGAGAGGGCAAACACCTCTAAGTCTGCTTGGCACTTTTTTAAAGTCGCGAGCATTAGAGGTCTTTCTTGAGGAGAAGGGACCTTAAGTTTATCGTCATATAGGTCAACCGTTAATTCGCCATTTGAATTTGCTGCTCCAAGAAAGACATTTTCAAGGAGCACTCCTAATTTATCTAATTCAGTGTTGAGCCAGTTACGATTTAGCCCAATGGTGGACAGAGGTTCATCCATGATTTTCCCATCCATGATGACCATCTGTGATTCCTTAACTGAAGCAACTCTCATGTTTAAATCTTTCGGTGTGATTGGTTTATTTTCTTTCTTTAACAGTACGGAAAAATCACCATTTGCCTCTAATAAAGCAAACTCAACTGTGGATATATCAAAGACGTCCTTACTTCTGAGTAACCATAGTAATTCATCAGTTGTATACTTTTCTTTTTTTAAATTGTCTTCCATGATTTTTCCGTCTTTAATAAACACCGTCGCTTTCCCTTCCACCAAATCACGGAAAATTTTACTTTTCATCGAAATCAGTCCAGCTAAGAAAGGTGCCAATGCAAAAACAAGAATGGAGAGGACACCGTGAACAATGTTTCCTTCTACCTTTGTGGCTAATTCCGCTCCGATGTTTCCGATTGTTATACCCGTGACGTATTCAAAAAATGAAAGCTGGGATATTTGTTTTTTTCCTAGCCATTTGGTAATTAAAAAAAGGACAACTAAAAAAAATAGGGATCGTAAAACAACCTGTAACCAATCAGGCATTATTTAGCACCTCCTGTAAATAAGGGGTCTTAAAATCCCTTATATTGTGGTTCTTCTTTCTCTAACTCTCCGACCCTCTTTTGAATATCTACCATCACTTCATTTACTTTCATCATCGTTTCATGTAAGATTCGCTTCGATTCTTCATCCTGAGTTCGGAGTGCGAGGCTAGATAGTCCAGCTTCCACGCTTCTAAGACTGGCAGCGCATTGTTTAACATCAGATGCTATTGTCATCCTGAAAACTCCTTATTCTTTTGGTTTATACTTAACCATTCCAATTTCACTGCTGAACCCAAACAATTATGGTTGTTGCTGGGCGTCATATTCAATCGAAACGGCATGGGCAATACATGGAATCGATTCATTTTGTTGAAAGGATAGAGGAGATAATAAGGCACCTGTAGCGACGACAAGCATCCGCTTGATTTCTCCTTTTTTCATGCGGTTTAATAGATGACCGTATACAACGGTTGCCGAACATCCGGGTCCGCTGGCTCCTGCCAATACTGGCTGGGTATCTCGATAAATCATTAACCCACAATCAACATACTGTTCTTCCTTGATTGGAGTACCGTGTTTTTTGAATATCTCAAGTGAGACCTCATGCCCGATTTTCCCGAGATCGCCCGTCACGATTAAATCATAATAAGAAGGATCGAGATTCCGTTCTCTCAGATGAGTTTCAATCGTATCAACAGCAGCTGGGGCCATAGCTCCCCCCATGTTAAAAGGGTCCATTAATCCCATATCAATGACACGCCCGATCGTTGCCGATGTGACCTGAGGGCCGTTACCGGAACTGCTTAATAAAGCGACTCCTGCACCTGTCACGGTCCATTGTGCAGTGGGCGGTTTTTGACCGCCGTATTCAGTTGGGTAACGAAATTGCTTTTCAACCGCGGCATTGTGACTAGAAGCGCCAGTTAATAAATAATCCGCTCCTTTTGTGTTGATCAAGTAGGCACCAAGAGCGAGTCCTTCCATTGAGGTTGAGCATGCCCCGAATAAGCCAAGGTATGGTGTACCAAGCGTCCGGCATGCAAAACTTGTCGGTGTTATTTGATTGATGAGGTCACCCCCAAGGAAGAACTGTATCTGTTCTTTTTGTAGGCCAGCCTTTTCAATCGCTTTTGTATTTGCTTCTTCTAGAAGAACTTTATGAGCTTTTTCATAGGAATCCTGATTCAACCATAAGTCGGAATGAAGAGTATCGAAATCATCTGCTAACATTCCTTTTGCTTCAAATGGTCCACCGATGGTACCGGTGGAGAGTATGACAGGCTTTTGATCAAAGATCCATGTGCGATGCCCCGTCAGCATTATTAATCACCCCAATGTGTGAGAATTGATTTTTATAAGATTAAAGAAGACAGTCATTACAAGTCTTAGCAAGAAATATAAAGAGGTTGGTTGTCTCAACCAACCTCTTTATATTTTTATTGCTTATATTGTGGTTCTTCTTGTTCAATTTCATTAATACGTGGAGTAATGTTGTCAACAATCTCCTGTGCTTGTTGAGCAGCTTGCTGATAGAGTTGCTTCGCTTGTTCGTTGTCTGTTGAAAGGGCGAAAGTTTCGAAGCTAGCTTGAGCACTTTTTAGACCGGCTAAGGTTGTTTTTACATCACTGATTACTGTCATGGATGATACCTCCTGTTATTTACTTTCCTTTATATAATGGTAAAGGATCATTTTTAATATTCCTGTCATTTTTTTCTCTAGTTGAGTCGAGACGTAGGAAGACAGATGGAGATGCACATATATAAGAGACAACTGTAAGTAATTACCAACTAAAACTAACAGCATTCTCACCGATACAATCATTATCACGTACTCGCGTAATAGAAAAATGCAACTTAAGTAGGAGATGGAAAGATGAAGATGACTGTAAAGAAAAAATTACTATGGAGCTTTTGCGGAGTATTGTCTCTTTTAGCTATCATAACGGGGATTACATTTTATCAGTTCAACAGTGTAGACGATAGTTATTCAAGTGTCATAGAAGACCGTGTCAAAAAGATTTCTCTTTCGACAAAAATGGTCGACGCGATTCGCACGGAACAAATCGCCCTCCGAGGGTACTTAGTCAATGATACGGATAAATATTTATCAGCGTTCCAACAATCGAAGGATTCCTTCAAACAAGCTTTCGATACATATAGTGGGCTTAGTCTAGATCCCGAGGCAAAGGAAATTTTGGACGAGCTAAATGGCTATGCTACCGAATATGAAACGCTGGCCGGACAGCTAATTGAATTAAAGGATCTAGATGATAAAAAAGGATACATCGACTTAATGAACAATCAAGGAGCTCCCCTTACAATAAAATTAAATGAAGTGAGTGAAGAGGCATTTAATTATCAACAGGCTGCCCTTTTAGAAAAAAGTGATGAATTGTCCGTTCAGGTTAACGGGGTGAAAAGGATTATTCTGATTATAAGCGTCCTAGCCATTATCACGGGGGTGGCGATTGCTTTAATCATAAACCGGAGCATCTCAAAACCTGTGCTGCTCGTTTCAGCTGCAGCGAAACAGATTGCAGCCGGAAATTTGACGATAGAAGATGTGAAAGTGAAGAATAGGGATGAAATCGGTGAATTGGCCAGCTCTTTTAATGAAATGAAAGGTAATTTGCGAAGTTTGATCAATACGGTGAATGTTGCAACGGATCAAGTTGCTGCTTCTTCGGAGGAACTGATGGCAAGCGCGGAACAAACCAATTCTGCGACAACACAGGTGGTAACGGCCATACAAGAAGTGGCCGGTGGGGCTGAAACTCAAAATAACTATGTAGAAGAGAGTTCAAAGGGTGTCCAAGTCATGGCCATCGGTACCAAGAAAGTTGCCTTAACGACTTCCGCTGTTACTGAATCGGCAATGGAGGCCGCAAAACAAGCCAATATCGGTAGCGAGTATCTTAACAAAGTGATTGAACAAATGAAATCCATTTCAACGTCCACAAACGAATCAAATGAAGTGGTGAAAAAACTGAATGATCAATCCAATGAAATTGGCAAGATCATCGAAGTGATCACGGGCATAGCCGACCAGACGAATCTCTTAGCCTTGAACGCGGCTATCGAATCGGCAAGAGCCGGTGAACATGGGAAAGGTTTTGCAGTCGTGGCTGATGAAGTCAAGAAATTGGCTGAACAATCTCGCCAGTCAGCTAAGCAGATTGCTGACCTCATTCAGAATATTCAAGATGATACGGTACTTGTGGTCAATACGATGAACTATGGCACCCAGGAAGTGACAGAGGGAATGAAACTTGTCGAGGAGACTGGGAAAACATTCGATTCCATCCTAGAGTCGATAGAAATGGTAAGTTCCGAAATACAAGAGGCATCCGCTGTATCGGAGGAAATGGCAGCGAGTGTAGATCAAGTGAGCGCGGCCATTGAGCAAGTAACCCGTATTGCGGAAGGATCGGTAACAAGTACGGCCGAAATTGCTTCGGCTTCAGAGGAACAGCTGGCTTCCATGGAGGAAATCACCGCCTCTGCTTCATCACTGGCGAGGATGGCCGAGGAATTGAAAGAGAAGGTCGTTGCTTTCAAAATTTAAGCAAACAAGAGATGTCCGGGAAACCGGGCTTTTTTTGTGGTTTTTTGTCAGAAAGTTATCTTCTGAACAAGAAGGAATCTACCAGGGAAAAAAGAACTATTGTAGTGAGACAAAAAAGGGTTAGGAAAAGGGGAGAGGAAATGAATAATAAGAAGAAGGCGGCAAGTATGTTATTAGCGGTGGCATTGGTGGCCACGCCATTCAGTGCAACGGCCAAACAGGCGAAAGTAGAGTATGTCGCTTTAGGGGATTCGTTGGCCGCTGGGCAAACACCCGATGGGGTCATCGATTATGGATATGCCGATTATATTGCGGATTCTTTTGTGAAGAATAAATATAAGCTGGCCGATTTCGATAATTTTGGTGTACCTGGGTATACCTCTGAAAAATTGAAGAATGATTTGGTTAAAAGTAGTAAGGTCAGAAAGGAAATTAAAGAAGCAACCCATATCACCATTGATATTGGTGCCAATGATCTCCTAGGCAAAATTAAAACGGACCCTTACAATGCGCAGGAAGCAATCGATACGGTCCGTGTAAATTTGCAAAGCATTCTCCGTACGATCGATAAACTGAACCCAAAGGCCAAGGTATATGTGATGGGTTATTATAATCCCTTCCCCTACTATCCGAAAGAGCAACAGGAACTTCTTTTGCCACTATTGAAAAGTCTAAATGAACAAATCAAAGCGGTAGCAAAGAAAAATGGGGATACCTACGTATCGACCGAGACTCAAATAGGGAAAAAATATAAAGAGTATCTTCCGAATAAACAAGATATCCATCTGAGTAAGTCCGGGTATAAGGTCGTGGCCAAAGAGTTTTGGAAAGGCATAACTAAAAAGAAGTAGAAGGTCATCCTTTCAAAGACGTTAAAGTCAACATGTTAGTATGTTGGCTTTTTTTGTGATGAAGAAGAGGATGGTCCCTTTTAAAATTTAATCAATCGTTTGATTAATGGGGGGGAACGGTAGTATGCTTGGGTTTCATGATGCCATGAAAGAAATAAGGAGTGAATGATCATTGGGAGCATGCAATCTTAACCATACCAGGCAAGATGTCAGGATGAAGCTTAATAGCCAACAGGATTTCTTGCCAAAAACGCTAGGCGAAGCTTTGAAGGAGTTGCTGGAAAAAGAGCAGACGCAAGAAATGCTTAATGAACTTTTCCATCTGCTAAAGAAATATGATTTATCTTCCAAAGAAGAGCAAGACGTAAGAAATGAAAAATTAGCCCAACTCATAAACTGAGTTAGGAGAAACGGGAGCGCTAAGGTGCTCCCGTTTTTTTAGGCTTGATATGGGTGGTTTACCCGAAAACGGCATTTACAGTAATAATGTCAGGTTGGATGTACATAGGATAAGGCGATGTGTCATTTACACCGAGCAATAGGAATAAGAAAAAATTGAGGTAAGGGGTGATACGTAAAACGAATGGGTACTCATGCCTATTATTCCTGTAGGATTTGTCTTTTTTTGTCGAAAACATAGAATTATAGAAATATGTTGTTTATGATGATAAAGGACTAACGTTTTAGTAGTTTATGGAGTCATAAGCAGGATAAGGGAGAGAGAAATGAAAAATGAAAAATTGTAAAACATGTGGTAAGCCGGTGGATGCGGATGCAAAATTTTGTCCTTCATGCGGTGCGGTACTTCCGGGGGAAGAACAGCTCACGGAAAAAGAAATAGCCGCTGCAGAAATGAGGCAGGAGCAAGCTGAGGAAAAGCCCTCTAAGAAGCGATTTAACAAAAGAACGCTAATCATTGCGGCAATCTTAACAATCATCCTTATTTCCAGTGCAGCTGCAGCCATTATTCTTCATAAATCCCCAAAAGAATTATATCTACTTTCTGAATATAAATCGTATCAATATGCAAAAGAGCAATGGGTGGATCAGCATGGTGATTCATTGGAATTCCAAGAGAAAACGATGCAGCAACCTTCCCGTTCGGAGATGACACTAAGTGGGGATGTCGACATGGATTCCTTAGGGAGCGATCCAGACTTCGAGATGGTCAAGGAACTATTGGGCCAGGCATCGATTTCCGCCAAAATGGATCAGGATCCCAAAACGAATCAGGGTCATTACACCGTCGCATTAAATATTGATAAGGAAAAAGCAATGGATGTGGAAATGGTCCAATCCAAGGACCAAGCCGGACTAAAGGTGCCCATGTTATATGATAAGTTCTTTTTCCTGAACTTTGATGAATATGGGGAGTTCATGCGGATGATGGATCCGTTATATGATGGACCGGAAACATTGGAAATATCAGACCTTGAATGGCAGGATTTGAAACTGACAGAGAAGGAACAGAAACATATACAAAAACGCTATGGATCTTTCCTGATGGATAATTTGGATGATGATCAATTCAAGGTTGAAAAAGGTGTGGAATATAAGCACGAAGGCGATGCCATGAAGGTAAGGAAAGTCACTCTGAAACTTTCCGCTTCTGAAACTAAAACATTCATAGACGACTTAATGGATGAAATGATTAAAGATACAGAGCTTCATAATATTCTAGTGAAACGGGCTCAAAAGGTGGCGGGTGCTGCTGCCTTAACCGAACAGGTAGATGAAGAGATGCAAGATACAAAGGCAATGAAACGCCAATTGGTTGACGGCTTGAAAGACGTTAAGGGTGAATTGAAGGATATCCGTTTTGCTGAAGGATTTACCTCCACTTTATTAATAGACAAGAAAGAGCGAATCATCGACCGTAAAGTAACGACATCAATAGGGGATAGCTCTGATCAAGTTAATGTGGTCATGAAAGGTAAAAACATTCCTTACGGGGATGATCAGGCATTCAAAGAATTCAGTATCAATTTAGCACCTGATAATGATCAGGATACAGAGGTAATGTTCAGTGTCACGAATGATGCTGCCGCAAAAAAAGAGAAGCGGACTGAAGATCTCAAGGCAGCCTTTATGTTTAAAGAGTTTGGTGATACCAATGAAATCAAGTTTACGATGAAGAGTGACATCAAAGAAGAAAAAGCTGGGAAACAGGATATCACCAGGACATTCAACCTGGACTTTGATGGTGCGGATTTCTCGGATATGCCGTCTGCATGGAAGGGAACGGTTGAACAGAAGAATGACCTGAACATAAAGGATGAGTATTCTAATTCAAAATTCAAGATGACAGTCGGACTAGAGGATGCTTCGGAATCGGGAAGCGTCACAATCAACCTGGATTCCAAGACGAAGCTGAAAGATAAAGTGGATATGCAGGACTTTAAGCTTGATTCTGGTCAGGGATTAAGTGTTGTCGACATTTCTCCTGATGAGATGTATGAAATCCAGCAAGAAGTAGGGACGAATCTTATGGAGCTCGGTATGAAATACGGGCTCATTTCTGAAGATATGTTCGATTACGATTATGGCGATGAAGCGAGTTATGATGGTTATTATGATTTTGAAGATGAAGATTCTGATGATGCATTTTAAGTAGGGTGAGTTTTATATGAGGAACATGTTTGTGTTTACTTCCTTTTATCTAAAGGTACTGTTAAAAAATAGGAAATCGGCCGCAGCATTGTGGCTGACTCCTATTTTCTTTTTATTGGGTGCGGGTGTGATTGGGAATCACTTTTTAAAAGAGGAGAGCCGAGTTCAAGCATTTCAGGTAGCTGTAATAAATGAAGACCCTACGGTAGAAACGAAGATGGTCATCCAGCAGCTTACGGATAGCCCGCATTTGAATGGGGTCATGACCACCGTTGATACCAGTCAACAAAAGGCATATGAACTCCTCCATAATAATAGGGTAGCGGCAGTTATTTACATTCCTAAGGGATTTAGCCGTGACGTAGCACGAGGCATCAATACACCCGTCAAAGTTACGGGAAACAGCCAAAGACCACTTCAATCCCAGCTTGTCCGTCATGTGATGGAAAGTGCGGCTGATTTTACTTCAGCTGCACAAGGCGGGATCAATACAATCGATTACTTCATGGAAGAGGCGGGGTTTTCCGAGGGCATGCAGAAGAAACAATTCAAAAGGGATGTTCTTTCCTTCTCCCTCCATGTACTAAGTCGTGGGGAAATCTTTGATGAAAAAAAGCAAAAGAATCTTTTTCAGGAAAGTCTATTACATTATTATGCTATCTCTTTTTATATACTGCTTATCATGATATGGAGCTTTTTAGGGCTTCTATTACTGAAAAGAAATGAAAGTGCAGCCATAGAAAACCGTCTTTTGGGATTGGGTTTTTCTCATTTTCAATCCACCCTATCTAGAATGCTTGCGGCATATATCATGGTTTCGGTCAGTTCCATCCTGATTGCCCTTCTCTACTTATTATGGAATGGGATCTCTAAACTGACGGAGATAAGTATATGGATCGGCAGTACACTCGTGGCTGCTTTCGTATTTATAACCTTTTTTAGCTGGATGGAGGCAATGATACGGAATGAAAGATTTAATCAATTTGCCGGTATCGGCCTTATTCTTTTAGGGGCTGTCATTGGTGAGCATTTTATACCCGTCGTATATTTTCCGGATTGGTTACAAATCTTGAATTTATTTTCATTAAATGGATGGGTCCTCAAGTTCATGTTCGCAATGGTGCAGGAGGAAGCAGCCTATGCCCCTGTCGAAATTGGTTCTTGGCTCATCATTTCATCTCTGTGCAGTATCTTCATCATAAAGGGGATTTTACAAATAAGGAGGAGTAGGTAATGGGAGTCATGATAGAGAAACTAAAGCATATGTTCAAGCCTATTACCCTCCTATTGTTTCTGCTACCGATCGTGGCCGCTGTTGGGGTGGGTTCGTTACTGGAGAAGCAACAAAAGGAATTGGTCATCCCGATTGCTATCGTAGATGAAGACCAAACGGATTTTTCGGGAAACCTCATCAAACAAATGGAGCTACAGCAACGCATCGTCGTGAAAGAGACCTCATTCGATGAGGCCGATACCCTTCTTTCCCGTAATGAGGTAGACAGTATATTCGTCTTAAAGAAAGGGTTTCAGGCGCATATATTAGATGACAAAAGAAAAGAGAGCATCGAGCTGTGGACTTCACCAACTTCCATAGCTTCGGGTATTGTTCGTGAAGTGGTAGCGAGTGAGGTTACGAAGGTGACAAGCTCCGTCAAAGCTGCCAATCGAGTGGAAAAGCTCTATCAACAAGAAAAAGGCATAAAGGCGGATGTGTGGAATGAGGCATTCGAATATACCAAAGATCAGTTGGATCCAAAACCGTTGATGACCATAAACTATGTCAGTGAAAATAGTATAGTGGGAACACAAAATAAAGATGTTCTATTTACTTCCTACCTAGGTGTTTGGAGTTTCTTCACCATGCTGTCCTGTTTCATTACATCGGATTGGGTCGTGAAGGAACGCTCCGTTTTATTTCCGAGAATAATGACGACGAATATAGGACTCGCCTCTTATTTAAGACAGACGTCGGGAGCCTATATTCTTTTTCATGTTCTTCAAGCTGCTTGCAGTTTAATGGTTTTAAGTTATTTTCAACTTATGGAAACTACACTTTTTCTATATCTTGGAATGGTTCTGTTCATCATTTTTACAACTTCCATCAGCATGTGGACGGCGAGTCGGATGCATCATCTCGGAAGCTATTATGTGGCCGGTTCATTAATGGCATTCATTCTGGCAATTGCGGGGGGGAGTTTTTTTCCGATTGGTGATATTTCCCCAACGTTTGAATTTATATCCCTTTGGCTTCCTCAGAAAATTCTATGGGTAACGGCCTACCCGTGGTATACGTCATTTAGCGAGATTGGATGGACCGTATTATTTTCGGGAGTTTGCATAGCTTTGCTTTGGAAAACGACAAATTGGGGGCTGAACGTCAGATGATTATCATTAATAATATCGTAAAGAGATACGGAGATAACTTGCTACTTGATGATGTGTCATTACAAATAGGAAAAGGAGAAATCTTTGGACTTTTGGGATCGAACGGGGCAGGGAAGTCAACACTCATTTCCATCCTTGCAACCGTATTACAGCCTTCTAGTGGCAACATCAGGATTAATGGGCTGGATTTAAAAAAGCAAACGAAGCAAGTTCGTCAACTCATTGGTTTTGTCCCACAGGATATCGCATTATGGGATGAGTTTACCGTCAAAGAAAATCTTCGTTTTTGGAGTAAGTTTGTAAAGGGAAAAGTAACGGAAGAACGTCTACTGGAGCTATGTGATGCCGTACAGCTTGAGGATAAGTGGGATGAAAGGGTATCGAGCCTCTCTGGAGGAATGAAGAGGAAACTGAACATTGCCGTTTCTCTGATTCACGATCCGGATATTCTCTTGATGGACGAACCAACTGTCGGGATTGACCTTCAATCCAAGCTTGAAATTAATCAATATGTAAAGAGATTGGCAGAGCAAGGAAAGACAATTGTATACATTACCCATGATATGAGTGAAATCGTGAAGTTATGTGACCGTATTGGTGTGTTGCAAAAAGGGGTCATGAAATTTACCGGGACTCTGAAGCAAGCGGCCGAGAGCTTCCGGGAAATGGGGTATTACAATATAGGGATAGAAGAAGTGGTGTATCGATTATTAAGGAAGACGGATGACACGGTTTCATAAAAGCTATACCCTGCGCTAATAGTCAGCTTTTCATCTATTAATCAAACGTTTGATTAATAGATTCGGAAATCAATTAAGGTAGGTGAGGGAAGCATGTTCTTAGTGGGAGCAACCCAAAAGGTTCTCAAAAATTTAGATATATAAGCAGTCAATTTTAAGGAAGGCGTGGAGGAGGGATTCTATAGATGGCATGTCAATTCATTTAAGGTTGGCAGATATACTTGTCTTACGATGATAAATGATCTGACCCTTTATAGTGTGACCATCGTGGGAGTAAAGAAGAAAGACTTTCTGAACTTCAAGCAATTATTGGTACAACATGTACGGGAAAGTTTATTCGCAGAAGAGATCAACCCTGAGTTAATTGATCCCTATTGAAAAATGGCAAAGAAATGATCATAACTAATACTAATAATCGTAGTACATTAGGTTGCTTGAAAGAGGTTATTCTAAACATACAGTATGACTACCCGTTGGGAAGGGACATAGTGGGAGTGGACACTCAAGAAATTAACCATTACTATAATCGATTCATCCATCTAAAACTATCAGGTTATCCGATAAACTTAATGAAAGAGCAATTAGAAAAAATGTAAACAGCAGGTGCAAGGCCCTGCTGTTTTTATGCATTAGTCTTCAACGGTATAGCGAAACGGGATAATTTCGTCGTCCCATGGATGTTTGGTGATTTTGTTATTTCGTTGCTGATCATGTTCACTGAGCCTATTCACAATCTGGTTTACCTGGTCCACGGCAGCGTTTATGCGTGAGACATCGTGATGAACCTGGCTGATTCTCTTCAGCTGTTGGCGTTCATTTTGACGTTCAAGTTCCAGGATTCTTCCTTCAATCGTTTGCGTTTGGGGGAGCTTGGCCTCGATATCCAGCTCTTGGAACTGGTGATTTCCGTTTTGTTGGGGCAACGGATAGAAACCGTGATGCTTCATTACTTCACTCTCCTTTAAAATCTGGATAGACAGATATCAATAGTCTATGTGGGAGTTAAGAAAGTGACAAAGATGGCTGCCTAGGGGATGTTCATATGAAAGGTTTCTGATTTGAGGAAAAGAAATCATTTCAATAAATTTGCAGAAATCCGCCAGTTCCTATATCGTTTAGGTAAGGAAGAAATCTTTCTTCCGTTATGAAACTAAAGTAGCGATCATCCGTATATATAGAAAAGAGTGTAAGTCAGGAGGATAATACTAATGAATCGATTTCTTGCTGATGTTGTTCCTATGCTGGTTGCAGCCCCGATAGCTTTGTTGGTGGGATTGATCAGCCTATTTGCCTTAGATCAATCCTTCATGCTTTCGGTGGTCTTTTCACTGGTCGGAGGGGGGCTCACTTACTGGTTGGGTTCACTTTATTTCACTTCACGATTTTTAAAAAAACATCAACTTACAAGGAAAGAATATCAATATATAAAGAAAAATATAGATGAAGCAAAGCCAAAAATCTGGCGGGTTCAAAAGGCACTTATTTCAGTGCGTCACCTTTCTTCCTTCAAACAGAGGAAGGATATGATTAAAATGATCAGGAAAATATATAGTCTGACTAAAAAAGAGCCGAAAAGGTTCTATAAAGCTGAATCGTTTTATTATTCTCATTTGGATTCCGCAACGGAATTGGCAGAGAAATATGTTTTTCTGGCCCAGCAACCGAGAAAGAACAAGGAGCTTGAACTGTCATTGACCGAAACTAGAAAGACGTTGAAGGATCTTACTAAAACGATAGAAAAAGATTTATATAAAGTCCTTTCCGATGATATTGATACCCTCAATTTTGAATTGGATGTTGCGAAACAAACCATTAAAACACGCAAAGAGTCACAAATAGAGGAAAGCAGGAGGCTAAAATGAATAATAAGGATTCTGATTTGTTGAATAATGCCAGTAGCTCTAATTTAATGGATGACCTTTTAGCCAATCCTTTTGCTGAGGTGAAGGAGCAAGAAACATTGTCCAAACAGGAAGCAAAGCCGGTCAAACTCATCGATGTGATTCCGGAGGAGAATCGGGAGAAGGCCTATCAGCTTGCGAAACAGATCGACCCGACGAATCATCAGGCCATGATATCGTATGGAACACCGGCCCAATCAAAGCTACTGTCCTTTTCCAATTCGATGCTTGAGCATGTGCAAAAGAAGGATGTTGGTGAGGTAGGCGACATCATCAGTGATCTAATGAAGAAATTAAACGAATTGAGCCCGGATGAACTGAAGGCCGAAAAACCCTCGTTCTTCGCTAGAATGTTCGGCAAACTGTCAGGCTCGGTACAGGAAGCCCTTTCGAAGTACCAAAAAACAGGCGCTCAAATCGACCGAATCAGCGTCAAGCTTGATCGTAGCAAGAATGTACTCCTATCGGATATTGTAATCTTGGAAAAGCTCTATGAAACGAATAAGGAGTACTTCCAAGCGTTGAATGTCTATATCGCAGCAGGGGAAATCAAGCTTGAAGAGTTATATGAGCAAACCATTCCTGCGCTTAAGAAATCTGCTGAGATGAGCAATGACCAGATGAAGTTCCAGGAAGTCAACGATATGCGCCAATTTGCTGAACGACTCGATAAAAGGCTGTATGATCTGAAATTGAGCCGCGAAATCACAATTCAAAGCGCTCCGCAGATCAGGTTGATTCAAAATACGAATCAGGCACTTGTCGAGAAGATACAATCCTCCATCATGACGGCCATCCCACTTTGGAAGAACCAAGTCGCCATTGCATTGACTTTAATCAGACAGCGTCATGCCGTGGAGGCACAAAAACAGGTATCCAAAACGACGAATGACCTGTTATTGAAGAATTCGGAGATGTTGAAAGTCAATACGATCGAAACCGCCAAGGAAAATGAGCGGGGGCTGGTAGACATTGAAACGCTTAAGAATACACAGGCCAATTTAATTTCCACTCTTGAAGAAACGCTTAGAATTCAAGAAGAAGGAAGACATAAACGACGTCATGCTGAGCAGGAACTTGCCGTGATGGAAAATGAATTGAAGCAGAAGCTTCTGGAGATAAAAGGATAAGGGGGAATCTACGATGGATGCTTTTGAAGCCATTAAAACGAGAAGAAGTATTGGGCTGGTCAAACAAGATCCTGTGCCCAAAGAAATCATCGAACAAATTATCGAATCCGGAACTTATGCACCTAATCACTTTAGAACGGAGCCTTGGCGGTTTTTCGTGCTGATGGGTGAAGGAAGAAACAAGCTTGGTCAGGTTTTTGAGGAAATCACTAAACTTGAAAATGTGGATGACACACCAGAGAGCCTAATAAGCAAAATGGAAAAAGCAAAGAAAAACCCACTGAGGGCGCCTGTCATCATTGCGGTAGGCATTGAGCCTAGCGATAAGAAAAATGTCATTCTAACTGAAGAGTATGGTGCGGTCAACAGTGCTGTTCAGAACATGCTATTAACGGCACACTCGCTGGGGCTGGGTGCGGTATGGAGAACCGGTAAAATTGCCTATCATGATAAGGTGAGGGAATTTTTCGGTTTATCGGCCAAAGGGGAAATCCTGGCTTTTATCTATCTGGGGTATCCGGATATGGAGCCCAAACCAGCAAAAAAAACGCCAATCGACCAATTGACGACTTGGATCGTATGAACAAGAAGCGGAAACGCTTCTTTTTTTTTTTCAATTAGATTTAAAACACAAACATATGGTATTATCAAAGTAGTGGTCAATTACTATATTAGAAAACTAAAAGATCGTAAAATAGCATGTTGAATGAAGTGATGCTTTTTTGTTTGTGCAGAGTTAATAAAGAGGAGGGACATAGAGAGTGAACACACGTTCATTCTTTTAAATATGGGAAATATTATATTACTTCTTGCAGGAGCGACTTTATTCCTAAATGGAAAAATGACGTTAGGAAAAGCCGATGCAAGAAATGTTGCGGTATTTAATTTATTTGTTGGCTCGTTTCAGGTGCTCGGTGCGTTTTATTTAATTATTGTTTCAGAACCTAGCAATGCAATGTCTTTAGGACATGCATCGATATTCTTGTTTGGTTTTACCTACTTGTACTTGGGAATAACCATTCTAAAAGGGATGGATGGAAGCGGTCTCGGGTACTTTTCACTATGGGTGTCCATTTTGTCAGTTGTGTACGCAACCGTAGAGTTTGCTCAATATGGTGACATGGTGAAGGGGTTGAACTGGGTATTATGGTCGTTCCTTTGGGGAATGTTCTATTTGACCAACTGTAAGAAGTTGCCCATTTCCGAATTCGTCGGGAAAATTTCGCTTGTACTATCATGGGTTACACTGACTATTCCATCATTATTGACCCTTACAGGTGTCTTTGATAACCAAACCATTTACAAAGCTTGGGCCATTGTATTGGTTGTATCTATTATCTACATCGGGTATCTGGGTTATTTATTATTTTACAAGAAAAAAGAAAAAACAAAAGCTATAGCAGCATAACTCATGGAGCAGTATCTCCGTTTGCCATAAACGGAGGTACTGCTCCTCTTATATATATACCTTTTGTAGTTGAAGAATAGGGATACGCCTTTGTCTGCTTCGTTTCAAGTGACGGTTTAGGATTTAGGTTGTACAATAAATGAGGTTAATAAATTTTGATGAATTAGGATGTGTCTAATAGATGAGAACGATTGATCCATTTGAAATTATTGATGGAAAAGCGATTAAATATTTGGATGTCTTTGGCGTTGAAAACGGCATTGCATTAAAAAGTAAGTATGAAGATAAAACGTATTGGATTTATGATTACTATTGCATGCATCAGACTTGCGATTGCCAAGAAGTCTATCTAGAGTTCGTTGAGGAAAAGAAAGATAATAAGCAAGCGGGGCAACATTTTGGAATACGTGTTTCTTTCCATGATAATCAATTTGTTCTAGAGGATTATAATACTTCCAAACAAAAGGCAATGGATATCGCCGAAGATACATTGAAATATAGCAAAGATATAATGGAGCTGTTTAAACAACGCTACGAGAAAATGAAGCAAAAGGGTACCCAGATCATTATGGAGAGTGCAAAAGCGGCGAAAATGCCACATGTACATACAGAACCTGTTATAGGTCGGAATGATCCTTGTCCTTGCGGCAGCGGGAAAAAATATAAAAAGTGCTGTGGCAGGGCTTAACTATATCGAAAAGGTGACTTCAATGGGAGTCGCCTTTTTTTATTGAAAAAATGGGAAATTTAAGTGGTATTTAAAGAACGTATGTTCTATAATGAAAAAGTAAGTAAATGGCCAGTGAGAAATAAAGGTAGTTAAATAGTTGGAATTTTATGTAAAACTATTTTTTATTTTCAAAAATCTGGTATATATAAGTTAAAGAGATTCTTTTTATCTCTTTAATGGTTAACGACAACCAGATGGGATAGGTCTCCCTCGCCGAGGATAGTCAAATTATTGACGAAGGAAGGGGTAATCAAATGTCGAAAGAAAAAAGATTAATTCCTTACAAAGTGTTAGAAATAATGGAAAAGGCCAATGAGAAAGTTCCTGAAGGTGTGGAGCTTATAAAGGCACCGGAAATATGGGAACAAGGCAATTATGGTGAAGGTGTGGTCATTGCTGTCATTGACACTGGTATAGATAAGGAACATCCCGATTTAAAAGAGAGAATCATTGACGGAAGGGATTTTACTGAAACCGGGGATTACCATGATGATAATGGGCATGGAACCCATGTCAGTGGTACGATTTTAGCGACCCTGAATGATGTAGGTGTAGTAGGTGTGGCACCGAAAGCGAGTATTCTAGCTTTGAAGGCTTTAAATGGAAAGGGCCAGGGAGATATCAACTGGATCAATGGGGCATTGGAGTATGCAATCAATTGGAAAGGGCCGCAGGGTGAAAAGGTCTCTGTCATTTCACTTTCATTGGGAGGGCCCCCGGATGATAAGGAACATCAGCTAATACAAAAAGCGATACAGAATGATATTCTTGTCGTTTGTGCAGCAGGGAACGGTGGAGATGGCCGCCATGATACGGATGAGTTAGATTATCCAGGAGCTTATTCAGAAGTGGTGGAAGTGGGGGCGGTGGACTTAAGCCGGAACTTGGCAGATTTTTCGAATACGAATGACGAAATTGACTTAGTGGCACCGGGTGTCGATATTCTCTCCACATATCCAGGAAGCAAGTATGCTAAGCTCAGTGGGACATCAATGGCTACACCACATGTGAGCGGAGCTGCAGCCCTCTTGAAAATCATCTCAGAAAAAGAATTCGGTCGTAAATTAACAGAGGCGGAACTATATGCCCAACTGGTAAAAAATACGGAAGATTTGGGGATAAGCAAGAAGGCACAAGGAAATGGAATGTTGAATTTATCAATGGTCACGCATAGTGCACAGAATGAAATTAGAAGAACCATTGAGGCAAGCAAGAGCATGGTTGTAGAATAATAAGTAAAAGATGCCCCAAGTGATTTTGGGGCATCTTCTTAAATGATTACTTCTTATTTTTACGTGCGGCTATCGTAAGGGCAATAATCGAGATGATCAAAGATAAAAGGCCAAGTATGATGATCAGTGTTTGATCGTTATTCTCTTCTTTGTCTGTGGACTCCTTCGATTTGTCTACAGAATCGGAATGAGAGTGATCACCTTCTTCGGCATGTTCATGGACTGATGAATCTTCATTGCTCTTGGAAGCTGCCGTAATTTCTGTTATGGAGTGTGGTAGGTCAGAACCTTCCTCTCCACTCCATTCGACAATCTCCCCATCGGCATAGTATTGAAATGCATCCCAAGCGATATCGGCCTCATCCTTTGGATTTTGGGCAACGAACGTGAATTGTTGGAACTGGCCTGCAGCAATGCCATCACCAGTCGCTTCCCAGGTTACTGTTTTTACATGTCCTTTTTTATCCTTTTCCGTTGTCACTTTCCAATCGGGGACTGGTTGGTAACTTGAAAAGGTGATGCCTTCAGGAACCTTTAAGGCAACCTTCGTGGTAGATGATTCTTTTTCAACCGGAACTTTCAGTGTATAGGTTTCCCAAGCTTCAGGTGCTGAAGAGCTTGGGTTGACCGTAACATGGGCATTTGCAGATCCAGCAAAGAGGAATAGAGATGCCAATGCACCGATAATTAGCTTTGTACCATTTTTCATGTTTATTTCTTCCCTTCTCATTATGAGTTTCCTACTACTATTACAAAATCCGCATCAATAGAGTGGAGTTCCCTCGTTAAACCATGAACTTGAATCTTCCATTTTCCTGACATGGTTATAAGCGACTTGGTTTTGAATATACCCTTTTCTTCTTCCTGAAGGTGCAATTTTACTTCCCCTGTGTCTTCATCTAAAGGCTCCATGACCACTGTAAGCTGTTCGATATCTGTATAAGGGATGCCCTCATTATTTATTAACTCCACTTGAATGAGGTTCTCACCGATTTCATTGGGGGTCACCGATAAAGTTACTTGATCATTATTTTCAGTCATTTCCGTTTTCTCTACAGGACCTGGAGAAGACTTGGCTGTCTGAACATTTGTTAAAAGAGCAGCAATAAGGAGAATGATGATTCCCAGGCTGAATTCTATTCCAGTACTGAGGCCCAGCTTCTTCGTTTTTCTTTTCCCACGGAGTAAATGAAATGCCCCAAACCCTAACATGATGGACATAAGTCCGATTTTTCCGAGTAATAATTGTCCATATGTCGTATTTAGCAATGAATGAAGAGTTGGGACATGTTGAAAACTACTGTAAAGTCCGCTGACGATCAGGACAATCACAAAGAGAACGGCCCATGAGGAAAACTTCTGTATGATTGACCAATAAAACGTTTTTTTATCAACATCAGTCAGCTTCGGATTATAGGACTTTGGAAGAATTATCAGTATAGCCAATAAACCGCCTAGCCATAATGCCATGGACATTACATGGAGAAAATCCATAGATACAGCCAGGTATTGATGAGTTGTATCCATGGTATGTCCGATTAAGGCCTTGCAAACCATCAAGGCAGATATAAGGATAAAGGATGTTAGGAGAGAAACCTTGTTGAAGTAATTTCTCCATATAGCCAAAATTGCCACAAGTAAGGCAATTAGCAACACCATTTCTATCATCCAAATATTTCCGAATTGGGTGGTCTGTAATACTTCTTTTAGGTAGATGCCATTGAAAGCATGCCACCAACCTACATCAGCGTCAATCGTAACTTTTAAAGGTAGACTCAATAGAATGGAAATCGCCAGTCCGGTATAAGATAGCCAGATATAGCGTCGGGCCCTATTGCTGATTTGATCAGGAGTAGGGCGTTTCACCAATGATAAATAAAAAAAGAGTGCACCAGTAAGAGCGGCAAAACAAAGATATTGAAGGCTTTGCAGGACTATTTGTGTTGTACTTGGAAAGCCTGCATGTTCTTCGCCGATCAGTTGATCGGATGGGATGTTGGATTCCCCATATTGAAAGGGAATTGTACCTTTGATGGGGTGACCATCACTAGAAACCACTCTCCATTTAATGATATAAACCCCTTCATCGAAAGAGCTTGACCATGTAGCTTCAAGGGTATTCCCTGAAACTTGGATATCTTGAAGTGGGATCTCCTTCCCCTCTTTGCTGTACATGGCAAGTGAGTGAAAGGAAGATTGTATAGTTTCACTGAATTGAATGCTGATCTTTTCAGGTATAGTATCCAAGCTCTCATTTGGGCTAGGATTCGAGCTCAAAACGGATGCATGGCCAAAGGCCGTTACCGGTAAGATAAACAAGGCAAGTAGACTGACGAACAGCCATATGTAATTCTTCATTTTGTTGTGCCAGCAACCTTTCTTAGTACTTCTATGAACTAGTATAAAATGAAAATGTGAAATAACAGTGAAAAAATGAAGAGAATCTCTCTACATTTTCTTGATCTATAAGCTAATTATTCTATTTCCTATTATGCATCATTAAGAAATAATTAAGCTTACCATGGTACTCTGACCTTACCATATTACAGGAAATGTAGGGGGGAGTACGTTGAAAAAGATAAAAAAGGCGAGAAGGTGATTTTAGCCGGTTCAATCGTGTGTATGGGGACGTTTACTTATATCCCGAACACAACAAAATAGGACAAGTAAACAAGTACTTATCCTATTTATATATCGGCAATTCAATTTTAACTTCGGTACCATGGTTTAGTTTGCTACTAAAGTGTACTTTTCCTTGGTGCGCTTCGATAATACGGCAACTTACGGTCAGACCAAGCCCAGTCCCTTTTTCTTTAGATGAAAAAAAGGGCTCCCCGAGATGTTTCATGCGATCTTTCTCGATTCCACAGCCATTATCCTTGATTGTAACGGAAATGGAATGGCTAATATGCTCAATTTCTATCGAAATATGGGATGCTGTTGCTTCCAGAGCATTTTTGACCATGTTGATGAATACTTGTTTAAGCTGGTTTGCTTCGCATAAAATAAGCGGTATATCGTTTTTTACCTCGATAGAAATTTGAGCGGAAGAAGAATCGGCTTCTACAAGAAGCAAGGCTCTGACTTCATCCATCAATTCTACGATCTGATTTTGACTGAACATGATTTCCTGAGGCTTTGCTAGGACAAGCAATTCGCTAACGATTAAGTTGATCCGGTCTAATTCGCTAAGCATGATGGTGTAATATTGATCATGGGGTTGGTCGTTTTTTTTCAGTAGTTGAACGAACCCTTTTAAGGACGTTAAAGGATTGCGCACTTCATGAGCAACACTTGCTGCAAGTTCACCGATGATCGAAAGTTTCTCGGATTTTCGTAAGCGTCTTTCTGTTTCACGAATTTGTGTTACGTCTTTTGCATACGTAATGATACCGGCTAATTCTTTGCCCACTAACATGGGAACAAAAGTACAAGAAAGTAAAATGGAATTCCCGTATTTGGTAACAAACGCTATATCTTTTCCTTTTTTAATCCCCTTTTGATTTTCCACGACATATTGACAGGATGACTGGATGAGCTCTTTAGCTTCTGCGGAAAAATCCAAATCTATAAAAGGGTCCCCTTGAACCTCACCTTTACGAAATCCAGTGACGGTTTCAAATCTTGGATTGACGTTTATGATGGTTCCTTTCAAATCAAGCATTAACATGGGGGAAGGGTTGTGATCAAACAAAGATTTATAACGCTGTTCACTAGCAAGCAATTGACTTTCCGCGGTAATTCTTTCTGAAATATCCCTACCTATGACTACTAACCCTTTTCGTGAACCATCTTCATGAAATAATGGGACTTTGATGGTATCGAAGGTCTTAAAATGACCGTTTGGCAGTGGAATATTCTCCTCACAACGGGTAATCTTCTTCATTGCCCATGTTTCTTGATCGGAATCTTCACAGTAAATCAATGAATCTCTGTAGAATTGGGAGTACTCGGCAAGCTCGCTATCTTTTTTTCCTTTATAGTCCACACTCTCCAATTGGAATAACTGAAGTCCAAACGTATTCGATTCTAGCCATCTACCTTCTCCATCCTTAAAATTCACAAAGTCTACCATTGAGTTAATAAGGGTACTTCGAAGTTGTTCTTCTTCTTTTAGTTGTTTGAACTCTTCTCTTTTAGATAAGTAGAGAAATAAAATCAAACCGATTAATAGGACAAAGATGAACCCTTCTGCTCGCTGGAGTTGAAGGAACGCCTCTTTAGTATTCAAGGAATTCGTTAAATAGTAATTGAAAACAAGTAATGTGGTCATTCCAGAAAGAATGTAGATTACTAATATGATACGTCTCGGCATATGGGTCTCCCTGAATTCTCCGACATTTCAAAGCTGAAATACATACACATTTTAACAAACTATTGGCTGAAAATATACGATTCCACACAAAAAAACAGGCAGCAAGGTTACCTGTTTTTCTTAAAGAGTGATAGGTTCTTTTTTTTCTTGAAGCGCTTGTAGATAAGGAAAAAGGTTAAGAGCAGGAAACCGAGTACAATCAATGTATATTGATTCATCTCTACGGAAAGAAGTCCATATGGAATTAAAGAGAGAAAGAAGAAGTAGATGAGATTGCCTAATGCTGTTGCCATTAAGAAATCTTTGAAGGTGACGGAACTAACTCCAGCTGCAAGGTTTATTAAACTTGTCGGTATGAAAGGGAAAATTCTACCGGTAAAGACATACATAAACCCATGATCCTTGACGGAATCCTGCCAGTCGGTACCCATCTTTCTTAAAATCAATGACTGGAACCAGTGCCTGGCAGCGTAGAAAATGGTTCCTGACGCGACCACGCTTGTTAACCAACTCCATAGATACCCGAATGCAAAGCCAAAGATCGTTACATTAATTGTTAAAAGTAAAATCAGGGGGATGACAGTAAAGGAGTTCTGAATGATCATCAAAACGAACGTCACTACAAAGGTAAGAAGGAGATTTTCTGTCAATATGGATATCACGGATTCCAAGTCGCTATTCCAAATCATCGTGAATAATTCTGAATTTAGCCCGATGAATGTTACTACAATCAGAAGGACGAGTAACATCAGTATTTTTTTCTGCAAAAAGTCACCACCATTTATCAATTTTTTTGAGTATGGTTGAAAAAAAGAGCCGCTGCATGTAGCAGACAGCTCTTTGGATATAGATTGTTCTTTTACTTTATGCACAGTGAGTTCAAAGCAACTTTCCAAATTGAATTCTTTTATTCATCATATAAATGATGGGTGCCCCGATCAGTAGGACGAGGAATTCCCCGGCTGCTGTTGTTGCCCAACTTATTAAGAATGGCAATCCTAAGACTAGATTCAATTCTATGGCTATTAGGAACATCGTAACCGTGAATATGATGATGGTCATGGCCATTCGACCCTTAATGCCCGTTATGAAACGGGAAGAAAAGATGACAAGCAATAAGGCTATCAGAGATTGCCCGACCCCAAAAATCAAGTCATATGCCCCTAACTGTGAAAAGAAAAGGTTCGATATGAACACACCGACGACTATGCCGGATATATATTTCTTATTAAATACAATAAGATGATTCAACATTTCGGGAATGCGGAATTGAAGCACCCCAAACATAATCGGCTGAAGCACGAATGAGACAGCGATATAGATGGCAGCCAATAGACCATTTATCGCGAGCGTACGAATATTCATTTTTTTCTCTCCCTAGTTTTTTATCGTGGGATGGTTACGAACCACGTTAGGCTTTTGCCCGAAGTTTAATAGTATCGTATTTTGGCCTCTTTCGTCAATTTCAAGATTTTATGCGAAATATTGAATATTTAGAATAAAGGAAAGAGATTTTGCTTTACTATAGTGAAGAATGGTACGATTCATAAAAAGAGTTAAAGGAAAGGGATGAAAGTAAATGTCAATCGAGAGTGTTAGGGCCCACTTTAAACAATGGAACAGGGAACATGATGTGATGGAATTCAAAACATCTAGTGCCACAGTAAACCAAGCTGCGGAGACAATCGGGGTTATACCCGCGCGCATTGCCAAAACGTTGTCATTTAGGGGAGAAGGAGACCAAGCACTTTTGGTCGTGGCCGCTGGAGATGCGAAAGTCGATAATAAGAAATTCCGGAAAATGTTTGGGTTCAAGGCAAGGATGTTATCTCCAGAAGAAGTTCTTGAACAGACCGGACATGCAATCGGGGGTGTCTGCCCATTTGGATTGGCAAATGAACTGGATGTTTACTTGGATGTTTCGATGAAACGGTTTGAGACAGTTTTCCCGGCTTGCGGGAGCGCGAACTCAGCCATTGAACTTTCACTCGGGGATTTATTTCAATTCTCAAAAGCAAAGGACTGGGTAGATGTTTGCAAGGACTGGGAGCAAGAAGTGAATGAAGATATGCAGAAACATATCATTTGAATGAAGATATGCAGAAACATATCATTTGAATGAAGATATGCAGAAACATATCATTTGAATGAAGGAATAAAGTCCACTTCATGTGGACTTATTTCTGATAGTGGGGAGTTATTAGGTTCTAATGAATTAGGATAGAATGCCAATGATGGAGGGTCATGGATGTCCAATGTAGAGTACAAAAACAATAATAGTAGTTATCACAGTCTTAAAAATCTATATGAGGAAAATATCACGGTCAGAAGCATAGCCCAAGAGTTTGAGTTTTGTGGAAAAGATGAATCGGCCATTGATATCAAAAATGTAATGGAGGAAAAACACTTTGATACATTGGCCGTGAAAGACCAGGGGGAAATCGTTGGTTATATCGATAGACATGAACTTGGCGAAGGGAACATTTCGGATTATATGAAGCTCTTTTCCCCAAGGGAACTTGTATCGGATTCAACGCCCTTGATCCAATTGTTAGGCATTTTTAAGAAGAAAACGAGGGTATTCGTGTTAGAGAATAATTCAATCAAAAAGTTAATCACGCATGCCGACCTCCAAAAACCACCAATCAGGATGCTGATTTTTGGCTATATCACTTTATTGGAAATGAGACTTAGTGATATTATCATGCATCGATTCGGGGGTGAAAGCTGGTATCCGATGATTAGTGAGGATCGTCTACATAAGGCAAGTGAATTATATGAAAGGAGAATGGAGAAAAATGAGGAGATTAATTTAATTGAATGTCTACAAATTAGTGATAAATTCGACATTATTCATAAAGATAAAGAGTTGAGAACATTTTTTCAAATCCCATCCAAAAGTAAAGGGAAGAAAGATGCCAATGCCATCAGGAAGTTACGGGATAAGATTTCGCATGCTAATGAACTTGGGATGGATATGTCTTGGATTGAAATCATAGAAGTGGTCGAAATCTGTGGCCGCTTGCTGGAAATCTCTGAGTCCTATCATTATGAATGGGGGTAAACAGATAGAAGGATTGGAGAAAAAGGGAGAGTGCTGGTTGCTCCATTTTCAATATCCAGGAAAACCTTGAGGAAGTCGTTAGGAGAACCTGTTAGTATGCGGTTCTTTTTTTGTTGCGGAAAAAAGCTGCCTGAATGGAAGGCAGCTTTTCTCGGTCTTTAAAATTCAGGCAGTTCATCCAGATTATTTTCTTTAATGCCATCAGGCTCACTCCGCAAAATGTCCCGACCATATTTATGAAAGACATCTACGTTTGCGAGTGCACCAGCCTTGGCTTCTGAAAGAGCGGTGGGATAGTCCAGTTCCCTTCCGGTATTTGTCTTGATGGCGATGATATTATCCTCTTCATTCTTCCGTACGGCGACAATTTCTTCTTTGTCGTTCCCACCTTGTTGGTTCGCTTGTGGCGTTCCTTGTTGTTTGTAGGATTCATAGGCTTCTTCAAATGTGTCCATTGTACACCTCCTCTTTATAGGGTGAACCATTTTTCCAGCAATATACGAACTGGTTTTCGTCATCATTGAGCCGGATTTCTGTCATAATGGGCCGAATTTTCGGCTAGGATTTACGTTTGAACCTAACTTGATTGGACTTTTCTGTTTGGCATGGCACTTGCATTATAAATAAGTGGAAGTGAGAAAAACACGGACCTAAGGGAGGAATAGAATCATGAATGTAAATCAGGGGACAAGTACGGTGGAATCGAAAACATTGAAGGATGTTAAAACAATGAAGGCAGCGGTCGTCAATGAATTTAAACAAGAGCTTGAAATTAAGGATGTACCGATTCCGGATTTAGAGTATGGTGAGATTCTAGTTAAAATTAAGGCATGTGGCGTATGTCACACGGATTTACATGCAGCACATGGCGACTGGCCGGTGAAGCCAAAGCTCCCGCTTATTCCTGGACATGAAGGAGTAGGGATTATCGAGAAGGTAGCAGAGGGCGTCACAACATTGAAAGTCGGTGACCGAGTAGGAATTCCATGGCTTTATTCGGCATGTGGCGACTGTGAATACTGTTTGACGGGTCGTGAAACGCTCTGCTTGGATCAACTGAATGCAGGATATTCGGTGGACGGAGGATATGCGGAATATTGTAAGGCACCGGCAAAATATGTTGTCAAGGTTCCGGAAGGGCTAGATTTTGCCGAGGTCTCCCCAATTTTCTGTGCAGGTGTGACGACGTATAAAGCGCTTAAGGTTTCAGAAGCAAAACCAGGGGACTGGGTCGCAATCTATGGTATTGGCGGACTTGGGCATGTTGCGCTTCAATATGCGAAGGCGATGGGATTCAATGTCATTGCCGTCGATATTCAAGATGATAAGCTTGAGCTGGCAAAAGAACTAGGAGCGGATTATACAGTGAATGGGTTGAAGAGCGACCCCGTTCAAGCAATTAAGGATAAAGTTGGTGGCGTACAAGCAGCTATTTCTGTTGCCGTAACGAAAAAAGCATTTGAACAGGCTTACAGTTCAGTCAAAAGAGGCGGAACACTCGTCGTGGTCGGATTGCCGAATGATGAACTTCCTATCCCTATTTTTGATACGGTATTAAATGGGGTAACGGTGCGAGGTTCAATCGTTGGTACAAGAAAAGATTTACAAGAATCTCTTCAATTTGCGGCAGATGGAAAAGTACGGACGAATATTGAAACAAGACAGCTTGATGAAATCAATGATGTGTTTAAAATGATGGAAAAGGGTGAAATTAACGGTCGTATCGTTTTAACAATGGAATAGAAAAAAATGAAAGGGTGTCCTATTAATGGGGGCACCCTTGTTCATATAAGAGTCAGGTATGTTTTTTTTCATTTAGTATATAACGTAATTTCCTCATTGAAATCTGTAGGCGCTTGGCGGCTTCATTCCGGTTTCCATACGTTTTTTGAAGGGTTTGCAGGACGAGCTCTTTTTCGATGGTAGATTCGAACTGTTTGATTTCCAAGAGTATGTTTTCAAGCGTCAGCTCATCTTTTTCATTAAAATCGGCTACAAGTTTCTTCCGCCATTCTTCGAGAGGGTTTTCAGGAGAGTGAAGATCCATTGTAGCTTGTTTCTTGGGTGAAATGACCTGATGGGTAGGGAGAACGATATCTTCCGCAGTGATATCCTGTCCATGATCTGCGAGGGTTAAGGTTCTCATCACGGTATTAGATAGCTCACGTATATTTCCGGGCCAGTCGTATAGCTGTAATTTTTCAATAGCCTCTTGTGAAAAGGATACATCTGCCTGACCATTCCTTTCGACCAGATGCTCGACAAGGAGAGGGATATCCTCTTTTCTATGACGTAATGCTGGTATTTCAAGAGTGACAACATTCAGGCGGTAAAATAGATCCTCCCGAAATTTATTGTTTTCTACTGCTTGCTGAAGATTTTCATTAGTGGCAGCTACCAATCGTGCGTTGGTCCGTAATGTCCCACTGCTTCCGACCCGCATAAATTCCCTAGTTTCCAAGACCCGCAGAAGCTTGACTTGGATGGCTGGACTGGCATCAGCAATTTCATCAAGGAAAAGGGTTCCATTTCCGGCTATTTCAAAAAAGCCTTTTCGTTGTTGGGTTGCACCGGTGAATGCGCCTTTTTCATGGCCGAATAATTCACTTTCAAGCAGGGATTCTGAAATAGCTCCACAATTAATCGCGATAAAGGGCTCGTGGTTACGCGGGCTTGCTGAGTGAATGAAGCGGGAGAGCACCTCTTTACCCGTTCCCGTTTCCCCTTCTATTAAGACATTAACCGATTTTTGAGCGACTTTGAACGCCATTTCTGTCAGTTCTTTCATTATGACACTTTCACCGACGATGAGACCGGAGTCCCTGGCCAGTTTCTGAAAGAAATGCTGATTCACATCCGTGTTTTCATTCAGGAGGTTTTCAATCTGCTTTTCTAATATCTCAATATCGGCAAAGGGTTTTTCCATATAATCACTTGCGCCAAGTTTCATTGCGCGGACGGCGGTCTTGACTGTGCTGTAACCAGTCATGATGAGTGCCTTGCAACGAGGTTGTTTTTGTTTGAGATGTTGTAAAAGGGAAAGGCCGTCACAATCGGGAAGCTTCAAATCAATCATCGCAGCATCATAATGCTCCTGATTAAAATCGATTGCATAAAAGTCCTTTCCACTATGTATGACGTGTACGTTGTATCCTTTCATCGTAAAAAGCCGGGATAAAAAGGTACCCACCTCTTTTTCATCGTCCACTACAAGTAAATGAATCATGTTATTCACTCCTCTCATCTTCTGTCGGTAGGGGAATCTTCAGTGAAAATATACTTCCTTGGCCTGGCGTACTCCATACGTCAATTTTGCCGCCATGATCTTTCGCGATGCCAAGACTAACAGACAACCCCAGTCCAGTCCCCTTGTCGCGGTCTTTTGTCGTATGAAAAGGGTGGAAAATAAGAGGGAGGCGCTCGGCTTCAATTCCTGTCCCATTATCAGCCACCTGGACGATCATATATTCCTCTTCTAAAAAGGTCTGGATGGTGATTGTTTTTGGGGCTGATTCATCAAGATCACTCAAGGCATCCTTGGCATTCAATAACAAGTTGATGATAATCTGTTCAATCTGCTGTTGGCTGCCCTTGATGTACGGCAGGTCTTCCTGTAGGGAAAGGTGAATGAATATTTGTTTCTTCTCGAGTTGGAACTTCAGCAAGTTCAAAACTTGGTGGATGGCTTCGTTCATAGAATAATAGTGGAACTTGTATTCATCCTGCCGTGAAAAGGTAAGCAGACTTTTTACGATTTGCCTGCATCGGTCGCCGCAATTTTGGATATCGGTTAGCAGGTTGTAATCATGGTGTTCCGGAAGTGTGCTTCTCAATAAAAGCTGAGAGTTACCAATGATGGCGGTTAATGGACTATTCAATTCATGGGCTATTCCCGCTGCCATTTCACCGATGGCCCCTAGCTTGTCGGCATGAAGTAATTGAGCTTCCATTTTTCTTCTTTCGGTAACATTTTTATAATAAGCGATAACACCGTATACTTGCTGTTCCTTGTTTTGAATGGGGTAGGCGTGCATTTCCATTATGGCTCCTTGCTGAAGAAGGAGTTCCTGAAAACCTGGCTTATCAAGTGAGAAGGTTTCTTGAATGAGAGCTTGAGAGGCCTTTTTCAAAGGTTCTAATTCAAAAAAATCCTTGGCTGCATCATTGGATTTGTAGACCCCACCCTCCCGGTCAAAGACGACAATCATATCTTCTACCGCCTTAAAGGTATCCTCCCATTCCTGCTTAGAATGAAGTACTTCCATATAGAGCAGAGCATTTTCGAAAGTTAGCGCTAGCTGATTGGATAGTTGCTTTAGAAAATCTAACTCCTCTTTGAGCCATGCTGTGTTATTCTTCCTGCCGAAGGTTAAAATCCCGATTTCTTCATTTTTTCCGTACACAGGAATCAAGAGGAGCGTTTCTATCTGAAGGGACAGAAGTTGTTCTTTTTCTGGAAAAGCAGGGAGGATCTCGACGTTTATCTGGATCGGTTCCTTTATCGAATGTAATTGGTCTTTGGATTCAATGTTAAGCTCGCATGGTCCATTAGGGCATATATGGAGTATAGTCGGATCTTCTTCATATAAAATAATGAAATGACAGTCATCAAATGAGATCAGTCGTTTTAGTTTATCGACTACATTTCGAAGAATAAGATGAATATCCAAGTCTCCGTTCATGTTCTTGGTAATATCATTCATGATTTCAAGTTGTAGATTCTTCTTTTTTAACTCATCGACGGTCTTCTTTAGTTCAGTGTAGTATGTTTTTTTCGAAGACCGTACACCGGTCATTAAATCTATCATTTCATTTTTGTTCATGGTTGCACCTCCTATAGGGCTGTAAGGAGCAATTGTTTAATCTGTTCTATGGACATATCACGAGGATTTGTAATCATGCAGGCATCATCAATAGCGGTCATGCCTATTAGTTCAATCATATCCGTAGTAATGCCGACATCCCCTAAACTTAGAGGCACGCCTATATCTTGGGATAACTCCCGAACGAAGGCAACAGCGGCGGCGCCTGATTGTTGCTCTGTTAAGGTCCGTGTGTCGATTCCCATGATTTCCGCAATATCGCTGAATCGCCTAGGGGAAGCAATTCGGTTGAAATCCATGACATGGGGGAGAAGGATTGCATTGATTTCCCCATGTGGAAGCAGGTACTTTCCGCCGATGGCATGGGAAATCGCATGGGCGGCTCCTAAAATGGCGTTGGAAAAGGCAAGTCCGGCTTGCAGGCTAGCCATGGCCATCGCCTCTTTTGCTTCTTCATTATTTTTAGATGCAACAGAAGGGCGTAGGTAACGGGAGACGATGGAGAGGGCGTTCTGTGCTTGAACATCAGTAAGTGGTGTTGCTGCGATAGAAACATAGGCTTCAATGGCGTGAGTCAAAACGTCCATACCCGTTGCCGCAGTCAAGTCTGGATCCAAAGTTGTCAACGTAGCCGGATCGATGATGGCAATATCGGGTACGAGCGACTTTGAGATGATCGTCATTTTCTTCTCGCGGAACGAATCGACAATCACCGAAAATTGGGAGACTTCCGAGCCGGATCCAGCCGTGGTCATGATCATCACCATGGGTGGAAGAGGCGAATGGACTTTATCGACCCCTTCATAATCACTGGTGACTCCGCCGTTTGATGCCAATAAAGCGACCCCTTTGGCGACATCCAGCGCACTTCCTCCGCCAACCCCTATGATGGCATCACACTCATGATTATGAAACGTCAAACAGCCGGCTTCTATTTCACGGTCTTTAGGATTTGTCGTTGCATCGATAAAGGAAGCGTAGGCAAGTCCTGCATCTTGACAGGATTTTACGACGATATCCAGCCAGCCGGCATTGGCTACACCAGGGTCACTTACAATCAGCACCTTTTTGGCCCCTAAACGTAGGCATGCCTCTCCCGCTTGCTCTATCGAACCTTTTCCAAAAATCACTTCAGGCATCACGAATTTAGTAATGGACATTCTCGCCCCTTCTTCCCTGATTAAAGTCGTATTCTCTTTGTACTACTTTCCAGAAAAAAAGCTAAATTCCTGTACGTTCGAAAGAATTTTTATATAGGATGACAAAAAAATAAATCGTATCCCAGCGTAAACGCTTATAAAAGGTATTATAGACTAGCGGGGAAATGGGATAATTAGGATGAATATACCTATTTTAAATATTCTGAATAATTTACAATGGATTATAAGAATCTATTGAAATTAGGAGGAAATCTATGAAAAAACCATTTCTATCTCTTACATTAGCTACTACGTTAGCGTTGGGAGGCGTTAGTAGTACCACTGCATTGGCGGCACCTGCTCATTCATCTCCGAGTGAAAAAGCCCCCTCCACAGATAAGCAAATTGTTAAGAGAATCAATGTCGACAAAATCTACAAGAATATTGAATACCTCTCTCAAACACCTCGCGTGGCTGGGACAGAATCGGAGTATAAAGCGGTCCAGTTCATCAAAAAGCAGTTTAAGTCATATGGCTACAAAGCGGATATTGAAGAGTTTCAATTCTTATCCTACACAGATCCTGACAAGGTGGAACTGGCTTTCGACGGATATGATGGGGAAGTTCAACCAAAACATTTAACCTATTCCGTAAATGGGGACGTTTCAGGTGATGTGGTATACGCTGGATTAGGAACGTTGGAGGAGCTTGAACAAGCCAATGTTGCCGGAAAGATTGCTCTCATACAACGAGGAAGCCTTTCTTTTGCTGAGAAAGTAGTGAATGCAGCTCAAAAAGGGGCTGTGGGAGTCATCATTTACAATAATGCAGAGGGAGATTTAAACGGGACACTCGGAGGAGTCAATGACCAATATGCACCGTCTGTCACAATTACGAAAACGGCAGGTGAAGCAGTCGTAGCAAAATTGGAAAATGGAGAAAAGGTGAAGGCCTCCTTGAAAATCGAGGGTGCTTCTTCGGGAGAAAAAACGTCCTATAATGTAGTGGCAACGAAAAAAGCAACCAAGAATATAAAGGCGAAGAAGAGTGACATCATATATGTAACCGGACATCATGATTCAGTAGCTGGGGCACCAGGTGCAAATGATGATGCATCAGGGACTTCTGTCACGCTTGAGCTTGCCCGTGTTCTGAAGGATCTGCCTACAGACACGGAAATTCGCTTCATCACCTTTGGAGCAGAGGAAAATGGATTGCTAGGTTCGCAGGATTATGTGGACAATCTATCAGAAGATGAAATCAACAGAAGTATTGCAAACTTCAATCTGGATATGGTCGGTAGTAAGGATGCTGGGGACTTGATTCTCTTGACGAACGATGGAGAACCGAATCTAGTAACGGATCTTGCACAGGCTTCTAGCAAGAGACTGAACGGTGTAGCTACCCCTTATGGAGAGGGAGGTCGAAGTGACCATGTATCCTTCTCTGAAGCAGGTATCCCTGCTGCCTTGTTCATACACAATCCATCAGAGCCTTGGTATCATTCCCCAGATGATACGATTGATAAAATCTCAAAAGAAAAGCTTCAAGATGTAGCACGAATTGCGGGGACAGCGGTCTATGACCAAGCAAAAGTGCAAGAGAAAAAACCGAAACCGAAACATAAAAAAGGTAAGAAACAAAGAATGCCTCATTTACACTTCAAACAGGATATTAGATAAATAAAGAATGCCGAGAGGATGCAGGTTGCATCCTCTTCTTTTGATTTATTTTAAAAAAAGGAGGTAAAAAGACTTAGTCACATATCGAACTTGCTGTGAGGAAATTCCTGTTGAACTATCAAAGTAGCGTATTTATCCCTATTTATCTCTCGGACTTTAATCCTTATAATGAAAAATATGTAAAATATGACATTTGTTTATTCGAGGAATTATTTATGAGGTGATTCTTTTGGGATACGTACAAGGACGGAGTGATGTTCACTCTACGTTTTTCTTTAGTGAAATGGATAGTATGAATGGGAGGAATACCCGATTAGAACAGAAGGATACATGTAGAAATATCCGATTTAAAGAAGTTGGTGTTGTAAATGACGACGATTAAACTGAATCATTCCGCCGTGACCAAGCAATTCGGCCAGGTGAAAACGGCCGTGGATGGGACGACAATGGGGGCACTGCCGGCCGATCAGCTCGGCAATAACGATCTGAGCTTCACAACGAAATGGGAGGAACGGGAAACCAATCTGGAAAAGACCTTCAATCAATATCTGACGATCGTCAAAAAGAATCTGGAAGACACCCGGGCCAACGTGGATTTACTGAAAGAGCAGGATGAAGCCATCACCCATATTGCACAGGGGTATCAGCCATTATGACGATATTCGAAGCTAAGCCTTTGAAGTCGGCCGTCAAGTCACGGGCCAAGCAATATGAGGACCTCAAGGGGCAGGTCGAAACGCTTAAAAAGGAACTCCAGGGAATCGTCGACCTTGATGAAGAATTGGCCGGAGCCGGGGCGACGGCCATCAAGAACTTTTACCGGGCACAGGTCACCGTGGCGAATGCCTGGATCGAATTATTCTCCACACAAATCAGTTTCCTAAAAGGCATTCCGGCCATATTGGAAGAAGCGGACCTATCCGGTGAAACCGTGGTCGAGGTCCCCTTTTTAGAGGGGGAAGTGACCCAAGGTCTTTCCAATGCCAAATCGATGGTGAACCAGCAGTCCACCGATCTCCAGAAGATTTTTCAAAACATTGATGATATCCTTCCACTTACGGTGTTCAAACAAGAAGATTTCCATGAGAAAATGGAAAAAGCCGAAAAAGAAAAGAATACGACCATCAAGAAAGTGAAGGATGTAGACAGTAAGCTGGTCGATGAATATGAAGTGAGCGAGGGTCAGGAAAAAGTGGCCATTGGACTTGTGCAGGCCCTCATTGAAGCCACCAGTCAGGACGGTACCATATCCCCGATGAACTTCAACCAAAGCGCCTTTCAAGCGAGTGCAGCCTATCAAGTGAAGGGCGAAGTGGCTGCCAACATGAAAGGCTACCGGGAGTTCAAGAAACAAGAGGCCGAAGCGCGGAAGCTCGAGAAGGAAATGGAAGCAATCTATGCAGGGCTGGCCAAACAGAATATTAAAAGCAATCGAAGCGATGATTCAATAATGGATTCAAATACTGGGGACTATGCTTTAACATTTGAAGGGAAAAGGAAGGTACTTGGTGGTAACGGTTCAGGAACTCCGGATGGCCTAGCCCCATATGCCATAGCGGCAACTGATTTCCTTCTAGGCGATATAGCTACTATGATTGGTCCCGGTTCCACTACAAATGAAAGAATAACCGCTGCAGCGTTCACTTTCATTAAACCCATAAAAGTCTTAGATAAGGGTCATGATGTGCTAAAAGGTGTTAAGATTAAGGATGCTGGTAAGGGTATAGATAATGCTAAAGATATAAACAAATTAAATGTTGATGATATACCAACTGCAAAGAGTGGGAATTTTAATAAATTCTTCAATTCCCTTACAAGTAATGAACTAGACGAACTTTGGAAAGATAAAAAGATTAGAAAGAAAATTGAACGTCAGCTTAGAGAACCTGGAGGTTTACATGAATGGCACTTAGTTTCAAGAGCTCCGCAATTTAAGTGTTGGAATATTGGTGCTGAAGAGATTAAAGACTTAAGAACAGCTATATCCGATGTCAAATTTGTCAATCCAAAGGGTGTTCACGGAGGATTAGGCTCAACTAAAGCACATAATGAATTGTTAGCAATAATAGATACTTCTAGCGACTATAATACATTTGTTAGACGGCTTAATAATTGGGCTAATTATAGATTAGAGGGTGGAGTTTCGTCTTTACCACAAGGTCTAAGATTAAAGTAGGAGGGTACTATAATGGAAAAACAAGGATGGGTTTCAATTTGGTTAGGGAATATTAACGATGAGGACCCAATAGGAGAGTATGTTGATTTAACGTATGATGAGGATGGCGAGTCTGTCCCTTCCCAATTCTTTATCGATTTTAATATTGATATGGATGAAACTGATGAGGATACAATAGAAAAAGCAGTCTATAAGAATAGTAGTAGTGATATATCAGCATTATTAGATGGGTGTTCGTATGAAGAAATTGTCATCCCAAAAATCCAGAAAAGTATAAACCTAAAGAAATCATATAATGCAATAATTTTAATATATAATTTTGAATATAACAATGAAATTAGTTCAACTGGTGCTTTTGATTTTATTGCTACTACTAATTATGAATAAGAGAACTCTTAAAGGTTCTAATTAGTAAGTCTCCAGGCAAAGAGATTGATATACCTGAGATAATGTAATTTATGTGAAACCTTGATTGGCAAAGTGACTTTCAAGGTTTCTTCTTTGAAGAGATACCTAGTGACGAATGAACTATTTATTACTTACAGAATAGAGATAACCCTTGCAATCCCAAATTTGATGTTTTTACAAATTATATAGTACGTACAACACCTTTTAAACGTATGCCCAATTTACTCTTAATTTTGTTAAGTAAATAACCATAATATCATCAGTTACCACCATTTTATTCTCCAAAGCTATACCTAAGGGACAACTGATTTAGAGGATAATTTTCTAACTAAATATGATGAGGGATGTTTGGTTATCCGCAGACTTTTTAGTTTATCTTACTTGTGGACATTGAATAAATACGAAGGTAAGTAAAACATATTTGGAAGGAATAATTTTAATAGGCAAAACATAAAACCTAGACGAATAAGTGGTCTAGGTTTATATGTGTTTAATATACACTTCAAGGTTTTTAGCTTCAGAAGGATATATCACTTCTTTATAGGTTTTGATGAAGGGATAAAAACCCTCTACCTGTTTTATTTTAAATAGGCTTGGGTTGTTTTAAGAGCTCGAATATTGCTATTGTAGGGATATTCATATTAAGAAGCGGAGATGTGTTTCTTTGATACATATATTAATTGCAGATGATGATCAACATATTCGAGAGTTACTCAAATTTCACTTAGAAAAAGAAGGATACATGGTGTTCGAAGCGAAGGATGGGAATGTGGCTTCCTTATTATTAGAGAAAGAACGGATTCATCTGGCTGTTGTGGATATCATGATGCCTTATAAAAACGGACTGGATCTTTGTAAGGAGATACGCGATCAATATGATTTACCGGTTATTTTACTTACGGCTAAGGATCAGCTCATTGATAAAGAAAAGGGATACTATGCCGGGACGGATGATTATCTTGTTAAACCCTTCGAGCCACAAGAGCTTTTATTTAGAATGAAAGCGCTTTTGCGACGGTACCGTATGATGAATGCTGAGTTAATAACATTAAATCAAACCATCATCGACCGAAGAAGTTATGAAGTCCGAATTCAGGGAAATACATTGCTTCTTCCGCTTAAGGAGTTTGAACTGCTTGCTCAATTAGGGAGTTTTCCCGATCAGGTTTTTACGCGGGAGCAACTTATCGAACTTGTGTGGGGAGCTTTTGAAGGGGATGACCGGACGGTGGATGTTCATATCAAACGGTTACGTGAACGATTCACAGGACGTACGGATGATTTTGTCATCACGACTGTCAGGGGATTGGGATACAAGCTGGGGGTCAAAAAATAGTGAAAACACTCTATTTTCGAATCGTTGTCCAAACGATCTTAATCATGGTGCTCGCTAGCGTCATCGCTTTTTTACTTTCTAATGTGTACTACCATCAAGTTCTTAAACCCTACAATGGAGAGAAAATCAGCAAGGTCGCAAGGGAGATCGTTTCTTTGTATGAGGAAAATCCTGATCAGGATATTGATGCTTATTTAAACCATGTATCAGGATTGCATTACCAGCTGTACTTAATCAATGAACAGGGTAAGGCTACTTCTTATGGCAAACCGTTTCATCAAACGGATTTGGATGGGGATACGGTTGCTGATGTCTTGAACGGGAAAGTCTATGAAGGGATTGAAACCTATAATAACGGGCTGTTCATTACCGGTTTTTTTGAAGATGCATTAGAAAATAGTATTGGGGTTCCGCTGAACGTGAATGGCGAAAAATACGCCTTGTTCGTTCGGCCTGATATTGAAAAGCAGTTTGGGGAAATTCGTTTTTTCCTGGCCGTTTTGCTTGTTCTTATGATCTTACTTAGTTTCTTTTTCATTATTTTTAACACACGTTTTCTTGTTAAGCCTATTACCAAATTAACGGAAGCGACAAAAAGGATTGCTGACGGGGATTATAGTGGTGAATTGAACGTTACCCGTGGTGATGAAATTGGGGATTTGGCGAAACATTTTTCGAAAATGACGCAGAGCATCCAACGTCTGGAAGACATGAGACAGGAATTCGTTTCCAATGTTTCACATGAAATTCAATCTCCTCTCGCCTCGATCCAGGGCTTCTCCCAAACCCTGCAATCGGAAGAGTTAACGAAGGAAAAACGAAAGGAGTACTTGTCCATTATTGAAAAGGAGAGTCGGCGTATGTCCGCGATGAGTAAGCAGCTTCTGATTCTCGCTTCATTGGATAAAGGAGACGATCCCCTACAGCGAACAAGCTTTGATTTAGCTCAGCAAATAAGGCAAGTGCTGTTCATGCTGGAATGGAGTTGGCGGGAAAAAGACATGGTGATTGAAATGGATCTACCATCCACCATGATTTCTGCAGACGAGAAGCTGTTAATTCAAGTATGGACAAACCTGATAACGAATAGCATTAAGTACTCTGAAAGTGGGGGTTCAATCATTATACGCATCAAAAAAATTGGCCGGATGGTCGAAGTGATCATTAAAGACACCGGTATGGGGATAGCTGATGAAGAGCTTCCTCATATTTTTGAACGGTTTTATAAAGTTGATAAAATGCGTAATCGCAGTGAGAACGGGAGTGGCATAGGTCTTTCCATTACGAAAAAGACGGTGGAACTTCACGGTGGAACGATTGCGGTTCAGAGTGAGCTAGGTAAAGGGACTACTTTCTTCGTTCGTTTGCCGCTTATGTAATCTATTGTTCATCTTCCATTCATATTGATTCATTACAATCAATGTATACCACACGAACATAAGAGACTGGATGTTCAAACGGTAACAAAAGAATTGGGAGATGAAAAAATGTTTTTAGCAATACGTGAGCTGAAACATTCAAAGGTGCGCTACTTACTGATCGGGTTGATCATGGTTTTGGTCGCATGGCTGGTCTTTATCATTTCTGGATTGGCTAATGGACTTTCAGCTGAAAATGCTTCATCGATACAAGGCATGGATGCTGACTATTTCATGATGGAGTCTAACGTGGAGCATAAACTAAACCGATCTACTATTCCGCTGGATACATTAAGTGAGGTTCGTTCTTCAACGGGTGTTGAAGGAGCGGAGGCCCTGGGTCAAATGATGTTGACCTTCAATAAAGAAGGTACATCGAAAAAGACGGACGTCACGATTTTTGCAACGGATGCCAATGGGTTCCTTGCACCCAAAATCGTGGAAGGGAAAAGCTATGATAATAAGAAGAAAGGCGAAATAGTAGCCAATGATTCTTTAAAAGAGGACGGCTATAAGGTAGGGGATACGGTAGTAGATGAATTATCCGGTAACAAATTCACTATCGTAGGATTCACCGAAAATCAATCCTACAGCCATACACCTGTTGTATACATGAACGTTAAGGGATGGCAGGGGATTAATCCTCAGTTGAAAAACACGGACGCAATTAGCACAATTGCGGTTCAAATGGATCAAGTACGTCCGTTGAAGTCTGTGTCTGATGTGGAACTCATTACGAAGGATGAGATGCTTCAAAGTATCCCGGGATTTAAAGAAGAACAAGGTACATTGGCGATGATGATAGCCTTTCTGTTTGTGATTGCTGCATTTGTTCTTGCTGTGTTCTTCTATGTCATCACTTTACAGAAGACGAATCAATTTGGAGTCATGAAAGCACTCGGAGCAAGTACTGGCTACCTTGCAAAAAGTATCGTGGGCCAAGTGTTCATGCTTGCGGTGGTATGTATAGCAAGTAGTGTTACACTAACATACGGGGTCACTTTCATCATGCCAGAAGGAATGCCTTTTGAATTAAGTACTTCTTTGGTCATTCAATATTCGATTCTTTTATTGATTGTTTCGGTATTGGGTTCCTTGTTATCACTATATCGAGTCTCAAAAATTGATGCCATTGAAGCCATTGGGAGGGTAGCATGATGAATCATAAACTATCATTTGATCACGTCAGTAAGTTTTACGGTGAAGGTGAGAACAGGGTGAAGGCTCTTGACGATATTTCCTTTCATGTGAAAGCTGGTGAGTTTGTGGCCGTTGTTGGTCCATCAGGTTCGGGGAAAAGTACTTTCCTCTCTATAGCAGGTGCTTTACTTTCCCCAAGTAAAGGTAGTTTGCTTTTAAATAATGAGGATATAACATCATTTTCTCCGAAGAAATTAACACGTGTCCGTCTAGAGAAAATTGGCTTTGTTTTTCAATCATCCAATCTTGTTCCGTACCTTACCGTACGTGACCAGCTTCTGCTTATTTCAGAACTGATTGGGCAACGTGACAAGAAAGCTGTGAAAAAAGCTGATGAATTACTTAGTCATCTCGGGCTTAGTCATCGGTGCAATCATTTGCCAGAAGAGCTTTCAGGCGGTGAGCGTCAACGGGTAGCCATTGCGCGGTCGTTGATGAATAATCCAGACATCATTTTAGCAGATGAACCCACTGCAAGCCTTGATTCAAAGCGGGGGCGAGAGGTAGTGGAAATGCTTGCGACCGAGGTGAAGTTAAGAAACAAGGCAGCCATTATGGTGACGCATGATGAGAGAATTTTAGATTTGTGTGACCGTGTCGTCAACATTACGGATGGCAAGATTCTTCTATAAAAGGTAGTATGCAGGCTACTGTATTCCGGTTTAGCGGGAGTACAGTGGCCTTTTACCATTCCTCATTTAAGAGGGGAATTATTTTAACAGATTAAGAAAATCAATGAAGGAATCCAGAAATTACGTGTTACTATATAGCAAGGAAATTGTTTATATAAAGGCGGGTAAGTTACAGATGAAGAAGACTTCTTTAGATGTTCTCATTATAATTATAGGTGCGTTCATTTTTGCGTTGGCAATCAATCTTTTCGTTATTCCCAATGATCTCGGTGAAGGTGGAGTAACGGGGATTACCATCATTTTATTCTATTTATTCCAGTGGTCACCGGGCCTGGTAAGTTTCATTATGAATGCATTCCTTCTGATTGTCGGATATAAATTTTTATCGAGGATTACAACCATTTATACGATTATTGCCGTCACCTTCCATTCTCTTTTTCTACATTTAACGGAGAATTGGAACGTTTCTTCGGATGAAATCGTAATCAATGCCATATTTGGCGGTGTGTTTGCTGGTGTAGGAATTGGTTTGATCATTCGGGTGGGCGGTACGACGGCAGGTTCTACCATTCTTGCTCGGATCACAAATAAATATTTAGGCTGGAGCATAAGTTATGGGTTATTGTTCTTTGATATAATCGTGGCCGTCTCATCCTATTTCATTATCGGTGCGGAAGGTCTCATGCTAACCATCCTTATGCTATATATTGGAACGAAAGTAATGGAGTTCATCATTGAGGGTGTAAACCCGAAAAAGGCAATCACCATCATCTCGAAAGAAGCAGATCTCATTGCGAAACAAGTAACGGTTAAAATGGATAGAGGGGTCACGGTTTTTGATGGACATGGCTACTATACGAAAGATGCGAAGGAAATTCTATATATTGTCATTAGTAAACAAGAGGTCGTCAAGTTAAAGAGAATTGTTCAGTCTACCGATAGCCAAGCTTTTATCGCGATACATGATGTAAGGGATGTATTTGGTGAGGGGTTCGTGGATATTTCGAAGTCGTAAAATCATTTTGGGAGCCAGATTGGGCTCCTTTTTTATATGGAAATAAACGGACTTTATTTCAAGGGGCCTAGCAGGGCTTTTTTTATTTCCCTGAAAATGACAAAAAAATCTGTGAATTTCGAATAAATTGTTATATTATGTAAGTAAGAATTCAACCATCATGAGGAATACAGCCATTATATATGGAGGTGTTTAGCATGATTCTTTTAAAAGTGGATGACAGAAAGTTTGGGAAGAGCAATATTAAGTACAGCGTTGTGGATAAGGAAACGGATGAATTACTTATTAGTGGTGTATTTGAGGAATTTGGACAAGCAAGTGATAAATATTATGAATTGAAGGAAGAGTATGGGTCATCCAACGTGAAAATGGTTTTGAAGTGAATGAAGGGAAGCCTTTTGGTTTCCCATTTCTCTAATGAAATACATCTTGCATTCTGAATGGTTGAAAAAGATGAAGAAATACCCAGAATGGATATCCGTTCAAATTATATAATCAGGATAAGGAATAATTCTTGGGTATTCAATCATATAATTTAGAAGAAGAAACGTAATATATTCGTAGAGTTATACATTTAATTGTAAGTAATGTCATTAAGTGGTAATATAAAGAAAAAGAAATGTAACCGATTACAATTAGGTTTGTAAGGTGGTGGTTTATCTTTCAATAGAATAGTGAAATGACAGTTTATAAGATATCTACTTTTCATACTTTATGCAAACGTTTTCTTAAAAGGTATAGGAATTTACGGAAAAGGGAGAGTTGATAGGCATGAAGCGTAAAAAATGGTATGGGGGAATCTTTTCTATTTTATTGATATTTAGTGTGGTCTTGGCAGGTTGCTCTTCTTCTACTGGCGGGGACAGTGATTCCGATAATAAAGATAAAGTGACGCTGGATATTTTCCAATTTAAAGTAGAGTTTAAGCCGCAATTTGAGACTCTGGCCAAGCAGTATGAAAAAGAGAACCCAAATGTGAAAATCAAAGTATCGACAGTTGGCGGCGGGAATGATTATAAATCAGCCATTACCGCAAAATTTGCTTCCGGTGAGGAACCAGCGGTGTTTAACATTGGCGGACCGATCGATGTGGAACAATATAAAGATAGATTATCAGATTTGAAGGATACGAAAGCTGCAGAGGCAGCACTAGATGGGACGTTGGATGGCGTTGAAGAGGACGGGCAGATTCTTGGGCTTCCATTCAATCAGGAAGGGTATGGCCTGATTTATAACAAAAGGGTCTTTAAAGAAGCCGGAATCAAGGCGGAAGAACTTACAAGCTATACAGCTCTAGAGGATGCAGTGAAGAAGCTGGATTCACAGAAAGGCAAATTGAAGCTTGATGCAGTATTCGCGTATCCGGTCAAAGAGAAATGGGTAACGGGAAACCATTTATCCAATGTCTTTTTAGCACCGGAGTTTGATGGAAACGTGTTGACGGCAAGCAAGGCGGAAACCGTCAAGTTCTCGGATGGAGACAAGTTCAAACAACTGGTCGATATTCAAAATAAATATTCTGTTCAGCCAACGGCAAGCCTTGATTACTCCCAACAAGTAGAAGAGTTATTCTCCCTTGAAAAGGTTGCAATCATCCAGCAAGGGAACTGGGTGTATAACACAGTGTATGACATGGATCCCGAATTAGCTGAAAATGGCATAGGCATCATCCCTATTCCGAATGGGGACACGGCAGCCATGCCGGTCGGGGTACCGAACTATTGGGCAGTAAATAAGAAATCGGATGAGAAAGTTCAGGAAGAAGCGAGGAAATTCCTAGACTGGATGTATACATCCGATGCAGGTAAAAAAGCTGTATTAGAAGATTTTAAATTCATTCCAGCCTATGAAGGGTATGACGTTGAAAAAATTGCCGATCCGTTATCAAAAGAAATTTATAAGTATTCACAAGAGGGAAATACCATTGGATGGGTGTTCAATGGATATCCAGTCGGGTGGAACGATGATCTGGGTGCAAGTGTCCAAAAATATGTAACCGGTAAAATGACATGGGATGAACTCGTCAAACAAAACATTGAAAACTGGGAGAAAATCCACAGTAAATAGGCATTCCGTTAAATAGGGAAACAACCAATCGAGCCTAACTTGTGTCGATTGGTTGTTTGTTCTATAAATATATCCGCTACTTACACACTATATTAGGAGGTCGGTTTCAAATGCGAAATCGAGATGCTGCATATTGGCTGTTCTTGACACCTGTTCTAGCCGCGCTCATTTTGGTCGTGATCGTGCCGCTCATTTACGGGTTTTATTATTCATTTACGAATTGGAACGGTTTGGGTACGCCCGATTTCACGGGTCTCAAAAATTATATAAACCTATTCTCGGACAAGGGCTTCCTGGATACATTTTGGTTCACCATCAAATTTTCTGTAACAGCGATTGTGGTCATAAACGTTCTTGGTTTGAGCTTGGCACTTATCGTGACTTCAAAACTGAAATCGAGCAACCTTCTTCGGACCATTTTCTTTATGCCGAACTTAATCGGTGGATTGATTCTTGGTTTCATTTGGCAGTTCATCTTCATCAAAGTCTTTGGTGCCATTGGTGATGTAACCGGCATAGAGGCATTTAATGGTTGGCTTTCCACAACCGAGACTGGATTTTGGGGATTGATCATTTTAACGTCCTGGCAGATGGCGGGATATATCATGATCATTTATATCGCTTATTTACAGGCAGTTCCTGAAGACCTGATTGAAGCGGCTAAAATCGATGGGGCCAATAGCTTCCAACGTTTTCGCCATATAACTTTTCCGCTTGTGGCACCAGCCTTCACGGTTAGTTTGTTCTTGACGCTTTCACACTCTTTCAAAATATATGATCAAAACCTTTCTTTGACGAACGGTGCGCCATACAATTCAACAGAAATGGTCGCAATGAACATTGTTAAATCGGCGTTTACCGAAAATGATATGGCTTATGCACAGGCCAAGGCCGTGATCTTTTTCGTGATTGTGGCAGCCGTTTCCTTGACACAGGTATATATCAATAAGAAAAGGGAGGTTGAGCTATGATGAGAAAGAATTGGAAGCTTTGGCTGGTCGGATTGATCGGGTTTGTATTGGCCTTGTTATGGCTCACCCCTTTTTATTTAATGATCGTAAATGCTTTTAAAATGAAACGCGAGATTTTCTCTGACACATTGGGCTTGCCGGATACCTGGACACTAGAAAATTTCACTCAGGCCTTCGAACAATTGGATTTTCTTCGGACTTTATTCAATTCCATCTTTATATCGGTTGTCAGTGTCGTGATAATTATTATCTTTTCAGCAATGGCCGCATACGCGCTATCACGAAATAAAAGTAAATTTAGTTCTTTGCTGTTCTTCGTGTTTGTGGCAGCCATGCTTATTCCATTCCAATCGGTGATGATCCCGCTTGTAGCCCAATTTGGTCAGATGGGTATGTTGAATCGCACCGGATTGATCATCATGTACTTAGGGTTTGGATGCAGTCTCTCCATATTCCTATATCATGGTACTTTAAAAGGGATCCCCATCACGCTGGATGAAGCGGCTAAAATCGATGGAGCCAACCGTTTTCAAGTATTCTGGTATATCATTTTTCCATTATTGAAACCGATGTCAATCACGGTCGGGATCTTGAATGTCATCTGGATTTGGAATGATTACCTTTTGCCATCGCTTGTTATCGGGGGTGCGGGATCTGAGACCATTCCACTTAAATTATTCTTCTTTTTCGGTCAATATACGAAACAATGGCATCTTGCCTTGGCAGGACTTACCTTGTCAATCATTCCAGTCATCATTGCGTACTTTTTTGCCCAAAGACAAATTATTAAAGGAATTGCTGACGGTGCAGTTAAATAACTATTTAGATATAGGGAATAATAAGCCCTGTGCGATGAACGGGAGTAGATGAAAATGTCTGTAACGATCAAAGACGTTGCCAAGAAAGCGAATGTCGCTCCATCCACGGTATCGCGTGTTATTCATAACAGTCCTACCATTAGTGAAAAGACAAAGCGTAAAGTACGGAAGGTATTGAAGGAAATGGGCTATCATATGAATGAAAATGCCCGGAATTTGGTTACAAAATCCACGAAGACCATTGGAATCGTAATGAAAAATTCGGCTAGGGAATCCCTGTACAATCCATTCTTTCCAGAAGTGATCCGAGGCATTGGCGACTTTTGTAATAAAGAGGGGTATAGCCTTTCGCTAACGACTGGGGAAACCGAGGATGCCATTTTTGAAGATGTCGTTAAAATGGTTCAAGGTAGACGCGTGGATGGCATGATTGTTTTGTATTCGAAGCAGGATGATAAAGTGGTGCCCTATCTAGTGAAACAAAGCTTCCCATTTGTCTTGGTAGGGAAGCCAAGGACGGATATGAGTGGCATCACTTTCATTGATAACGACAATGTTCAAGCGGCTAAGGAATTATCGGAGTTCGTCATCAATCTTGGTCATCAACGAATTGCCTTTTTAGGGGGCAGTCCTGAATTCGAAGTGATCCAGGCGCGTTTAAGCGGATTCCGACAAGCAATGGAACAGGCAAAGTTAAGCGTGCCAAAGGAAAGTATTAAACTGATTCCATTGAATCGCGCCGATGGCATAAAAGCCATCGAGGAACTGCTGAATTTACCTGAATCACCAACGGCATTTATAGTCATGGACCTATTATTGGGTGTGCTGTTATTGGGCGTGTTAGCGGAAAAGAAGTTGAAAGTTCCGGAACAAATAAGTGTCGTCTGCTTTAATCACTCGGAGTTTATCGAATTCTTAAGTACACCACTAACCACGGTCGATATTCATACGTACCAGCTGGGCTATGAAGCAGCAAAGTGCGTATTTGATTTAATCGCTGATCCTAAAATGATGGAAAAGAGTATCCGGGTTCCTACCAAAATCGTACAGCGTGAGTCACATTCCGCTATTGAAAAAGAAATTACAGAGAAATTGTAGAATTGTTTTAGCAATTAAAGCTTGATTTTTCCTAACATAAATTTACAATATAGATTACCAATGTATTTAATCTTATTATTCAAAATTATTTTTTTATTGTTTCTAACGCAAACGTTTGCGTAACAAAATAAGAGGTATTAGTTAAACATGCAGGGGAAGTCGCCGAAAAAACATATGGAGGAGATTCTGATGAAGGTTTTGGTATGGAACGAGTATCGCCATGAACAAACGAAGCCAGAGGTAGCAGAGATTTATCCAAATGGGATCCATGGCGCGATTGCCGAGTTCTTACAAGAAGATCAGATTGAGGTTAACACGGCTACGCTTGACGAAAAAGAGCATGGTCTGACGGAAGAGGTACTGAAGGAAACGGATGTACTCCTCTGGTGGGGGCATATTGCACATGATGAAGTGCAGGATGAAATCGTCCAACGTGTTCATAAGCGGGTGCTCGAAGGGATGGGCCTTATCGTCCTCCATTCAGGACACTTTTCGAAAATCTTCAAACAATTAATGGGAACGACCTGCGATCTGAAATGGCGCGTAGCGGATGAAAGGGAACGGCTCTGGGTCGTGGATCCCGCTCACCCCATCGTTGAAGGAATCGGTGAATATATTGAGCTTGAGAAGGAAGAAATGTACGGGGAGCATTTCGATATACCCGCACCAGATCAATTGCTCTTAATGAGCTGGTTTGAAGGCGGCGAAGTTTTCCGAAGCGGATGCACGTACCAACGTGGAAAAGGAAGGGTATTCTATTTCCGGCCTGGCCATGAAACGTATCCGACCTACTATAACCCAGAGATACAGCGGGTGATAAAGAATGCGGTCAAGTGGGTCAAGCCACGTTCTCACAACAATGTGGTTTATGGAAAAGCGGTACCATTGGAGAATATCTCATCCAAGAGATGAAGTGAAGGAGAGAGCAGAATGGTCAAAGTACAAGTGGGAGTCATTGGTTGTGGGAGCATTGCGAAAAATAGGCATTTTCCGGAATATGAAGCGCATCAGGAAACCGATATTGTAGCCGTTTGTGATATTGCGCAAGACAGGGCGAATGCAGCGGCACAAAGGTATGACGCAAAAGCATATACTGATTATATAGAACTCTTAAAGAATAAGGATATTGACGTGGTTAGTGTATGTACACCGAATTACCTGCATGCCCCCATCACGATCGCTGCTCTTGAAGCTGGAAAGCATGTTCTTTGTGAAAAGCCCATGGCGACCTCTTTAGAAGATGCGGAAAAAATGAATGAAGCAGCTGTAAAAAGCGGCAAGATATTAATGATTGGTCATAATCAGCGGTTTGTCCCTTCACATCAAAAAGCCAAAAAGCTAATTGAGAGTGGGGAATTAGGAAAGATTTACAGCTTCCGGACAGCTTTTGGACATTCAGGACCTGAAACTTGGAGTGTCGATGGGGAGAACAGCTGGTTTTTTAAAAAAGATCAAGCGGTCATCGGGGCGATGGGGGACTTAGGTGTTCATAAAGCCGATTTACTGCGATATGTGTTAGGCGAGGAATTTGTGGAAGTCGGAGCTTTTGTGGAAACGAGTGCAAAGCAACAGGCGGATGTTGATGATAGCGCTGCCTGCATCCTGCGAACGGGAAGCGGTATTATTGGTACCCTGACGGCAAGCTGGTCGTACGCAAAAGAAGACAACGCAACGGTCATTTATGCGGAAAAAGCCGTATTGCGTCTAGAAGACGACCCTAAATATTCACTGATTATCCATCATAAGAATGGGAAGACCGAAACCTTCGAATTAGGGGGCATCCAGACAAATGACTCTGGCGGACAGCATGATACTGGAGTAATCAGCCACTTTATAAAAAGTGTGGTAAACAATGAAGAGCCTCTTGTCACAGGAATTGAAGGATTACAATCACTAAAAGTCATTCTCGGCGCAATGGAATCAAATGCATCCAGACAAATCGTCCGCTTATAAAGGGGTTTAATAGTCATCATGTACAAATTGAAAATGGGTATTATCGGTGCTGGGGGGATTGCCCAAAAAAGGCATATCCCAGCCTTCCAAACATTACAGGATAAAGTGGTTTTATATGCAATTCAGGATATTGATGAATTGAAGGCGAGAGATGTCGCCAGGCAACATCATATTGAAAAAGTTTTTACCAATTATGAAGATATGTTTGCCGAAGTGGATGCGGTCACGATAGCCACACCGAACAAGTTTCATGCCGAGATTTCCATCGCGGCATTGCAGGCTGGTGTACATGTTTTATGTGAAAAGCCGATGGCCATCACGACTGAGGAATGTAAGGCAATAACCGATGCGGCAAACTTATCTGGAAAAGTGCTCTCCATTGCGTATCATTACAGGTTCATGAAGGAAGCCCAGGCTGCCAAAAAAATGATTCGAGCAGGTGAAATTGGAGAGCCATACGTGGCACGAGTTCAGGCCATTCGACGAAGGAAAGTCCCCGGTTGGGGCGTATTTACGAGCAAGGAATTGCAAGGCGGAGGCAGTGTGATCGATTATGGCTGTCACTTGCTTGACTTGGCTTTATGGCTGATGGATGACCCAGAACCAATCGAAATTGTAGGTTCGACATATAATTATGTCAGTAAGGGTGTCGATCAAGTCAATCTATGGGGCAATTTCGATGCTTCCGTTTTTGAAGTGGATGACCATGCAACAGCTTATATCAAATTTGCAAATGGAGCTTCTTTGTTATTTGAAACGTCGTGGGCCGCGAATATCCGCGAAGAAGCGACAGTCTTGAGTTTATCCGGAACACAGGGTGGTCTAGATGTGTTCCCGCTCATATTGAACCAGGCGAAGCACGGGATGCTTTTGAATAGTGAAGCAGTTTGGATGCCAGGTGAGGACACACCGGATCTTCAACAGGCGGCGAACTTTATCGATAGTTGCCTTGGTTTTGCCGAACCACTGGTAAAACCGGCGGAAGCCATGAAAGTATCGAAAATCATTGAAGCTATTTACCAAAGTTCCGCAAGCGGAAAAGTCATGAGCATCAATTAATGCAAAGGTGAGGTGAGGCGAGTGAAACTAGGCGTTTTTACAGTACTATTCGGACAAAAAACATTTGAGGAAATGCTTGATTATGTGGCAGCCTCTGGATTGAAAACAGTGGAAATCGGTACAGGCGGGTACCCAGGTAATGCCCATTGTCCACTGGATGAGCTATTGGAGAGTGAAGAAAAGCGGCAGAACTACATGGAAGCCATCCAATCAAGGGGGCTAGCCATCAGTGCGTTCAGCTGTCACGGCAACCCTATTTCCCCAGATGAAAGCTGGGCTAGGGAAAGTGATGAAAATCTAGTAAAGTCCATTAAGTTAGCTGCCTTGATGAATGTACCGGTCGTCAATACCTTTTCCGGTACCGCAGGTGATCACGAAGGTGCCAAATATCCGAATTGGCCGGTTGCTCCATGGCCGAACGAATATGCGGATGTCTTGAAATGGCAATGGGAAGAAAAACTGATTCCCTATTGGAAAAAAATCGCTACGCTTGCTGATGAACATCATATTAAAATTGGACTCGAACTGCATGGAGGTTTTCTCGTCCACACACCATACACCTTGTTGAAGTTACGGGAAGCCACATCGAACGCAATCGGTGCCAACCTTGACCCAAGCCATCTCTGGTGGCAGGGAATCGAACCTGTCGGCGCCATTAAAATTCTTGGAAAAGCTGGAGCCATTTATCATTTCCATGCTAAAGACACCTATCTGGACCAAGATAATATCAATATGTACGGTCTCACCGACATGCAACCATACGGCAACATCCAGACACGTGCCTGGAACTTCCGCTCAGTAGGTTGCGGCCATAGCCTCCAAGAATGGTCCGACATGATGAGTGCCCTTCGTACTTATGGCTATGACTACGTCGTCAGCATCGAACACGAAGATCCGCTCATGTCGATCGAAGAAGGTTTCCAACGAGCCGTGACGAACTTGAAAACCGTCCTGATCAACGAAAGTCCAACCGATCTATGGTGGGTATAACCGATAATGAGCAGCCTAATGGTTGCTTTTTATTTTGGAGTCGAATTGGACTTTGACCGAAAAAAGCTGGATTAGACCGATATATCTTCAACTAGACCGATAAAATGTTGAAATTGACTGATATATTACGCAGTTTGACCGATAAAAGGAATGCAGCTGCTAAAAAAAGATGCTCCCAAATCTGGGGGCATCCTCTTCACTCATCTTTTTCTTGGTGTGTAATTCAATTCTGCAAATAGTTCGTTTAATTCTTCTTTTGTCAGGTCGCGCCATTGACCGAGGGGTAACCTGTCCAAGTGGATGTTCATGATGCGAACGCGCTGCAGTTCACGGACTTCATAACCTAGTGCCGTACACATGCGGCGGATTTGCCGGTTCAACCCTTGCATTAAGGTAATGTTGAACGTATGGCGTGAAAGCGGCTTGACTTCACATGGAAGTGTTTTCGTATCCAAAATTTCTACGCCTGATGACATCTCTTGTAGGAAGGAATCAGTAAGTGGCTTATCAACAGTGACAATATACTCTTTCTCATGCTTGTTCTCTGCCCGGAGGATTTCATTTACGATATCTCCGTCATTTGTAAGCAGAATCAAACCGCTTGAGTCTTTATCAAGACGACCAACATGGAAAATGCGTAGCGGATGATTAACAAAATCAACAATGTTTCCTTTGATATGTTTTTCAGTCGTGCTTGTGATGCCTGTGGGTTTATTCAGTGCAATATATACATACTGCTGCTCCACTTTTATCGGTTTGCCATCGACACAAACATCATCGCCCGGTTCAGCTTGGCTGCCAAGTTCGGCCACAGCTCCGTTTATGGTCACTCGACCTTCAGCAATCCATTTATCGGCGCCTCGTCTCGAAGTAATCCCTGATTCACTAATATATTTATTGATTCTCAACTAAAGCACACCTTTACATTCAGATTTTCTTCTATAAAGATAACGTAAATCATGCTAGATAAACAAGGGGAAAGCTAAAATGTCTACTTAAGCAGAAACCACAGCTTTATTATCCTTCTTCTTTTTAGTGGTTAAGTAGACACCGGAGAAGACAAGAAGGCCGCCAAGAATTTGGACTATTGTGATGTTTTGACCCAACATCAAGCTTAGAATCGCAGTGAAGACGACAATGAGATTAAGGTAAACGCCAGCTTGGCTTGCATCAATATGACGCAGTGAAATGTTCCAGAAAATGAAGGAACCAACGGATGGAAAGATTCCAATATATAAAATGCCTACCATCGCTTGAGTACTTACATCAAGGTTCAGCCCCGAACTAAAGGCGAACGGAGCAGCCAGAATCAGTCCAAGTAAAACGGATACGGCGGTGGCTGATATGGCCGGGATATTTTTTATCTTTTTGGCGATGAGTGAATAGAAGGTCCAGACAAGTATCGCCAGAATCATCAACAGATCTCCTTTATTGAAGGTAAGATGGAAAATGGTCTGAAGATGTCCATTCGTTAAGACCAATAATACTCCGAATAAGGATAGAATAAGGCCAATCACATGTAGGAATGAAATGTTCTCTTTTAATAGTAAGACGGAAAACAGGACGATGACCGCAGGGGTGATCGAATTAACGAGAGCGGCATTCATGGAAGTCGTATAGGTCAAAGCCCAATACAGGAAAAAATTATAGCCGATGATGCCGAGCATGCCCATCAGTAATAGTACTTTCCATGCTTTCCATACACTTTTCCAATCGGGTTTTTCAATCCAATGAGCAAGAGGAAATAATAAGATAACAGCAATTAGCCAGCGTGAAAACGTGAGTTGAATCGGCGAAAGTTCAGCAACGACGTATTTGCCGAAAATATAATTACCTGCCCAGAATAAATTAGCCAAGATAAGAAATAAAAGAATATAAGATTTTTTCATGGGGTAGCCTCTTTCTTTAGTGATTGAATATTCAATAAATATACCAATGTAGAAAAAGGGAAGCAATATAAATAGTGAAGATTACGTTGAGGGATTATTCTTGTCCAGGAAGGGATGCTATTCATTCATTGCGGGAGACCATGAATATGAAATAAAGAAAAAAGCTGTTCAATCGAAATTGAACAGCTTCTCTCTTATCTTTTAAGCGAAAATCGCACTGATTTCAGCAATATCATCGATGGTTAATTCAACGTCCAATGCTTTTAAATTACGCAAGACTTGCTCAGGCTTTTTGGACCCGGGTATCAAGACATCTATGGAATGACGTGTTAAATACCAGGCAAGGGCGACGTCCGCAACCTCTGCGTTTTTTCGGTTGGCGATTTCACGAAGCTCCTCGACTTTTTGCAAGTTGCTGGAATAGGCTTGTCCTTGGAAAAGGGGATCTTTAGCTCGCAGGTCGTCAAACTTCGATTCTTCATTATATTTGCCACCAAGCAGGCCGGATGCAAGCGGAAAATAAGGGACAAAGGAAATTTGATTTTCAGCTGTATATGGAAGCAAGTCTTGCTCGGCTCCCCGCTTAAACAGGTTATATTCGGATTGTAAGACGTCGACATAGCCGTCTTTATTAGCTTCTTTTAATTGCTCGAACGAAAAATTCGAGACGCCAATCGCCTTGATTTTTCCGGCATCTTTCAATTCTTTTAAAGCCCCGACAGCCTCATCCTTTGGTGTAGCTTCATCAGGGAAATGAATGTAAAATAAATCAATATAATCAGTCTGGAGCCGCTTTAAACTGAATTCTACAGACTCTCTAAGGAAAGCGGGAGAGTTGTCAATGACCATTTTACCATCCACAAATTTATGGGCACCTTTCGTAGCGAGTACCACTTCCTCGCGTTTGCCGGTATCCTTCAGCACTTCGCCAATCAGTTCCTCCGAGCGTCCGGGCCCGTAAATGTAGGCTGTATCCCAAAAGTTGATGCCTTCTTCAAGAGCCGTCCGCAGGACATCTCTTCCTGTATCTTCATTCAGGTTAGGGAATAGGTTATGTCCACCAATTGCATTCGTACCAAGACCAATCTGATTCACATACAAATTCGTTTTACCAATACGTGTTTGCTTTGACATTTATTGATCATCTCCTCTATCCTTATCATAACAAAAATAGGGTGGAAATTTCCAAAAATAAGCAATAGAAGGCGAGAAAAAAGCAGATGAATCAACGGACTCATCTGCTCCACTTATTTGGTTTCCATGTCTTCGGTGGGTGATGCTTTCCTTGCTTGGCTTAGAATAATGCCAATGACCGTGCCAACCAAGGCTGGTAGGACCCATTCCATTCCATGTTCAGAAAACGGAAGGGCTTCGGTGAATGTTTCCACGAGTCCTAATGGTACATCAAAAGCGCTCAGTCCATCGATCAGGGCAAAGATACCGGTGAAAATCATAGCGCTCCGGTATACTTTTTTTGGATTCTTAAAGTGACGGCTGAAGAACGTCAAAGCGACCAGGACAATTGTTAAAGGGTAGGCCATCACTAGGAAAGGTACGGATACTTTTAAGATTTGATTCAATCCTAGATTGGATAGAGTGAACCCGATTAGCGTAATGAGCAGGACGACCGTTTTGTAGCTGGCCTTAGGAATGAGATTGGAAAAATAATGTCCACAGGCTGTTGTTAATCCTACTACGGATGCGATACAGGCCAATAGGAAGATGATCCCCAAAAGGGTTTTCCCGCCTGTCCCAAGTAATAGGGTAGAAGCGGCGGTCAGGATATCGGTTCCATTTTCATAAGAACCGTTCGCAGCCATGCGTGCTCCCATGAAACCTAAGGATGTATACACAAGAGATAGGAAGATTGCTGTGACCATTCCAGCCTTTATGGTGTACTTAGTCAGCTGCTTACGGTCCGATACCCCTCTCTTTTGGATGGAGGTCAGGATGACAATCCCGAAGGCTAGGGCGGCTAAAGCATCCATCGTGTTATAACCTTCAATGAACCCTTTTGAAAAAGCACCTGTTACGTACGCCTCTGTTGGTGCCTGGAAGGGTGCATCCAGTTTTATAAAGCCAACGATACAAAGGATGACAATAGACCCTAATAGAGTGGGCGTGCTCCAACGGCTCATGATGGTCTCCATTTTTTCAGGATTCATCGATATGGCATAAACAATCAAGAAGAATGCAATCGTGAATAGGAATAAAAAGAGCGATTGGCCTATCGTGTCGCCAAGATAGGGTTTGAATCCCATTTCATAGGCGACGTTAGCATTTCTGGGTATGGCAAGGAAAGGTCCGATGCTTAAATAGATGACGATCATGAAAATCTTGCTGAAAGTTGGGTGCACACGCGACCCAATCGTTTCTGCCCCGCCTTTGACGAGGGAAACGGCGACCAGAACTAGAATCGGGAGTCCGACGCCTGTGACGATAAATCCTGCGATGGCCGGCCAGAAGGAAGTCCCTGATGAGGCTCCCAAAAATGGAGGGAAAATCAGGTTGCCCGCCCCGAAGAACATGGAGAAAAGCATAAGCCCGATAAATAATACGTCTGTTTTTTTCATGATGATGTCTCCTTTTTACGTTCTAGTGAAAATCTCGCCGAATGGACTAACGGGATCATGTGAAAGTATTACTAAGAAAATAAAAAAACGCCCCTACTTAGAGGGACGAGTTGTGTGCTCGCTTTACCACCCATATCCGCGCTTTTTTAAAAGCCACGGCAATCAGTCAACGTACGGTCCATACGGAGCCAATATTATTAAGCTTTGCATGTTGGTTTTTTTGATTCCCATCAAAACCTAGGTTTCATCGTAAGGAGCTATTATAATCTAGAGATAATTTAGCAAATTCAGTATACTAAGTCAATAGGATGAAGTCTTCTTTAGGACAGGATATTAGTCCTAGAGAATCTGGTATGGTTTAAAACGGTTTATGATCAATCGAAAGAATCGTAAAAACTCCCTATTATCTTTCTACCTTCATCTATATTATAATAGAAGTAGAACACTAAAGGAGACAATATGATGTCTGAAAATAAAAAGTTGAGCCTGGCGGATGCTGTCAAGCAGAAATTGGCGCAAAAGCAAGCTGAAACAAGTAAAGATAAACTTGAAACCGGTGTTGTGAAAAAAACAAAACCGCTTAAAAGCCAATTAACTAAAAAGCCCAATAATCAACGTAAGCGCACAGGGGTATAATCCCAATTTGTCAAAGGACAATTACTGTTCAATGCTTATCAGAGAGCAGTATCCTTCATGATCAAAGGTGCTGCTTTTTTTATATTATTTTATTTTTACCATTTTAAGGTAGTGTGTAAACGGGGATTCTGGTAATTTAATGGTATAGGAGAAATCCCTCGCATTGCTTCATATCCTGGTGAAATCCATAAAAGCATATTTTAAGGGAGAGAGTCGATTTGTTAAAAACATTACAAGCCCGGCGGTTTCTGTTTTAAACTTGTAAGAGTTATGACATGTTGTTACCATATTGTTTTGTTAAAATAATAATTTGGAGCTTTGACAGATCATTTTCTTATCTAAAGGAACCTATTGATTTGATCCTTTACTTGAAAATATGAAATATATCGGGGGAATTACGATGGAAGAACAGCTGATTGGCAAAAAGTTCTATGAAACGATGATTGATGACATAAATAAGCATCCGATTCAAGCCTTGGGAGAAATGTTTCTCGTGGAACAAAAAAAGGAAAGATCGGATTTAACCACAATCAGGTTTGCCCAGGGGGAAGTGTACTTCCTGCATCATGACTTTGAGGCGGCCATATTTAAATGGGAGAATATAGAGGGCAATCTTGCTGAATGGGCTAAGAAGAATATTGCTGATGCCTACTTTGAGCTAGAGATGTATTCGACGGCAGAAGATATTTATAAAGCCATTAATACGAGCGAACCTGTATTAAAGACGGAAGTCCTTCTGCAACTGTTTTCACTATACATAGTAGAAACAAGAAATGATCTGGCATCCAAAGTGGTGAAGGAAGCAGTCGATTTCCAACCGGATTATCCAAATGTCACGGAAATTGCGCGTTCCTTCTTTGAAGCGCAAAAGGATTGGAATAGCGCGATAGTTTTAGCGGCCAACGAAAGTATCCGTACGGAGTCAATGGCTTGGTTCGATGTTTTGAAAACATACATCCAGCAGGGCGTTGCACAATCGACGGCTCCGGATTATTTCGCGAACGTGCTTAGATCCTTATATAATCTTGACCAAGATCGTTTTGAGAAAATGACGGTAGCCCTTTGGAAGAACTATAAATATACGGATTCTTACTTTGAATGGCTTAAGGTCATCAATAAATTGATCGATGAAATCGAATTGAACAACGGGGATGTTTGGGATGAGCTTTCCGTCTATTATCGCGATGCCTATGCAGGATTACTAGAAGGTACGCATTTAGTCAAAGAGTTAAGTCCTGTCGTACCAAGACTGTTGGAAAATTGGTTAAAAATCGCTGAAGGGGAGATTTCGTTATTTGCAGCGGCATCTGTCCTTTCCTGGAATGAGATTTTCCCAGATACAGTGAGCGCACTTGTTGTTCAAGATGCAGAAAGTCTGTTAGCGAAATCCCCTAGATTGGGAGGCGGTCTCGAAGCAGGCGAAAAACTGATTCACTCCATCATTCAATGGGCAGAGAGCAATGATCTATTAGTCGGCAATAAGCTGAAATGGATGGTTGAGGGAATTAAGGATATGAGCAATTTCAATCTGCTTCTTGTTGGAAGTGCAGGAAATGGCAAGACATCCTTCATTCAATCGATAGCGGGTGAAAGCATTGCAGCGGAAGACCATTCATCTCTTGTGAGCGTTAAAGATGGCGATGACCTGGAAATCTATGAAATTACCGATACAGATCGTAAAATGGTCGAAGAGTTAACGGAGTTGGATGAAACGCGTCGTCAACGCGGAACGATTGTCGATGTGACACTCATCAGTGATTATTTGAGAAATAATCGCCTGCGTCTACTGGATACTCCAGGATTTAATGGAGAGAAAAGCGTAGACCCTGACTTCCAAAATTACTTACTGGAGAGCGATGGAGTGATGTTCGTTCTGGATGCACGGGCACCTTTCACGGGCAGTGAACGTGATTTGCTATTGGAAATGCAACAAATGGCCCCTAAACTTCCTATTCATTTCTTGCTGAATAAAATGGATACCATCTATAGTGATCAAGTGGCAGTCAGGATGGAAGATGAAACATGGGATAAGGTGAATGCTTATTTCCCGAACGCGAAGGTATTTGCTTTCTCCAAGCTTTATGACAGCAAACAGCAACTGCAGGATCTAGCCGTCTTCCTTCACGCAAACTATCAAGATAGCAATTGGAAGGAAATGAGGGCGGAGAAGCTCCTTGCCTTCACGCGTAAAACTTTATCCTATCTATTAGAAAAACGGGCAGCGAATGAACGGAAATGCGAGCATTCGATTTCTTGGAATGAACAGATGGAAGTGAAGTTGAATGGCGCTACGAATCAGTTGACTGATTTGGAAAAAGAAAAAACCGAAAACATTACAAGATCTTATCGCTTATTAAAAGAAGAAGTGAAAAAACAGCTTTCCACACGAATTCCTGAATTACTGCGTGATTGCTCTAAAACATTATCTGAGAATAGTGACTTTAGCCAAGTGCATATACAGTTGAATCAGGAAATGAACGATCGGATCCAGGCATTTATATCCGATAAAATCATGCCGCAGTATTTCCGCTCGCTTCAAGACTGGATTGCTACATCTGAGTTAGAATTCACGCAAAGCCAACAGTTCATGGATGAGATGAGCGCAGGCTTCAATGAGCTATACAAAGAAGAACGTATTGTACTGGCCGGGGACTTCCGGGTCTTGGATGACTGGCGCCGTGATGCGGACCGGATGACAAGCAGCATCCGAATAGAAAATGTAAACATATTACTAAGAAGGACCCCATCTCAGTTGATTCTTAAGGGAGCCGGGAAGCTATTTGGTGCGATTCCGCAAAATAAAGCGAATATGTACAATCGATATAAGAAGTTCTTGGAAAATGAAGACTTCCAGGATGTTGCCGATATGATCAGTGACAGATTCCTTACTCAGTTTGGATTGTTCGAAAAATCCTTGGAACGTGACATATCCCTGTTCTACCGCAGTCCATTTGCCATCCTTGAAAAAAATATCGAACAGACGAAAGCCGAAATCAAAGAACAGCAGGCTACATTGGAACATATGAGACAAAATCCTGAAGTCTACCGTGATCCGATTACCCTGTTCGAAGTGAAACTGCGCCAATTCGAACGCCTTGAAAAAATCGAGAAAAGACGCCTGGCGAAACTGCAAGGAAAATAAAACATTTAAAATATTCTAAAAACTATTGACTTAATGACTATATCCCTATAAAGTGGTACTTACCATAACGAAACGTAACACATTATATTCTCTTATCAAGAGTGGCGGAGGGACTGGCCCTACGATGCCCAGCAACCGTTCCAATTAGGAATTGGTGCTAAATCCTGCAAAACAGAAATGTTTTGACAGATAAGAGAGGGATAAGTCTGCAAACCAGCTGATTAAACCTCTCTATTTTAGAGAGGTTTTTATTTTGTGTTTATGCCGAGCTAACAGATAAGAATAATGTAAAAAATAGGGGGAATTAAAATGGGAAAATCAATTTTAAAAGGAGCTTTCGTTTCAGTCATCGCTTCGGCGTTGCTTTTGACGGGGTGTTCTTCGGGACAAAGTACAGGGGAAGCGAAAAAAGAGGAAAAGGTATCTTTTGAAAATGTTCCAGAGCGATTTGCGAAAGGCGAGGGAGCTAAAATTAAAGTCATTCGTAAAATTGGCGGCGATGATCACACGGCCCAATACTTAGCAGGGGCGCAAGAAGAAGGAGAAGCACTTGGCTTCCAAGTAGATACTTTTACGGCCAATGGCGATACGGCTAAATTCCATGACGCCATCGCTCAGGCTCTGGAGGAAGACTATGATGGCTATATCATTTCCCATGGTGATGATGCAGCGACAGTGAATGACGTACAAAAGTTGGTTGATGCAGGGAAAAGCGTAGTCACATTCGATTCCATCGGCGATTTAACGAAAATTGATGGGGTAACAGTAACCTCACAAGATGACGAAGCATTGGCAACTCTTGCTTTTGACAAATTGATTGAAGAGCAAAAAGGCGAAGCGAACATTGCATACCTTTGGGTAGATGGTTTCCCTCCTATGGTGAGAAGAAATGCCGTGTATCAAGAAAAGCTGAAAGAAAATCCTGGCATTCATGAAATTGAAAGATTCGGAGTGGCATCTTCAGATACTTCGGTCCAGACGCAAAATGCCGTCTCAGCGATGTTGAACAAGTATCCAAAAGGTAAAATAGACGCAATTTTCGCAACCTGGGATGCATTCGCTATCGGAGCAGCTCGTGCGATAAAAGAAGCGGGGCGCGATGAAGTGAAAATCTATGGTATTGACGTGTCCAATGCCGACCTTCAGGAGATTCAAACAAAAGGAAGCTCATGGTCGTATACCGCAGCGGTTGATCCGAAGTTGATTGGTGCAGTGAATATGAGACTGCTAGCGAAAAAACTAGCGGGGGAAGAAACGCCGCAAACCTATGATTTAGAAGCATCATTGATATCTCAAAAACAGCTTCAATCATCGAAGGACGCTGTCAATATGACCAATCTATCCGGCATTGTTCAAGGCTGGGGAGTATCAACGGAATTTGAAGAAGACTGGATGAAAGTATTGAAAGAACATTATAAGAAGTAACGATCAGAATCAGTAGACACTCTCTTTCAAGTTGAAGAGAGTGTCTGTTTAATGGGAGGGATTGGACATGGGCATTCAACTAGAAATGAAACAAATATCGATTGAGTTTCCAGGTGTAAAAGCGCTTAGTGAAGTTGATTTTTCAGTACAGTCGGGAACAGCACATGCATTGGTCGGCGCAAATGGAGCAGGGAAATCGACGCTAATGAAAGTCTTATCAGGAGCTCATGTCCATTATACCGGCGACATTTTTCTAAATGGCCAGGTACAGGATATCCGTTCGCCAAAGTCGGCACAGGAAGCTGGCATTCAAATTGTGTATCAGGAAGTGGATACGGCCCTCATTCCTTATTTAACGGTTGCGGAGAACGTGATGCTGAATGAATCCGTACAGAACATGGGGAGAAAACAAATCATCAAGTGGAAGGAATTACATAGAAAAGCGACGGAAATCTTGGAAGAAATGAACATCCATGTGTCTTCGAAAAAACTGGTAAGGGACCTTACGTTGGCCGAAAAGCAGATGGTCTTGATAGCTAGGGCCGTTTCAACCGCATGTAAATTCTTGATTCTCGATGAGCCGACTGCTCCGTTAAGCCATACGGAAACAACGGAACTATTCCGGATTGTGAATGAGCTGAAGCAACGTGGTGTAGGCATTATTTTCATTTCTCATCGTCTACCCGAGATATTTGAAGTGTGTGAGGACATTACAATCATGAGAAATGGGAAGAGTGTGAGGCGCAGTAGAATCAGTGATATCACACAAAACGAAGTGATTGAGCAGATGCTTGGAAAGTCAATGGAAGAACAGTTTCCCGTCGTGAATGCCGAGATAGGTGCGGTGATGTTTGAAGTGAACCGACTGTCGGATGCCGATAAAGTCAAAGATGTCAGTCTTCATGTGAGGGCCGGTGAGATAGTCGGTTTAGCGGGTCTTGTCGGGGCAGGAAAAACGGAGCTTTGTAAAACGCTTTTCGGCCATACGGCCATTATAACGGGGGAAGTTGTGTTAAAAGGAAGGAAGCTTAGCCTGAAAACGCCCCATCATGCTGTGAAGAGCGGCTTGGCACTAGTCCCCGAAGAACGGAGGAAAGAAGGCGTTCTCGTACAGGAGTCTGTTACTACGAATCTGACTGCTGCAAGTGTCGGGAAATTCAGTAAGGCATTCAGCTTCGTCGATCGCCAGGCAGAAAAGATAAAGGCGAAAGACCTGATAGCCACTCTTGGGATCAAAACTCCTTCAGAGGAAGCGAAGGTCGAAAACCTATCAGGGGGCAATCAGCAAAAGATCGCCATCGGAAAGTGGTTATTGGCTGATGCGGATGTATACATATTCGATGAGCCGACAAAAGGCGTCGACGTCGGGGCCAAGAAGGATATTTTTGAACTGATCGCAAAATTAGCCCAAAAGGGGAAAGCGATTATTTATGCATCGTCCGAATTGGCCGAAATCATAGGAATCACAAACAGGACCTATGTTTTATATGACGGAAGGATGGTCAAGGAGCTAGAGACAAGCAAGACAAATGAAGAAGAACTACTATTCTACTCAACAGGGGGCAAATAGGATGAGTACACCAATTCCGGTTCTTACAGAGAAACCAACAACGCCAGCCAGGAAAAAAGTTGATCTGTTCGAATTCTTTTATAAATATGGAACGATTCTGACGATCATCATCTTGATTGCCGTTTTTGCTATTGCGAATCCATCGTTCATTCAAACGAATAATCTTATTAACATTTTACGTTCCATCTCCATCGTGACAATCATCGCCATAGGGATCACGATTTCCTTGACGGTTGACGGCTTCGATTTGTCAGTTGGCTCCGTTGCCTCATTAGCCAATGCCATCGTCATCTCGATGTTTGTCTGGTTTTCCCAGGATACGTTGATTGCGATAATAGCGGCCATTGGTGCTTCGCTTGTGGTGGGCGCATTGAATTCATTCATGATTGTAAAGTTAAGGATCCCGGACATGCTGATGACATTGGCGACCATGTTCATCATTCAAGGGCTTGCCCTTACTTATACAAAAGGGGCCACGGTTTCACAAAACATGGTGATGCCTGATGGAACATTCGCTACAGGTTTAATCAGCCCATTTTTCGCCAAAATCGGACAAGTGCCTTGGATTATCCTGATCATGGGCGTCATTGTCGTTGCGACTCATATCTTTTTGACCTACACGAAGCATGGCCGTTATATGTACATCATTGGCGGAAATAAGGAGGCGGCTAGACTTTCGGGAATCTCGGTCAATAAATATAAAGTAGTGGCCTATCTTCTGTCGGCGCTGTTCGCTGCTATCGGCGGGATCGTCCTTGCTTCCCGTGTCATGACATCGGAAATCAATTCAGGTTCTCCCTATTTAATGGATGCGGTGGCGGCGGCCTTCATTGGTTCTTCTGTTCTAGGAGCAGGTAAACCGAATGCTTTCGGAACGTTCATCGGGGCCGTTTTGATTGGAATTCTGCAAAATGGGCTAATCATGATGTCGGTCCCATATTATGCAATGGACATCGTGAAAGGCGCAGTTCTCGCCCTTGCCTTGGCTGTGACCTATTATAAACAAAAACACTGAAACATTAAGGACCAGCAGTCGCCATGATTGCTGGTCTTTTGTTTCAGTGTGGCGAATTTTTCATTTGGGCTTGGATAACTTCATTTCATACTGCATATAAATCGTACCGGCCTGTTCTTGTGTAATCTCGAATTTGTTACTCGCCTTTTCCGTGATGGCGTCTTGGGTATTCTGTCCTCCGGTGTTGTATAGTGACTTCATGTAAAGATAAATTTCTTTTTCTTTATCTGAACCGATTGCATCGTTTTCCCCGGGTGCCTGTGAATATCCTTCCGCCACTTGGCTGACCCCTTGCTCGAGGCCGCTTTTTTCAGAGGACTCTTCCGTTGTTGGGCTTGCTTCACTTTCCTCCACGGTTTTTTTACTGGATGGATTTTGCATGCAGCCATACAGTAGACAAAGAGAGCAAGCCAATAGAACAAACTTCATCGCTCTTATCATCCCTACCTCCTTATATGAAAAAAGAAACAGAATCTTCATATATAAGATCCTGTTCTAATAGGGTACTTATTTAAACTTCTGGATTTCACTGTCTCCCTCGAATTTGTTATCCTCCAATATGCCAATCTCCTCAATGTGATTCCGGGCGGCCTCGTCACCTAACCTGTGTATGATCCGGTATAGTTTTTTCATGGCCGCATCATATTTATCATTGGCCCGGTCATGATGGTAGAGAAGATAAGGTACGTGAGAACGGGCAAAAGCTTCAAGATCATCTTTCAGATGATCGTCCAAACATTGCTTTAACTCGGCTAATTCGTCATCATTCGCTTGTATGGTGAAGCTTGGGTTTTCATCTAGTTTCTGTGCCAGAATATCTCCACTCACTAAATCCACATGATACGTCTGCTTTTCTTGACTCATTTATACCACCCCTTCAAGTGTTTAATTATGATGTACCACTATTTGTAAAAAAGTAACCCTAAAAATGAATATCCCATAAAAAAGTCGCTTTCATACATAGATGTCAGATATTTCTTATGAAATAGGGTAAGATAGATTTAGAGATTGATAGGACAACTTAGGACATTTAACAAGGATGGGGAGTGCTACTATGAAGAAATTATCCGTATGTATTTTATTGATGGTATTTATCGTTTCAGGTTGTGCAACGAGGATGTATGACTCAAACATGGAATTGGGGAAAAGCCAACTAAAGGAAGAGAATTATTTAGAAGCACATGAAGCATTTGAGTTGGCTTATGAAGATGATCCCACTGCGGAAGCGAAAGAGCTGATGGAGCTATCAGGCCTACTTTACGATGGAATGAAAAAATATGAAGAACAGGATGTAGAAGGAGCACAGGTCTTTTTCGAAGAGGCAGCCGCATATAAGGCAAAGTTTGAAGAAGGCAAGTTGATGGTTCAAAAGGCTACGGAAATGTTGGTGAAAACGGAAGAAGCCGACGTAGAACCAGTTGAAGAGGAGACGGATTTAGAGGAAACGACGGATGACCAAACGGGGGAGGAATCAGAAGCTATCCCCGAGTCGGAAGCTGAAGATAAACCGGCAGTAGAAACAGAAACGCCGAAGGAAGCACAAGAAGAGGAAAAAGCCGCTAAGGAAGAACCAGCCGAAGAAGGACCGGTTGAAGAGGAGAAGGACCCGGACCAAGGCTTTACAAAAGCGAAAGCGGAGCAGCTGGTGAAGGATTATGTGGATGCCGAAAATAATCCGCATCTACAAATCCAATATGATCACGATGATGAAAAGGGAGACTATATTTTTCAAGTCTTTGAAGTCGTCAATGATAGTAACGAAGGTGGACATACTGCCACGTATGGCTGGTATGGCGTGAATAAGCAGAAAAAAGAAGTGTATGAAGTGATGTAAGGAGGGGCGCCTTTAATAGAGGCGTCTTTTTTTTGTTTGTAAGCAGTTTATCGGTCAAAGTCGTAAATATATCGGTCAATTTGGATGTTTTATCGGTCCAAGCCGCAAATATATCGGTCCATCTAAGAAATTTATATTTTTTCAAGGTTTCTTAAGAATTTTTTAATAATTCCTGTTTATGATGGAGGCAGGTGAAAGTCATAAATAGGAGGGAAGAAGATGGAGAACTATAATGGTGAAGGACAAGTCAGGGTGAAAGATAAACCGAAAAAAGTAAAGTCACATGTGTTTACTGGCCTTGTTTCTGGAGTGGTCGCTTCTTTAGTAACCTCTTCTGTATTTGTATTCGGGGGTGAGTTTGGGGATACCGAGAAAGAAGCCGTGAATGAAACCTCTCAAACCGCAGCCGTAGAGCAAACAGTCACTCCACAAAAGTTGTCGACGAGTACAGATTCCAATCAGAGGGCTGATATGGTTGAAACAGCTTCAAAATCGATTGTAGGTGTCGTCAACTTTCAAGAAACACAAAGTCGGTATCCCCTCCAGCAGCAAAGTACGGAAAATGAAACGGTGGAAAGTGGCACGGGATCAGGGGTCATTTATAAAAAAGACAATGGCAAAGCCTATATCATCACGAATAACCATGTAATCGAAGGAGCTAAGGAAGTGGAAATATCGTTATATGACGGGAAAAAGGCAACAGCAGAGGTGGTCGGTGCTGATGCCTTAACGGACTTAGCGGTGTTGACGATTGATGATTCAATTGCTCCAGAAGCCGTCAGTATTGGTGATTCTGATAGCATTCGACCAGGTGAGGAGGTATTGGCCATCGGGAATCCGCTCGGACTTGATTTTTCGCGCTCAGTAACACAAGGAATCATTAGTGCAACGGGAAGGGCGATTTCGGTTGATACTTCGGACGGCGAATGGGAGCTGGATGTGTTACAAACGGATGCGGCCATCAACCCTGGAAATAGCGGGGGGGCCTTAATCAATACGGCTGGTGAAGTGATTGGCATCAATAGCTTGAAAATATCGGAAAGTGGAGTGGAGGGCTTAGGCTTTGCGATTCCAAGTAACGAGGTCATCCCGATAGTAAAAGAGCTAATCGAAAAGGGAAAAATTACGCGACCCTATTTAGGTGTCAGTCTTACCAATACAGAGGAACTCCCACAATATTATCTACAGAAAATGCCTGAGCCTGCAAAAGCCGGGGTAATGGTCAATAGTGTAGAACCAGGTTCGGCGGCTGCGGATGCAGGTCTCCAGCAACAGGATGTCATCGTGGCGATTGATGGCGCCAAGATTGGCACGGCTGCTGAATTGAGAAAACAACTGTACAAAGATAAGAAAATAGGTGACAAGGTAATATTCAAGATCTATCGAGGGGCAAAAGAAAAGACGTTGACGATAACCTTGAAAGGTTCTTAATAGGAAAAGACTTCGGATTGAAAACTGTCCGAAGTCTTTTCTTTTAGAGTAGAATTTTTAGTATAGCTAATAATATAACCATGAGGGAACATATCTATATTCCCTTCCAATAAAGAGAAATGATTTGTCAAGGAAAACAACGTGTTTATAATGTAAAATAGTAGAAATATTGACAAAAATGTGAAAATTGTTAAAATAGAAAGAAAAGGAGCTGACAGGATGGAAGCTAATCAGAAGATCATGGATGCATTGAAATGGGTATCAGGCACAGGATGTACAATCGGAATTATATTGTTTTTAATTAGTTTTTCTGTAAGCGGTTACAACGGAGGGTATGTGCTGTCAACAATAGGGATAACCATAGCGTTAAGTGCAGCGAGTATTTTCTTGGTTGGTATATTATTTGTCTTGGCAGAAGAAATGACGGCGAACACCAAAAAAGGGGAAAGAATTATACCGGAAACAACGAAGCTTATAAAATTCAAGTCCAAAACAAAAAGAAGAAAGGTGTCAATTTGACACCTTTCTTCTTTTTTATTAGGAGAGTAGAGCGTTTCTTCAATAGAAGAAACGCTTATTTACTTTAAAAAAACCGTATGCAGGTAATGATAAAAAAGTATGATTTTTTAGTTTCCACAATGGCTAAGGGAAAAACACTTACAATAATTTATATCAGTATAAAATAAGTAAGTGAAGAAAAAGGATGTTTATACCAGATTAGACATATTATCCTACTCATATTGTGAAATATTTAACATTAGAGGTGATTTTGAGGCATATTTCCCCATGATGTATAATGTTACAATTGTTTATTTCACTATATTAATATAAAATAAAATAGACATAGGTAGGGACAATCCTGTACTTTGGGAAGCTGTCTCGTTTTTCATTATAAGGATTTATTATAGGGCATAAGAAAAAAATAATACAATATAACTGCTCATTTACCACATATTTACGGTTTTTAAATGAACTTTTTATGACATTCTTCATTTCATATTGTCTTTTTTTCCACTTGGAACTAAGATATGAGAATGAGAGGTTTAAAGATTGGTAAATGTTTTCTCCGAATAATTACCAATGTCAAATATATTATACTAAGAGAGGGGTAGCACGATGAAAATAAAGTGGGCTTTTTTAACCATCCTTTTTACTGTTGCCACAGTGTTAACAGGCTGCGAACCATTAATGGTCTTAGATCCAAAAGGGCCTCAAGCTGAAACGCAAGCTAAGGACATAATGTTATCTATTGGATTAATGTCGATTATCGTTCTAGTCGTTTTTGGAATTTTAATCTATATGTTAGTCAAGTACAGAGCTTCTAAACAAAGTAAGGATTACGAACCGCCTCATATTGAAGGAAGTAAACTTGTAGAGACAATTTGTGTTGGTGTTCCAATTTTAATTGTAGGTTTCCTTTCTATTGTTTCTACTCAAAGTAACTATAAAGTAGAGGCAACACCTGAAGGATATGAAGATAAAGAGCCTTTGGTTGTTTACGCTTCAACATCTAACTGGAAATGGCATTTTAGTTATCCAGAAGAAAATATTGAAACGGTTAACTATTTATACATTCCAACAGACCGTCCGCTTGAATTCAAACTTTACTCTTATGGACCAATCACAAGTTTCTGGATTCCACAACTTGGTGGTCAAAAATACGCAATGAGCGACATGGTTAACACTCTGCACCTAGCAGCTGACGAACCAGGTGAATACATGGGTAGAAACGCAAACTTTAGTGGTAAAGGATTCGCTGAGAACACGTTCAACGTTACAGCAATGCCTGAAGCCGAGTTTGATGAATGGGTAGATGAAGTGCATCAAACTGCTAAACCTCTTACAGAAGATAAATTCGATGAGTTATTAGAACCAGGTCATCTTGGTACATCCACTTACACTGGAACTCATCTAGAATTCAGTCCTGCTCCTGAGGGTGAAAATGGTGGACATGATCATGGATCAGACGAAGGTTCACACGAAGGACATGATTCACACGAAGAGCACGAAGAACACGAAGAACACGAAGAACACGAAGAACATAGCAATCATTAAGATGTGGGGTTAGTTATACAACTAACCTTACAGGGTAAACAATAAATTTCCAAAAGGAGTCACGATAGTATGGAATTCTTTGATCGATTTGCCGTACCTCATCCAAGTCTTGCGATTTACGCATCGATGGTTGCCATTGGTCTTACTACGCTTGCCATAATTGCTGGTTTGACCTATTTCAAAAAATGGGGTTATCTTTGGCGTGAATGGTTAACAACGGTTGACCATAAACGTATCGGTATCATGTATATAATTGCTGCTTTAGCCATGCTTTTCCGCGGTGGCGCAGATGCTATCATGATGCGTGCACAACTTGCCGTACCAGATAACACTCTTTTAGATGCACAGCATTATAATGAAATTTTCACGACACATGGTGTCGTAATGATTATATTCATGGCAATGCCATTTATCATGGCGTTCATGAACATCGTTGTTCCGCTTCAAATCGGTGCACGTGACGTAGCATTCCCACGTCTAAATGCATTAAGTTTCTGGTTATTCTTTATGGGTGCGATGTTAATAAACATTTCATTCGTAGTCGGTGGTTCTCCTGATGCAGGTTGGACTTCTTATTTCCCACTGGCAGGTAATGACTTCAGTGAGTCGGTAGGCTCGAATTATTACATGTTCGCTCTTCAGATTTCAGGTCTTGGTACATTGATGACGGGTATTAACTTCATCACTACAATCCTGAAAATGAGAGCACCTGGTATTACATTGATGAAAATGCCAATGTTTACTTGGTCAGCTTTAATCACTAACTTAATCATTGTTTTCGCTTTCCCTGTATTAACAGTGTTGCTTATCATGGGAACAATGGATAGATTATTCGGAACCCACTTCTTTACAACAACTGGTGGCGGTATGGATATGCTTTGGGCCAACTTCTTCTGGGTTTGGGGACATCCTGAGGTTTATATCTTAATCTTGCCGGCATTCGGTATTTATAGTGAGGTTATCTCAACCTTTGCCAAACGTAACCTATATGGTTATAAATCAATGGTAGCTTCAATGGTTCTTATCTCGCTTCTTTCATTCTTAGTATGGGTGCATCACTTCTTTACTATGGGTCAAGGAGCACTTACAAACAGTATCTTCTCTATCACAACGATGGCGATTGCTGTTCCAACCGGAGTTAAGATATTCAACTGGTTGTTCACGCTTTGGAAAGGTAAGATTACATTTACCACTCCAATGATTTATTCAGTACTATTCTTACCGATCTTTACTATCGGTGGTGTTACTGGGGTAATGCTTGGTATGTCAGCAGCCGATTACCAGTACCATAATACAATGTTCTTGGTAGCCCATTTCCATATGGTTATTATTCCTGGTGTTGTATTCGCGATGCTAGCTGGTCTGCATTTCTACTGGCCAAAAATGTTCGGTTTCATGTTAAATGAAAAGCTTGGTAAGATTTCAGCTTGGATCATTACAATGAGTACATTAGTTGCCTTTATGCCAATGTTCTTCAGTGGATTAGATGGTCAAGCACGTCGTATGTACACATATTCTGAATCAACTGGATTCGGGTTGATGAATATGATTTCCTTCATTGGAGCAGCTGGACTTGCTGTAGGTTTTGTAGTAATCGTCTATAACGTGTACTACAGTGTACGTTACTCTCCAAGAAACATCGGTTCAGATCCATGGGATGCTCGTTCTCTTGAATGGTCTACTCATAACCCTGCACCGGAATATAACTTTGCCGTATTACCACAGGTTAATTCAATTGAACCTGTTTGGGATGCTAAGAAAAAGGGACATGACTTATTCCCAGGCAAGTATGAAAAAATTCATATGCCTAATAATAGCGGAATGCCGATCATCATGAGTGCGATTTTCTTTGTTTGGGGCTTCTCATTCATATTTGCACTTTGGATTCCTGCTATCGTTGCTACAATCGCGATCTTTGTTTGTATGGCGCTTCGGTCATTCGAGGAAGATCATGGTCACTACATTTCAGTTGAAGAAATTGAAGAGACAGAATCAAAATTGCGAGGTGCTAAATAATGAAAATTGATAACTCGCTGCCACTTGAATATAGTACTGAAGAGAATAGTCTGAAGATATTTGGTTTCTGGATTTTCCTTGGTGCTGAAATTATGCTTTTCGCTACACTTTTTGCTGGATATTTCGTATTACAGGGCCGTACTGCTGGAGGCCCTGGAGTGGAGATTTTTGAAATCACTCCAGTTCTAGCTGAAACAATCTTACTTTTAACAAGTAGTTTTGTTATCGGTCTTGGTATTCACGCCATGCGTCTTGGCAGACAGAAAGCGATGATAACTTTCTTTGCTATCACGCTTCTGCTAGGCCTAGGATTCTTATGCGTAGAAGTTTACGAGTTTATCCACTATGTTCATATTGGGGCAGGATTACAAACTAGTGCTTTCACAGCCATGCTGATGACAACATTAGGAACTCATGGAGCTCACGTAACCGCTGGTCTATTCTGGGGAACGTTCATTATCCTTCAGGTTAAAAAGCGCGGATTGACTCCAGCGACAGCTAATAAATCGTTTATCTTCTCTCTTTACTGGCATTTCTTGGATGTAGTTTGGATCTTTATCTTTAGCTTCATCTATCTGAAAGGAATGATCTCATAATGTCTGAATTGTTCCCACGAAAACAAGTAATGGGTTTTGTATTCTCAATGATTCTTACTGCAGTGGCTCTTGCCGTTTACTTCTTTGATATGTCATTCCCAGTTGGTATGACGGTACTTCTTGTTACTGCATTTATACAAGCAGGTCTTCAACTTGTTGTATTCATGCATGCTGGTGAAACGAAAGATGGAAAAGCAATTTACGTAAACGTTTATTACGGTATGTTCATTGCATTATTCACGGTCTTCGGTACTTTACTAGCTATGACTTGGGGTTACTTGTAAGAGAATCTATCAAAAGAGGGCGTCCTTCAAAAGGCGCTCTTTTTTGTTGGAGGAAATTTCATATGGTAGGGTAAGGGGATCCATTCGATTGGATTTTGGAAGTTGCATAAAAAAAGGCAATAAAAAAAGCAGGTATCTAAGGCGATGCCTGCTTTTTTATTCCTTCCATTGTTTCTCGACTTGATGAAGTGCCATTTGGAAAATTTCCTGCTCATTAGCACCTGGTTTTGCAAGAACATTCGTTTGATATGACTTTCCATTGTAATCCACTTTCACAGTAACTTTAACCATTTTCCATCTTCCTTTCTTTATCATGGTACCTTCGAAGTACACACTTACTATATACCCATTCTTACCGGGCAATCAAACATTTAGCCTATGCTGCTCTCTAAAATATTTAATATTCATAATTATCTGATAAATCAAACGAGATGTCAACACTTTTTGGGGTCAGACCCTATTTCCCAGAATTCATTCAAGTGAAATAAGCTTAGTACGACAGGGGTCATGGCTGTTGGTTAAGGGGTCAGACCCCATTTCCCAAGGTGGCTCGGGAATGGGGTTTGATTTTAGATTTTGGTTAGGATGATTCCAATCAGGGCTGCGAAGACGCCGGCGATTTGGTAGGTTTTTAGTTTTTCTTTGAATAGGTAGCAACCAGCGAATACGACGATCAGGCAGTTGAGGCTGACGACTGGAAAGATGATGCTTGCTATGCCGGTATTCAGGGCGAAGAAATAGCAGCCGTATCCGATTACGCTCAAGAGGCCTACACAGGAACCAATCTTGATTTCTTTAGATTTAATTTTCTCATGTTTAATGCCCATCGCGACCATGAGGTAAACCGTTCCTCCTCCGTACATGGATACCAGAATATCAAGGGAGCTCAGGTGAAGGCGTGTCGTTGTCGTCATCAGGATGCCGAGTACGCCAAAGGAGAAGATGGCAAATAAGGTATGCATCATCCAAGGGACATACTGATGATTCCCTTTGGCATTTGGCGTGTACTGGATGATCAAGGTGGCGAGCAACATACAGATGACGCCGCTCCATTGCAACTGAGAAATGTGCTCATGAAAAATGAGCGCTGCACAGAGAATCGGGAAAATGGTATTCGCCGCGATTAAAGGGGAAGTCAGGCTTGCCGGGCCTTTTTCAAAGGCACTTGCCATTTGGATATTCCCATTAGCATTGAGGACCCCGATTGCCGCACCTAGCAGGATGGAGACCCAATTCAGGTTCAGCCCATCGACGAGCACACCATACATAATGGATAGAATGAAAGCAACAAAATAAAAGAAGAACTGGATATGTATTTTGGAATGGCCTTTTGTTCCACTCCATTTGAAAATGCTGTTATTGATGCCGAAACAAAAACTGGTGATGAGGGCTGCAAAAATCCACATGGCTGTAATCTCTTCCTTCATTTAGGATAAACTCTTTATATATTCTAGCTTAAGATAAGAAAGTTTCAAAGTTTGATATTGACAGAATTGAGTTTATCTACTATATTTACACATGATAAAATCAAATGAATTCCCGATAAACGGGAGAGGTTCATAGCATCACCCTCTTAAAAAAACTATGGCTTGATATTTTGCGAATCAACCATATCTTTAAGGAGATATGGTTTTTATTTGTGTAGAGGCCCCATTATGAACCTCCCTGGATACGTGGAAGAGGAGGACGTTTATATGTCTGGAAGAAAAGAAGAAGAATTAAAGGATATCACCCTACTAGGAAACCAGGGTACACAATATTCCTTTGATTATGCACCGGAAATTTTGGAGTCCTTTGATAATAAGCATCCGAACAGGGATTACTTCGTCAAGTTCAATTGCCCGGAGTTTACGAGTTTATGTCCGATTACGGGGCAGCCTGATTTTGCGACCATCTATATCAGCTACATTCCGAGTGTGAAAATGGTCGAAAGCAAGTCGTTGAAATTGTATTTGTTCTCTTTCCGCAATCATGGAGATTTTCACGAAGACTGCATGAATATCATCATGAATGATTTAATCGAATTGATGGATCCGAAGTATATTGAGGTCTGGGGCAAGTTCACTCCACGGGGTGGCATTTCCATTGATCCTTATACGAACTATGGAAAACCAGGGACGAAGTTTGAAGAAATGGCGAGTTACCGGTTGATGAACCATGACTTGTATCCAGAAACTGTGGATAATCGGTAAGTGAAATGTGGGCTTTAATGATTTAGCTTCTCGATTTTTCGGGAAGCTTTTTTATGTGTAGAACTTAAATTGGGCGGATAGGATAAGGCAATTTAACCATCATGAAAATTTCATTCGAATTGTCTTTATCAAAAATACATATGTCCTCATATAATGGAATTAATCCTTGATTGTTTCGTAAAAAAGCGTAATAATAGGGAGAGTTGATTTTGACAGAATATTTCTAAAAATAGGGGTTGTCGGGATGAAAGTAGCAAAGTTTGGCGGGAGCTCACTCGCGTCGGGAGAACAATTGAAGAAGGTATTCGAAATTGTGGTTTCAGATCCAGAGAGAAAAGTCATCGTTGTTTCAGCACCAGGGAAACGCAATTCTGATGATATAAAGGTGACGGATTTACTGATTGCCGCTGCGGAACGCCAGTTGCATGGGGATGATGGTGGGCTTTTAATAGAAGATGTCGTTTCTCGATATGCGAGTATTGCTGAGGAGTTAGACATTCCAGGAGAGGTCATTGCGGAGATACGTGACAATTTATATAGCCTGCTGCATGCAGACCAGAGTAAACCGAAGCGTTATTTGGATGCCTTGAAGGCGAGCGGAGAAGATAATAATGCGAAGCTGGTTTCAGCCTATTTTCGGAGTCGTGGGGTAGAGGCTCAGTATATGGACCCGATGAAAGCCGGCTTGATTGTGACGGATGAGGGCGGATATACACAGGTGCTTCCTGAATCATATGAGCGTTTATATGCACTTCGTGAGGAGCCGGGTATCGTGGTATTCCCCGGATTCTTCGGATATACAATGGATGGGGATGTTTTAACCTTTTCAAGGAGCGGATCAGATATTACGGGTTCGATTCTTGCAAATGGCGTCAAGGCAGACTTATATGAGAACTTTACGGACGTGGATGCCGTGTACGCAGTGAATCCACATGTGGTGTCCAATCCGAAGGGAATACGTGAATTGACGTATCGGGAAATGCGAGAACTGTCTTATGCCGGTTTTTCGGTCTTTCACGATGAAGCGTTAATCCCTGCATTCCGTGCTGGTATTCCAGTACATATACAGAACACGAACAATCCGAGTGCACAGGGGACAAGGATTGTGAGTACCCGTGATAATATGAATGGGCCCGTCATAGGGATTGCGAGTGACAAAGGGTTTTGCAGTATTTACATTAATAAATACTTGATGAACCGTGAAGTTGGATTCGGTCGTAAATTGCTTCATATTCTTGAAGATTACGGTGTATCTTATGAACATGCCCCATCTGGCATTGATGATGTCACGATCATCCTCCGTCAAGATCAAATGAGTGAAGAGGCCGAGGCGAAAATTGTTTCGCGCATTAAGCAGGAGCTTCATGCCGATCAAGTCATTGTTGAACATAATCTGGCCTTGATCATGGTCGTCGGTGAAGGCATGCGTCATAATGTGGGAACAACGGCAAGGGCATCGAAAGCGTTGGCCGATGCTAAGGTCAACATTGAAATGATTAACCAAGGTTCTTCCGAAGTGAGCATGATGTTCGGTGTGAAGGGTCATAGCGAAGAGACGGCCATCCAGGCGCTATATCATGAGTTTTTTTAAGAATAAGAGAATATGAGACCCTCCAAAACAGGGGGGTTTTTCGTTTGCGGAAAAATAAGCTCTTTATTTTCTACCATAATTTAGGCATGATGGTAGAAGAGAGAAGGAAAGAGGGCGGACGGTATGGGGTGGTTAGTCAATCTACGGATTGTCATGTTCTTGATGATCAGTTTTATGTATTACTGGAGGATTCCGGATTCCAATCCATATGTAAAAGGCCTGCTCATCTTGATCGCTATTGGTTTTATCCTGAATCATTATTTGCTTTTTTATAAGGATTCAATTCAACATGATCTCCGAATCGTCTATTTCGATGGCATCCTCAGTTTTGTATATGGATTTTTGTTCCCCCAGACTACCCTTTATATGATTCTAGTCGGTGTCGTTGCGATTACTGTGTTTATCCTCGTCTCGGAGTCTAAGAAACATAGAATATTTGGCTTGTTTTTTGTATTCCTATGGGGGTTGGTTATGGTTTCGACCTATTTACAAACAGGTACGCTGGATATCATGGATAACCTCATGAGTTTCTCATTTGTCGCCTTTACGTCTGTAGTCGGCAATTTGATTCGGAAACTCACTGAGGCCAGTGATGTGGTGAATGAGCAATACTTACAATTGAATGAGGCGCATGAAGAGCTGTCTGTGGCCCATAAACGGTTGCAGGAATATTCCCTTCAGACAGAGGAAACGGCAAAAATCAGAGAGAGAAACCGGATTGCAAGGGAGATACATGATACGGTGGGACATAAGATGACGGCCTTATTCGTGCAGATGGAGCTAGCTTATGAACTGATCGACCATGACTTGGAAAAGGCGAAGGGTACAATGAATATTTGCAAGGATTTGGCCCAGGGTGCCTTGGAGGAGGTTCGCTATTCCGTTCAGGCATTGAATGAAGACGAGACGGCTTTCCTGACAAGTGTGAATAGGTTGCTGAATGAATTTCACCAATCGACAGGCCTGAAATCGACTGTAGAACTTTCGGGGGATTCCAGCCATATTCCCCATACCCTTCAGCCAACACTCATCCGTGTGATTCAGGAGAGTCTAACCAATGCAAAACGTCATGGAAATGCAACGGTTAGTTCAATCAGGCTGGTCTGCATTCCGGAAATGGTGAGGGTTGAGATCCAGGATAACGGCAAGGGTGCAAGCCTTATCATTCCAGGGTTCGGGTTGAAGACGATGCAAGACCGGATTAATGAAATGGGTGGGGTGTTGTCATATGGAAGCAAGGAAGCCCAAGGGTTCCATATGACCGCAGAGTTCCCGTTAAACGAGAAAAAATGGGCGATAGGAGGAACGTGATGATAAGGGTAATGGTGGTTGATGATCAGCCGCTCATCCGTGACGGTTTGGCGGCTTTGTTGAATTTGCGTCCAGAACTGGAAGTGGTTGGCGTGGCAAGTAACGGCATGGAGGCTTATGAACGGTCAGTGGAAATGAAACCGGATATTGTGTTGATGGATATCCGGATGCCACAGACGAATGGTGTGGCAGGGACAAAGTTGATTACATCAAAACTTCCCCATACAAAGGTGCTGATGCTTACAACGTTTCAAGATAGTGCCCTCATTTTCTCAGCATTGGAGGAAGGGGCGAGCGGGTATTTGCTGAAGGACATGTCAGCGGACATGATTGCAAATGCCATCAGGACCGTTCAATCAGGTGGGGTGGTGCTGCCCCCGGAAATCACCATACACATGCTTCGAGAGTTAAGGAGCGAAAAAGAAAGGAAAGCGAGTGAATCGCCTGCTGTCCTTGGTGATTTAACAAACAGGGAATATGATGTCCTTCGGGATCTTGGCCATGGAAAAAGTAACAAGGAAATCGCAGCCACTTTGTGCATCACGGAGGGCACCGTGAAAAACCATGTTTCCAATATCATTTCCAAACTTGAATTACGTGACCGCACCCAGGCTGCCGTTTTTGCCGTACGATATGGGGTCACTACGTTTACAGAGTGAAACTTCCATATCATCCAAGATAGATGACTTTCGGCATAGACGAAGGTCATTTTTTTTGTGGAATTCTTCCTTGAGGCAGATGGTTTTTTTTTACTTTGGTCATAGAATTAGGGGGAAGCGTCATACGAGGGGGAATGTATCGTGTTAAAGGTGAAAGAGGTCAGGAAATCATACGGGAAGCATGTGGCCGTACAGGATGTTTCCTTTTCGGTGGATAAAGGGGAATCCTTCGGTTTGTTGGGACCAAATGGAGCAGGTAAGTCAACGACGATTGCCATGATTTGCGGGTTGTTGCCTTATGACTCGGGAGACATCCTTATCGATGGTCTTTCGGTGAAAAAACAGCCAAGGGACGTTAAAAAGAAAATTGGAATCGTTCCACAGGAAATTGCCCTGTACCCGACGATGAGCGCACAGGATAATTTACTGTTCTGGGGAAGGATGCAGGGACTGACGAGGGCACAAGGGAAACAAAGGGCAGGGGTTGTGCTTGAAATCATCGGGTTGTTGGATAGGGCCAAAGATAAAGTCGAAACCTTCTCGGGCGGGATGAAAAGGAGGCTGAATATCGGAGCCGCTTTAATGCATGAGCCTGAGCTACTGATCATGGATGAGCCAACGGTCGGAATCGATCCGCAATCGCGCAACCATATTCTAGAAACGGTGAAGCGGTTGAATAGGGAAGGGATGACGGTGATTTATACCAGTCACTATATGGAGGAAGTCGAGCACCTTTGCGACCGGATCGCCATCGTCGATGAAGGGAAAATCATTGCGCTCGGCAAGAAAGAAGCCTTATGTGACACGTTGGCGGAGGGAATATTCATCAAACTACAGGTCGATTCCCTCAATGGTATGTGGCTTAAGGAATTGGAAGGGTTGGAGAATGTGGATAGAGTCGTGATTAATGAAGAAACACACACACTAGAAGTCATGGTGACCAATCACCCGAATATCGTCTCTGATATTATAGCTTCTGCTGTGAAGTCCACTGTTAAAGTGCTGTCCTTTGAAAGGAAGGAACCGAATTTAGAGAGTCTTTTCCTACAATTGACGGGGAAATCGCTACGGGATTAGGAGGGGTGGAGAATGAAGAGCTTTCTGATTGCATGGAAGGATTTTAAGATACGGGCCATGGACAGGCGAGGTTTCATGACCATGCTGATTATGCCCTTAATCTTGACGTTGATTTTAGGAATGGCTTTGAAGGATATCTTTGGTGGAGATGAAGGGTTTCAGGAAACATCGGTCGGGCTGTACGTGGATAAAAAAGATCCGATGGCCGATGCATTGAAGCAAGATGTCTTAGAAAAGACGGAGTTCCTTACACTTAAAACGGTAGACAGTGAAGAGAAGCTTAAAGAAATGGTGAAAAAGGAGGAAGTTGAAGTTGGAATCCTTATCCCGGCTGAATGGGGTGCAAACCTTGATGAGGCCGTTCTTTACTCGAATCAAGATACTCAATTAAAAGCGACGGTCGTCGAGTCGATCATCTCTTCTTTTACCGAGCGGGTACAGACGATTTCAAAGACATCTGAGGCTGTCATGAAAAATGCGACGCAGACACAAGCAGTCGCTACGGGCGAAGGCGCTGGCAAGGAAACTGCAGAGCGAGTATCCATGGAGTTGACGGAAAGTGGAAAGGTGGACATGGAAGTCGGGAATCAATCGGTCGGCGAAACATCCATTTCGTCGATGCAGTATTATGCGGCCGCGATGCTGGTCATGTTTTTGCTTTTTAATGTGACTCTGGGAGCCAAATCCATGATCCAGGAACGTCATACAGACACGCTGGCAAGATTGAACAGTGCCCCGATGAATCAATATTCAATCCTTATCGGGAAGTTCTTGGGCACTCTCTATTTCGCATTCATTCAATTATTGCTCTTTTACGTAGCCACTTCTCTCTTCTTCAACGTCAATTGGGGAGAAAGTCAAGGGCAGGTGGTGGCGTTCGGTTTCATGTATTCCGTCGCCGTCGCGGGTCTGTCCATGTTATTGGCCGCCTTCATCAGGAAAGAGAAGACAGCCGACTTGATCAGCGGGATCGGCATCCAACTGTTTGCAATCGTCGGGGGTTCGATGCTACCAATCTATGCGTTTCCTGAGCGGCTTAAAACAATTGCAGCACTAACGCCGAATAATTGGGCACTGACCGGTTTCTTGGACATCATGTCCGGCGTGGGCTGGAGTGGACTGTTGTTGCCGTTTTCGGTTTTGGGGCTAATAGGGCTTGTATCCATGCTGATTGGTGCTTGGCGCTTAAGGGGGAGATATGCTTGAGAAAAATCTGGAACATCTGCCGCTTTGAAATCCAGCGGGTCTTTAAGGAACGGCAGAGCTATCTTATCATGTTTGCTATGCCTCTTATTTTTACACTTTTATTCGGTACCTTAATGGGATCGGATGATCGAGATCCGCTAGCGGTTACATTCGTGGATGAAGATAAGTCCTTGTTATCGAAATCGCTATTTGAAGAATTGCATGAGAAGAATGCCCTGTTCACCTTGGAAAAGGGTTCTAACCAGGATACCCTCACGGATCTTGATAATAAAAAGATTGTCGGAGTCATTCATGTCGGTAAGGGATTCGAAACCAAAATGTTGGAAGGGGGCATGCCCAATGTCCGGTTTGAACATATTCCCGAGTTCACCACGCCCCAAACGATCACCGGGTATCTTTCAAATAAGCTTTCGAAACTGAATATCGAAATGGCCGGTTCCCTCGTTTGGAGTGAACAGAGCGGCGAAGACTGGAAAAAGCTATATGGAAAGCTGAGAAAGGAATCGGCTACGGAAGAATCAGGTCTGAAACAGGTTACCCTCGGTGGAGGCCAGGTTAATGAGCAGGGAGGTTTTTCGAGCAGCGCTTCCGGGTTTTCCATCATGTTTTTGATGATTACGATGATGAGTGTCACGGGTACGATTTTAGAGGCGAGAAGTAACGGCGTATGGTACCGTTTACTGTCCACCCCGGCATCACGTTTTGAAATAGCTTTCGGTTACCTACTTTCCTTCTTCATGATTGGCTGGATTCAATTTGGAATCTTGATGCTGGCGACTTCTATCTTTTTTGATGTTAGCTGGGGAAATCCCATCTATTTGGTGCTTCTCGTTTCTGCCATGTTGTTCGCGATTGTAGGCCTGGGCCTGATGATTTCGGGCTTTGTAAAAACGGTCGAGCAACAGTCTGCAATCGGAAACCTCGTCGTCATTTCCACCTGCATGATTGCCGGTGTGTATTGGCCACTGGAAATCGAGCCCGCCTTTATGCAGAAGATGGCGGAGTTCCTGCCTCAGAGGTGGGCCATGAAGGGGTTGACGGATATTGCGGGCAATGGGTCCCTCCCTATTGAATCAATCGCTATCTTACTGTTATTCGGACTCGTGTTTTTATTACTGGGCATACGGAGGATCCGATTTGAATAAGAAAGACGCGCTGGTAGCTCAGCGCGTCTTTTACTTAATTCAATACCCATTTGTCTTTCAAGAATAATAGTCTTGATACAGTGAAAAAGATGGCAATGGAGACGATAAGGCTACCTGCTGTCAGTACGATATTCTGGTAGTCGATGACGCCGTAAAGCAGTTCCTTAAAAAGGGCGAATATATTGAAGAATGGAATCAAGAAATGCTTGGTCGTCAATTCGTGCAGGCCAGTGCCTCCTAGGAATAGGACAGGCAGGACACCGAGCATCGTAATCGGCGATAGGTAGTTCTGCGACTCTTTCACGGTTTTGGATAGGATGCTGGCTGACATTTGCAGGGCCCCTACGAATAGAGAAAATAAGATGGTGATCAATAGGGCGGTAGGAAGAATCAACCATAGGTCACTACCGAAATGAAAGCCCTTTTTCAATTCCTCCGTTAAAAACATGAGTTCCAAGGTGACGACAAGGATCGAGACGATTCCTGCCAGTGCCCCGATGGAGGAAATCGTCAGCCATTTGGCTAGCAGGATCTTTCCCCGGCTAACGGGTGTCATAAGTAAAGCTTCCATCGTTTTCCGGTCTTTTTCCCCGGCAAATAAGTCAGAGGCAAGCGGATAGGCACCCGTACTGATTGCCATCGTGATGATCATGGGAAGAAAGAGCGATAGTATGCTCAAGGAGGCACCATTATCGCTATCTATCCCGGCCTCTTTGAAGTCGACCTTTAGCGGACTGATCATGTTAGTATCCACATTGATCGATTGCAAGCGCTCCTGGATGATTTGTTTTTCAAAGAGAGTTAAGGCTGACTCGACCTGTGAAAGGACGAAGGAGCCATCTTGGCTATAGGAGTCACCTGAAAGGCTGAATGTGACTTGTTCCCCCTTTTTGATTTGCTCCATGAACTTATCACTAACCTGTAGGGCAGCAGCGGCTTTTCCGTCTTGGACAGCGTCTGTCGGATTCTTGAACGATTGGACATCAATTTGAGGGAAGTCCTTCAGTAGTGATTTGGCGTCCATCGTGAATGATGGATCTACAGCAAGGGTATGGGTTTCCTCTTCATCCGTTGCCATCATACTCTCATAAAATAACGTCAGTCCCGTCAACAAAAGGATGGGAAGAAATACACTTAATAATAGCGTCCGGCGGTCCCGTAAAGCTTCCTTCAACTCTTTTATATACATATTAAGAAACATGAGACTGATTCCCCCTTACAAGTTTGGACATGAATATATAATTCAGATCACGGCTATTCTCTTCCTTATATAGAGATTCTAACTGGCCTTCATACACCATTTCCCCTTTGTGCATCATGGCTACAGAGTCGCATAGCAGGGTCACTTCCTCCATGATATGGCTTGAGAATATGATGGTTTTGCCTTGATTCTTTAGCCGAAGAACAAGCTGGCGGAATACATTCGATGAAGTGATATCGAGTCCTGTCGTCGGCTCGTCAAACAGGATGATTTCTGGGTCATGGATGAGCGTCCGCGATATGGCCACTTTTTGGCGCATGCCTTTCGAGAATCCACCGACTTTACGATCGAGATAATCCTTCATCCCGAACATGACGGCCAGCTCTTCTATCCTCACCTTAGTTTCGTGCTTGCTCAAACCGTACAGAGTGGCGAAATAGGCGAGATTTTCACGTGTGGTTAAGCGGTCGTACAGGCCGGTTTCCCCACCGAACAGGACACCGATCTTTTTCTTGATTTCATTGGGATGATCCAATGTATCGAATCCGGCCACTTTGATAGACCCTTCTGTCGGTGTCAGGAGTGTGGCAATCGAACGTAACAGCGTGGTCTTTCCGGCCCCATTTTCCCCAAGTAATCCGACAATCTGGCCTTTTCCGATGGTAAGGGAAACATGTTTAAGGGCGGTGATGAACGTTTTTTTATCTTGGAACGTTTTTGTAACTTCATGAATTTCAATCATTTACTAACCTCCTACATTTCTTTTGGTTGACTCAATCATACAAATAAAGGATAGGGGAATCTGTAGTTATGTCGTGAAAGTGCCGTTTTATGTCGTGAAAGTATCGATTTTCCATATTTTGATGGTAAAATAAAGGTAATTTCAGAGAAGGAGAGTTGTAGATGAAGGTAGGCCTTGTGGATGACCGGAAGATTGATTTGGATAAGTTGAATGGAATCGTGGCCCAAATGCCTGGCATCGAATTGGTTTTTTCCACGGATTCCGCTGAATATGCGTATGAGCAGATCAAACAGGAAACGATAGATTTGCTGATTGCGGATATCGAAATGCCTAATTTATCCGGATATGAAATGGCTGACATCATCCATTCCCATGCATTGAACATAGCGGTCATCTTCGTGACAGGTACGAGTGGGTACGCCGTCCATGCCTTCGAACTCAATGTGCATGACTACATCATGAAGCCCTATTCGAGGGACAGGCTCATCAAATCGATCGAACGGTTCCAGGAAAAGTCAAGAACCGCTGAAGTGGCGGGAAGGCTGTTTATAAAACAGAAAAATGATATTCATATTTTGCAGAAGAAGGACATTATTTTCATTGAACGTTCAGGGCGTTCAACGACCATACATACTAAAAACGGTCCTATCAAAACCTATCAAACATTGAATGAATTGGAGGGAGAACTGCGGGAAAGGGACTTTATCCGTTCACACCGTTCTTTCATCATTAATATTCATTTTGTGAAGAACTTTTCACTGTACGCCAAAAACTCGTATGTCGTCAGCTTTGACGGGATCCAGGAACAGGCGATGATCACGAAGGAAAGGGTGGACTTCCTGCAAGTCCAATACTTTTAAGGTGTGAAAACTATGCATGCATTCATTATAGCCATATTGGGGGTATGGCATCTCTACGAACTAATTAGACTATTACCTTGGCAGATTTCTCCTTCGATAGTCATCCTTCTGATTTGTCTGATTGGCATGGGACTTTACCTCAAGTTCCGCCCCTTATATAAAAAAGCTTCCCTAGGAATCTATATGGAAGGAACTCTATGGGGCATGCAGCTTGTCGTCATTCTTCTCTATTTTTCCATGCCACCCTCCCTTTCGTACTTAGGTTTAGCTGCGACTTTTATAGGAATCGAAACGGTCCGCCTCCATATGTCTGGAATGGGGGATCGTATAGAAAGAGAGCAAAAAGGAATGGAAAAGGAGCGACTGCAGGTCAATGAAACGTTCCGGGTGGTCCGCAGTCAGCGCCATGATTTCCTGAAACATGTATCAGCGCTGCAGTTTATGATGGAGCAGGACGAGATGGCTGCAGCGAAAGAATATATGAATGAGTTGGTGGATGGCTTTGAAGAAACGAATCTATCCATTAAAGGAGAAAAAGGGGTCGTCGCCGGGATCCTGCATCAAATGTTCCGTAAGGCCAAGGAAGAACGGGTCCAGATGACCTATCACTTCGATGTGCCGCTCTCGTCCCTCCCTTTTTATGACCAGGACCTTGTCGCCTTGATTGGGAATGTGCTTGCCAATGCAGTGGAAGCGGCAAAAGGATGGCAGGAAGAAAAAGGGGATAATGCTCAAGTCACGCTTCAGTTTTACAAACGAAGTGGGGTCTACATTCTGACTTGCACCAATCATTGTCTGGCGATTCCTCACCCTATCTTGGATACAATGTTTGAGAAACATGGCCAAACGACGAAGGGTGGGGAACATGAAGGAATGGGAACGAAAATCATCTCAGATATCGTAAAGAAACATCAAGGCCATTTGGATTTCACATATAAGAATGAGGAATTTATATTGAAAATCAAGGTCCCGGCCATCGTGTAAGAGGTTATATGTAAGAAAAGGGAGGAGGATGGTCATCCATATTCAAGGATTGAATCACTTATTATTTTCCGTTTCGGATTTAGAGAAGTCCATTGAATTCTATCAGGCCGTTTTTGGGGCGAAATTGTTAGTGAAAGGGAACCAAACGGCATACTTCGACCTGAATGGGATATGGCTGGCTCTTAATCTGGAAAAGGATATTCCGAGAAACGAAATAAAAGAATCGTATACGCATGTCGCATTTTCCATTACCGAAAAGGATTTTGATGGCATCCAGGACCGGCTTGAGCGTTTACAGGTGAATACTCTTAGCGGCAGAGAGAGAAATAAGCGTGATAATAAATCCATCTATTTTACTGACTTGGATGGCCATAAGTTCGAATTCCATACGGGAACGCTAAAGGAAAGACTAGATTATTATAAACAGGAAAAGCCCCATATGAGGTTTTTCCAATAGACCGATATAATGCAGGGATTGACCGATAAATGGGACGACTTGACTGATAAAAAGTCCAGTTTGACCGATAAAGGACTTAATTTGACCGATAAAAGACAAAAACGGGTTGAAAAAGGAGCCTCCAATAAGCTTGGAGGCTCCTCCCGATTCAATCCATTATGGTGAGCAGTTCATCTATTGGTGTACGCGGACGGGGCGTAGGAATCATGTCCGGGTATCCGACGTGCAGGCTTCCTACGATTTTCTCCCCGGGTTTTACGCCTAAGGCTTCGCGGAATTCTTGGCTGTGGATCATGCCGTACGTTTCCCAAATCATGCCGATTCCTTGTTCCCAGGCAAGTAAACTGAAATTCTGGATCAAGGCGCTCGTGGCTGCATAATCCTCTTCGCGGGTCATGAGATTCGGATTTTCCTCCATGATAACCGCAACGAACATCGGAACGCCGTTCAGTTTATTGTACCCACGCTGACCGGCTTCTTTCTTCTTTGACGGATCCTTTTCTTTACCTGCCATAAAGGCCCGTGTCGCTTCTGCTAGCTTCACGCGGCTGTCTCCGTGAACAACGACGAATCGCCACGGTTGGGTCATTTTATGATTGGGTGCCCACGTGGAAGTTTCCAAAAGTGATTGAATGGTTTCGAGGGGAACGGGTTGGTCCTTGAATCGTTTGATGCTCCGCCGTTCTTTTATGATTTGTTCTAGTTTCATATTTGTATTTCTCCTTATTCTTAATGATCTATGTATAGGAATTGTTTTTTTGAAAAAAAAAGGACCCCGGATGCCTAATATGCTTTAAATTGAATAAACTGACTTGAATAAAGAGGGGGCAATATTCTAGTGACTTGCATTCGCAACTAAGCATATAATTTTTACTAGGCACAGAGAGACCGGGGCGACATTGTATCTATGTACAATATCAAATGGGTACGATAAGAAATTATCGTAGTACTTAACAAATTTCAGAGATCGATAATGAAATTGAAAATCATTATCAATTAGAATTTTCTCTTATTTCCTGTTTTTTGTCAAGAGGATCTCGGAAAAAATTAAAAAACTTTTTCCAATGCTAACCAAGCTTGCTAATTCTTTTATTAAATCTGTATAAAAATGTATAATGAAAAGATAAAAATGTTACCTACATATGAAGATTGAAGGGTGTCGTAGATGAAAAAACTGTTTTCGTTCCTTAAACCATATCGTCTCTTCATCGCTCTTGCTTTATTTTTAATGTTAGTCGAGCTCGGTGTTGAACTTTTACAGCCACTCTTCATTGCAAAGATCATTGATGATGGCATTTTACAAAAAGACCTTTCCGTCGTGATAAAGTGGGGAGCGATCATGGTCGGCCTATCGATATTTTCGTTCCTTGGCGGAATCGTCAATTCCTTTACAGCTTCTCATGTGAGCCAAAGTTTTGGACATGAAGTAAGGAAAAATCTCTTCGGCAAAATCCAGGCCTTTTCTTTTGCCAATTTAAACAACATCCCGACCTCTTCCTTGATCACCCGGATGACGAATGATGTCACGCAGCTTCAGAATACGGTATTTATGGGATTGCGTATCATGGCAAGGGCACCGTTGATTGTCCTTGGGGGCACAATCATGGCGATAACGGTCAATCTGAAGTTATCCCTTGTATTGATCATTTCGATTCCCGTTCTCGTGCTGTTCCTGGGATGGGTCATGAAACGTGCGGCAAAGCTGTTTCGACTTGTCCAAAAAAGGCTGGATAACGTCAATAGTGTCATGCGTGAGAATTTGATTGGGATGAGGTTGATCAAAGCATTTCTTCGTAAGGATCATGAAATCGGCCGTTTTGACGGGGCAAACGATGAATTGAAAATGAAGACCGTCCAATCGCTTCGCTTGATTGAAACGACGATGCCCGTGCTGATGCTGGTCATGAACGTGGCAATCCTTGTAGTCCTATGGTTCGGTAGCGGCTTTATCTCGACGGGAGATATCCAGGTCGGGGAAGTCGTGGCGATTGTCAATTATGCCACAAGAATCGCAGGCTCCTTATCGGTCTTTTCTTGGTTGATCATGGTCTTGTCCCGAGCAAAAGCGTCAGCTGACCGCGTGACCGAAATTTTCGAGACGCCCATTGATCTCGATGAAGGTAGGGTGGAAAGCAGGGGGGACCTTATCAAAGAGGGGCATATCGAGTTCCAGGATGTGTCATTCCGCTATCCTGGCGGAGATGAACAGGTATTGAAACACTTGAAGTTCACCGTTGAAGCGGGACAAACTCTCGCGATCATCGGTGCGACTGGGTCGGGGAAAACCTCCCTATTTCAGCTCATTCCACGTTTATTCGAAGTGGAGAGTGGAGCAATCACGATAGATGGACAGGATGTGAGGGACATTCCTCTGGACTCACTCCGAAAAAGGATTGGCTACGTGCCACAGGAAGCGATGCTATTTTCCGGGTCCATCCAGACCAATATCGCCTGGGGGAAAGAAGACGCGTCACTGGAGGAAATCATGATAGCGGCCCAACATGCCCAAATCCATGAAACGGTAATGAGACTGCCAAAGCAATATGAAACGCGGCTAGGACAAAAAGGAGTGAATCTCTCAGGTGGGCAAAAGCAACGGCTATCGGTTGCGAGGGCATTGGTCCGCAGGCCGAAGATCCTCCTTTTGGATGACAGCACAAGCGCCTTGGATCTAAATACGGAAAGTAGGCTGCTTACGGCATTGGAATCCTATACGTGCACGACGCTCATCATTACGCAAAAAATAAGTACAGCGATGAAAGCCGATAAAATCTTATTGCTTGAAGATGGAGAGGTACTCGCGGAAGGCAAGCATGATGAGTTGAGTAAAACGAATGCCCTTTATCGGAAAATCGTTGCATCACAATATGGGGAGGAGGAGATTTCCTATGAAACGAAAAACGTCTCCCGCTAAAAAGCCGTCCAATTCTGCAGGCACGGTCAAACGGATCCTCCCTTATTTAACGACGAATAGAAGTATGCTCGTCATGGTCCTGTTCATGGTCCTGGTCAGTTCAGTGTTAGGACTGCTTGGTCCATTTCTTGTAGGAATGGCCATCGACGATTATATCGTCACGAAGGACAGCGATGGTTTGATCAATCTGCTGTTTGGGCTCCTTGCGGTTTATGTGTTCTATTCACTGTCCATGTGGCTACAAAACTATTGGATGATCGGGATTGCCCAGGATACGGTTTATCTGATGCGCAACCAGCTGTTCAAGAAGCTCCAGCAGCTGCCGATTCCCTTTTTTGACCGTCGCCAGCATGGGGAACTGATGAGCCGGGTCACGAATGATATTGAAAATGTCAGCTCTACATTGAACAGTTCGGTCATTCAAATCTTTTCAAGCGTCCTGACTCTTGTCGGGACACTGGCTGTCATGCTGTATTTGAGTCCATTACTGACGATTCTAACCCTTTTCATTGTCCCGCTTATGTTCTTTGGGTTGAAATGGATTACGAACCGGACAGGCAGGCTTTTCAAGGAACAGCAGAAAAACCTGGGTGAATTGAATGGATTCATTGAAGAAACAATTTCCGGACAGCGCATCGTGAAGGCCTTTTCACAGGAAGAAAAAGTAATTCGAGATTTTATCACTCGCAGTGAGAACTTGAAAAAAGCCGGTTATTGGTCTCAATCCTATTCGGGATTGATACCGAAGCTGATGAATTTATTGAATAACTTAAGCTTTATCGTGATTGCTGCTGTCGGTGGCTATTTGGCCTTGGAAGGAATGGGTGGGGTCACCATTGGCGTGATTGTCATCTTCACCGAGTATTCCAGGCAATTCACGCGTCCGCTCAATGACTTGGCTAACCAGTTCAATACCCTGCTTTCGGCTGTCGCTGGTGCTGAGCGGGTATTCTCGATCCTGGATGAAGAGGAAGAGGGCGTGGATGAGAAAGAAGCGGGTGAACTACGGGACATCCGTGGAGAGGTTGATTTCGAAGGGGTGTCCTTTTCCTATGATGATGACGATCAAACAATCAACGATATTAGTTTCCATGCTGAAAAAGGAGAGACCATTGCATTAGTCGGTCCGACCGGTGCGGGTAAAACGACGATTATTAATCTGCTCGCCCGGTTTTATGAACCGAACAGTGGCAGGATCCTGGTCGATGGACAAGATATCCAACAGGTAACGAGGGCGAGCCTCCGTAAACATATGGGATTCGTTTTACAGGATTCCTTTCTATTTCAAGGAACAATTCGTGAAAATATCCGTTATGGCCGTTTGGAAGCCATGGATATGGAGGTAGTGGAAGCGGCCAAACTTGCCAATGCACATACCTTTATCATGAAACTGCCCAATCAATATGATACGGTTTTGACCCAAGATGGCAGTGGAATCAGCCAGGGGCAACGACAGCTCCTTTCAATTGCGAGGGCGATTTTAGCCGATCCGATTCTTTTGATTTTGGATGAGGCGACAAGCAGTATTGATACAATCACTGAAATCAAAATACAGGAGGCGTTACATCGATTGATGAAGGGGCGAACAAGTTTCGTCATTGCGCATCGACTGAATACGATTCAGCAAAGCGATCAAATACTGGTATTGGATGAGGGGAGAATCATCGAAAAAGGGTCCCATTCGGAGTTATTGAAGCAAAAAGGTTTCTATGCTGAACTTCATCGCGGTTCCTTAAATGGAAATCATACGGGATGAAAAAAAATGTGTGCCTCTTGGCGCACATTTTTTTTAGTTAGTCCAAAAAACTGGAACCTATCGGGTACATTCCGTTACCGAGGCAATTGCCTCATCCAAGAAGGTCAGCACATCTTCGTTTATCGGATACAAACCTGCGGAAGCGGATCCTTCCTTGGACTTTCGAATTTCCCAGAATTTCTCCTCAAGCTCTTTGTTTCCCTGAAATACCAACTCGGACAGCAGGAGGGAATCTTCAGCAATGAGCCGTCCTTCTTCCGATAAGGGGGAAACGCCCTTTTCAAGGGACCATTCAATCCTCTTCATGAGATTGATCCATTGTTTCATGCTGATATCATTTTGTTCCATTTTGGGTAGTTTATTGATGGTTTTCTGTTCTTCTTCGTTGAAGTGTGACCCTCGATTATGCTCTTTTCTTTTGAATAATGGAAGCAGTAACTCCCAATTGAACTCCCCTTCGATTTCGATACTGTTTAATAAAGTCTGGATGTTCTTTAATGTATTTTCCTCTTCTTTTATATCGGATTGTATTTGTTGTTGGTGCTGGAGAAGTAATTCTTTGAAGGATTCTTTATTCAATACGGTTTTGATATCGTCCAATGAAAAAGAAAGGGCTTTAAGCAGGCAGATTTTCTCAAGTCGCTTCAGGTCATTGGCCGAGTAATATCTACGGCCATTAGCGTGCCTGTATTCAGGCGTTAATAATTGAATCTGGTCATAGTAACGGATGGTTCTTATCGTCACATTCGCTCGCTTAGACAATTGTCCAACGGTCAAAAATTCCATTGTCATACCTCCCATTCGTTCATCTAGCTTAAGTGATGGTTAAACTTTCCTTTTTATTATAGCGGAATAGGCGATAGGAATTAAATAGGTAGTATGGAAATAAACGTTAAGAATGGAGTCTGGACGTAGGGGGAGGAAGTCTGGGTAGTCTGAAAAAATCTAAACGGTATATGCCCTGCTATTAATTTCGGCTAGTGAAGAAAACCTATTGCTTATTAACCATTAAATGACATATAATTCAGAATATATACAAAATTAACGTTGTTTAGTCGTTTTAAGGAGGCTGTGGAAAACGTTCAGGCACAATGAATTAGTAAATACAATGGGGTAGGAGATGAAAAAATGAAAGCGCTTAAATCAGTTGTTCTTTGGGGAATCATCTCTGCGTTGGGAGCCGTGAGCTTCGGTGTTGTCGCCTTAAATCGCGGGGAAAGCATTAATGCTATGTGGATTGTTACGGCTGCTCTCTGTGTCTATTCGATTGCTTATCGCTTTTATAGTAAATTTATCGCACAGAAAGTATTCGAGCTTGATGATAAACGTAAGACTCCAGCTGAATTGAATAATGATGGAAAAGACTATGTACCGACGAATAAATGGGTACTGTTTGGTCATCATTTTGCAGCGATTGCTGGGGCAGGGCCACTTGTAGGGCCTATCTTAGCGGCACAGATGGGGTATCTGCCGGGTACACTATGGCTCGTGGTGGGTGTCGTTTTGGCCGGTGCGGTACAGGATTTCGTCATTCTCTTCGGATCGATGCGCCGAAATGGTAAATCGCTTGGTGAAATGATAAAAGAAGAAATCGGTCCCGTCACAGGTTTCATTGCCATGCTAGGGATTTTTGGCATCATGGTCATTTTATTGGCCGTGCTTGCGCTAGTAGTCGTGAAGGCCTTGGTAGGAAGCCCTTGGGGGATGTTCACGATTGCTTCGACCATACCTATTGCCGTCCTTATGGGTGTTTACATGCGGTATATCAGGCCTGGACGAGTCGGGGAAGGATCCATCATCGGGATTATCCTGTTGATGCTTGCTTTGTACTTCGGACGTTTTGTAGCGGAAAGTGCAACATTGGCTCCCATGTTTACATACTCAGGTGAAACGATTGCCATCCTCTTGATTGTGTATGGTTTTGTTGCTTCTGTGCTACCGGTTTGGATGCTTTTGGCTCCGCGGGATTATCTAAGTACCTTCTTGAAAATCGGTACGATCATCGCTCTTGCACTAGGCATCTTCATCGTCATGCCTAATCTTGAAATGCCTGCGGTCACGCAGTTCATTGATGGAACGGGGCCGGTTTTCTCGGGTAACCTATTCCCATTTTTATTCATCACGATTGCATGTGGGGCGGTGTCTGGATTCCATGCGCTCGTTTCATCGGGTACGACGCCTAAGATGATCGAACGTGAATCCCATGCACGTCCAATCGGATATGGAGCCATGCTGACTGAGTCATTCGTGGCCATCATGGCGATGGTAGCGGCCTGCGTATTAACACCGGGTATTTACTTTGCCATTAATAGTCCGGGTGCTGTCATTGGGACGGAGCCGGCTCAGGTTGCGACGACGATATCTGATTGGGGATTTGTCTTGACGCCTGATATGATTACGGACCTTGCCGATGATGTTGGGGAGGAAACGATATTATCCCGTACTGGAGGAGCTCCCACGTTTGCGATTGGGATGGCGCATATTTTCTCACAAGTAGTCGGGGGTGCTTCCTTGATGGCGTTTTGGTATCATTTCGCGATACTATTCGAGGCACTGTTCATCTTGACGACGATTGATGCCGGTACCCGGGTGGGCCGTTTCATGATTCAAGATATTATCGGTACTTTTTATAAACCATTTGCGCAAACGAATAAATGGGTGCCGAACATCATCGCGACAGCCATTTGTGTTCTAGGGTGGGGATACTTCCTGTACCAGGGGGTCATTGATCCGCTTGGAGGAATCAATACACTATGGCCATTGTTCGGGATTGCGAATCAAATGCTATCCGCGATTGCGTTACTGCTTGGTACGACCGTCTTGTTCAAGATGGGCAAGAAAGCGTACACATGGGTCACACTTTTACCGACGACCTTTATATTAATTGCGACGATGACAGCGGGTTGGCAAAAGCTATTCCACGAAAACCCTGCAATTGGCTTTTTGGCGCATAAGGACAAATTCAAGGCTGCCTATGATGCAGGAGAGGTCCTTGCTCCGGCGGCGAATTTAGCGGAAATGAAACGAGTTATCTTCAATGATTATTTAGATGCAGCCCTTTGTGCCTTCTTTATGATCGTGGTCATCACTGTCTTGATTTCCGCGGTACGATTATGGATCAAGATCATCAAAAATGAAAAAATTGACATGCATGAATCTCCTTATATATCAAGGTGATAATGGAGGGAAGGAAACCATGTTAAAAAAAATTACCCGGATTCTTAGCTACCGAAAGCAATTCATTAGTCTACTTGTCGGAGTTCCTAGTTATGAAACGTATGTAGCCCATATGAAGCTGGAACATCCTGATAAAACGATTAAGACAAGGAAAGAGTTCTTCTGCGAAGCGCAGGACGAAAGGTATAACGCTAAGGATGGGAAGGTATCACGCTGTTGCTAGTCATATAGTTAGGAGGGGCCCTTATTATTAGGGCCCTTTTTTGCGCGGATTTTTATAAGAAGAGTATGAAACCATGTGAGGAAAGGACTAAGAATCTATTTCGTACCGTTCGTTTTCCGGTGCTTATTACATAGAATTTTCAAAAAAAGTAAATAAAATGGTTGAATTTTTTGAAAATTAAGTATATGATAAATTACATCACATAACAATGTTATATAACATAACATATTAAAAATTTAAGGGGGAAAAACAAATGCAGATGGCAGATTCGGTATTCATGTTTTTAGCGACAATGATGGTTTGGCTTATGACTCCAGGAATTGCCCTATTTTATGGAGGGATGGTAAAAAGCAAGAATGTCCTCAATACGGCAATGCATAGTTATATGCCACTCGCTGTCATTTCTATTCTTTGGGTGCTGGTTGGGTATTCATTATCCTTCTCACCAGGAAATACTCTCCTAGGCGGTCTGGATTGGGTAGGTTTAAAGGATGTCGGCTTCGCTCCTGGCCCATACAGCGACACAATTCCTCATAGTTTATTCATGCTATTCCAAATGACATTCGCAGTATTGACCGTTTCCATTATCGCAGGCGGGATCGCTGAACGAATGAAATTTTCCGCTTTCTTAATTTTCACCATTCTTTGGTCTTTATTCGTATACGCACCCGTTGCTCACTGGGTATGGGGAGGCGGCTGGTTAGCTGAACTTGGTACGCTTGATTTCGCCGGCGGTAACGTCGTTCATATCTCTTCAGGTGTTGCTGGTTTAGTGTTGGCTATCATGTTGGGGAAAAGGAAGGAATCAGGAAACAGTGCCCCGCATAATCTACCTTTAACATTCCTTGGTGGATCGTTGATCTGGTTTGGCTGGTACGGTTTTAATGTCGGCAGTGCCTTGACGATCGATGCAGTGGCGATGAATGTTTTCGTGAATACGGCTGTTGCAGCTGCGGCTGGTATCATTGGCTGGTTAATCGTTGAGTACATGACAAATAAGAAGGCAACCTTGCTTGGTGCAGTATCGGGTGCCATTTCTGGATTGGTGGCCATTACACCAGCCTGTGGGTTCGTGACGACAGCATCTTCCATCCTGATTGGGGTCATTGGCGGAGCGGTTTGTTACTGGGGTGTATTCTTCCTTAAAAACAAATTGGGCTATGATGATGCACTTGATGCTTTCGGCTTACATGGCATTGGAGGCACTTGGGGTGGAATCGCGACGGGATTATTCGCGACTACTTCGGTGAATGAAGGGGGAGCCAACGGTTTGTTCTACGGAGACTTCAACCTACTCTGGAAACAAGTTGTAGCGATTATCGCCACATATATCTTCGTGGCTGTAGTCACATATATCATCGCAAAAGTCATTAGCTTGTTCGTTCCATTACGTGTCAGCGAAGAAGATGAAACAACGGGGCTCGATCTTACACTCCACGGTGAAAAGGCCTATCACGAATCAATTTAAAGGAGGGAATTCATATGTCTCAGGTATTGACGAAAATCGAAATCATTACGCGGCCAATCAAGTTTGAACAGTTCAAAGAGGAGTTGGCGAAGATTGGTGTCAGTGGTATCACGGTGTCAGATGCGAAAGGTACTGGGCTACAGAAGAGTTATGTCGAAACATATCGAGGCCGAAATCGGGAAATATCCTTACATGACCGAATGAAAATAGAGATTGTAGTATGTGAAGTCCCCGTTCAAGATGTAGTGGATGTTGCCAGGAAATTCTTAAGCACTGGAAAACCTGGAGACGGAAAGATCTTCATCTATGAATTAGCCAATGTGGTGAATATCCGGACAGGAAAAGAAGGGCACGATGCATTAAAGAACGACTGAGGAAAACATTAAAGGAGGGGACAGATGGGCAAGTTGATTGAGATTGTTTCCAGGAAAAAGCAAAAGATTGTGACTGAACTGATATCCGAAAACATTTACCAACCTACCGACAGGTCTTATTTATTAGAATTACCATTGAAGAATTTAGAATCAATCTTACTTCTCCGAACCAATTCCCCGTCTAAAAAAGCAGATGTCTAAGTTAGGAAGCCGTTTCTTCTATAAAAAGAGGAACGGTTTTTCCTGTGTTTTAGAGATAGTGGCAAACCTTTTCGGAAGCGTATTTGAATAGTTTATATCCTGGAAGTGAATTTTATAATAGAAGGACGGATTTTTTATTGGTTCCACCATAGAAATTGGTGGGAGTACCCACTATAATGAAATGGGACAGGTAATTTAAATCCTGTTTTCTGGCTTTTTTCGACGATTTTCGCTTATTTACTTCCATTTTTCATTAATATGGGAAAAATCAGAAGAAAGTCTTTTTCTTTAGAGTGAAAATAATCAATCAATATGTTCTTTATGGGGTGGGGAAAAATGGATCAATTTACGGTTAAATCCGTTTTAAATATCATTAGTGAGTTTGTTCCAAAAAACGCTTCGATTGCAGTGGCTGATTCTGAGCAGTTTATCTATTATCAACCAAGCAAACAAATCGATGTCGGGATTAAACCTGGAGATTTAATAAGTGAAGGGACGGCCGCTTTCAAGGCATTGCAGAGCCGGAAGAAAATTGCCGTTCAAGTTGAAAGTGATGTATTTGGCGTCCCGTATTATGGTTTGAGCGTTCCCATCCTGGAAGGTGAAAATCCAATGGGCGCCGTGACAGCCATCCTTCCCTCCAAGCCGTTCGTGTTGCCGACTTCCTTTTTAACCGTCAAGACGGAAGACAGATGGATTCCGCTTCCTTATGAGGAAATCATGTTTTTAGAAGCGCAAAATAGGAAGACAAGGATCCAGTCTGAACGCGTGAGTGGTTTCCATAAATTGAATTTAAGTGAATTGGAGTTCGTTTTACCAAGTGAAATGTTTATTCGGGTGCACCGTTCCTATATTGTCAACATTCATTTCATTGAGGAAATCTTGCCTGACTTTCACTCTACATTCTTGCTTGTGATGAAGGATCATTCGAAAATTCAAGTTAGCCAAACGTACGCAAGCCAGTTCCGAAGAGCACTTGGTTTTTAGAGTTTCTGTTTCGTGTAATAAAAATGCTGTTTTGTGCTCCTTTTAAGGCTTTTCATTCATAAAAGAATGTGACAATTACACGTACTTGATAAAATTAGGTGTAAGAAAAGCGAAAATGGGGGTCTTTTGTATGAACGAAAGCGTTTTCAAAAAAATCCGCAATGAGCAACTTAAGGGGAAAGTTGTCACTGCAGAAGAAGCTGCTTCATGGATTAAAGATGGTATGAAACTAGGTATGAGTGGATTTACTCGTGCTGGTGATGCGAAAGTTATTCCAATGGCTCTAGTTGAAAGAGCGAAAACTGAAAAATTCAAAGTTGACGTATATACAGGTGCATCATTAGGACCTGAAGTCGACCAACATATGGCGGAAGCCGGACTCATAAATAAACGTTTACCATTCCAAGCGGATAAAGGTATTCGTAATAAAATCAATGCTGATGAAATCACTTATGTCGACCAACATCTATCTCATACGGCTGAATTAGTTCGTCAAGGGATTGTTGGACCAATCGACTTTGCTATCATCGAAGCAGTGGCTATCACAGAAGACGGATTAATCATTCCGACAACTTCTGTAGGTAACTCAGCTATCTTCGTACAAGAAGCGAAGAATGTCATCATCGAATTAAACGTGTCTCATCCAGAAGGATTAGAAGGCATGCATGATATATATTTACCAGCTCAACAAGGTGAACGCCAACCGATTCCATTGACGAGTGCAAGTGATCGTATTGGCTCGATCGGTATTCCTGTTGATCCTGAAAAAGTGAAAGGGATTGTTGTGGCAACAGTTACGGATGCACCTTCTACAATCGTGCCTCCTGATGAAGAGACTGCTGTCATGGCCAATCACCTTACTAACTTCCTTCGCGAAGAAATCAAGGCTGGTCGTTTAACTGAATCGCTTGCACCACTTCAATCAGGTGTAGGTTCCGTTGCAAACGCCGTGTTGAATGGTTTAATTGATTCTGAATTCAAAGATTTAGAAGTATACTCTGAAGTGTTACAAGATGCAGTATTCGATCTTATCGATGCTGGAAAAGTTAAATTCGCTTCAGGTTGCTCCATTACTTTGGCTGAAGAAAAAGGTAAGCAAGTATATGGCGAACTTGATAAATATCGTGATAAACTCGTTCTTCGTCCACAAGAAATTTCTAACCATCCGGAAGTCATCCGTCGTCTTGGATTGATTTCTATCAACACTGCGTTAGAATGTGACATTTACGGAAACGTAAATTCAACACATGTTTCTGGTACAAGAATGATGAATGGTATCGGTGGTTCTGGAGACTATGCTCGTAATGCACGCTTAGGTATCTTCGTAACGAAGTCCTATGCAAAAGGCGGCAAAATCTCAAGTATCGTTCCTTTCGTATCTCACGTTGACCACACTGAGCATGATGTGGATGTTATCGTTACAGAACAAGGTTATGCTGATTTACGCGGTCTAGCACCAAAAGAACGTGTACATGCAATCATTGAAAACTGTGCACATCCGGATTACCGTCAACAACTTCGTGATTATTTCAACGAAGCTGTCGCTCTAACTGGTGGACACCAAACACCGCATGTTCTTGAAAAAGCATTCTCTTGGTATACAAACCTTGCCAAGAACGGTACAATGCTTGAAGCTACTCTTCAAGATCAAAAATAAGATGATGGACCCCGCTCATTGCAGCGGGGTTTTTTTGTTTGCTGAGATGGGGTTTGACCGATAAAGTGCTGGATTTGACCGATAAATAGGTTGAATAGACAGATAAAAGCCAAGTTTGACCGATATATTGATCGTTTTGACCGATAAAAGGGTTTCCCGCTCTAAAAGACTGCCTTGAGAAGGATGATTTTTTCCCAATGTAAATCCTGGGAATCATTGAAATAAATTTTATACAGAATTTTACGTTGTGGTAATGGAAGTATGGTAAACTTCTATCAATGATAGGTAGCATTATAAAATTTTACATACATAATGGATCATCTTTCTTTAGAAAAAGAAGAGTTATATAGGAGGAGATAACTTGTTCAAGGCTAAACTGCATTTTTGGACATTAGAGCTATTGCTATTGTCCGTGTTATTTTATGTGGGGACGAAGATTTCGTTTCTTTTTGAACCAATCGTGATTTTCACTTCAACTTTGTTCTTTCCAATACTCATTTCCGGTTTTCTTTATTTCTTGTTCAATCCGACGGTCGATTTGCTCGTGAAAAGGAGAGTGCCGAGGGGATTGGCGATTTTATTGCTGTATGTGATATTCCTTGGTCTAGTAAGTTTATTGGTCGGTCTTGTCGGCCCGTCCCTTTCACGTCAGGTCACGGATTTGATTAATAACCTTCCTGATTATTTTAATCAATCCAGAACGTTCATCGAAGATTTATCCAAATCAAGATGGTTCATGTGGACGATGGAACAGGATTATGTGTCTTTGAAAGAAGTGGGAGATTCCCTTCAAAGATACTTGACGGACCTACCGGGCAATATTACTAAAAGTCTGTCTTCTGTATTCAGCGTTGTCACGAATATAACGTTGGTAGTCGTAACGGTTCCATTCATCCTGTTTTATATGTTGAAGGATGGCGATAAGCTACCAAGCTCCATCATGAAATTTGTACCGGTCCGTTATCACAAACCGGCATTATCCGTTCTTAAGGAAACGGGGGAGACCCTTACGACATACATACAGGGGCAAATGCTAGTCTGCTTATTTGTTGGAATTGGGACGTTCGTGGGGTATTTAATCATTGATTTGCCTTATGCCTTCCTGTTTGCATTGATAGGTGCCGTTACCAATATCATTCCCTATGTCGGCCCATTTATTGGAGCCGCTCCTGCAGTGATCGTGGCCTTGATTCATTCGCCGACACAGGCGCTTTTGGTCATAGTGGTCATCACGATTGTTCAGCAGTTGGACGGTAATGTCATTTCACCGCTGGTCATCGGGAAAAAGCTAAATACGCATCCGTTAACCATCATCATCCTTTTATTGGTTGCGGGAAACATCGCAGGCATCATTGGGATGATCCTGGCTGTACCGACTTATTCCGTCATTAAAACGATTGTATTGAATATCGTTAAGTTCATCAGGATCAGGAAAGAGGAAAAACTCGGGGAAGATTTAATTGAATGAAAAAACGGGATCGACTCTTTGAGAGTTGGTCCCGTTTTTTTTGTACCAATATTTGATTATAGGCCTAGTGAAATATATTTGACCTCTAAAAACTCTTCAATCCCATGATGTCCGCCTTCGCGGCCAAGCCCACTTTGCTTGAATCCGCCGAATGGTGCCTGTGGAACGGAAGGGAGGCCATCGTTCAAGCCGACGATCCCGAATTCCAGGGCTTCGGTGACTTTAATGCCCCTTGAGATGTTCTCGGTGAAGACGTATGCTGCCAGCCCGAAAATCGAGTCGTTTGCACGTTGTACCGCTTCTTCATCTGTCTTGAAGGAAGCAATCGGTGCTAGTGGTCCGAATGTTTCTTCATTCATGCAAAGCATGCTATCGCTGACGTTGGAAAGGATGGTCGGTTCAAGGAAGAGTCCGCCAATCGATTTCCCACCAGCTTCGAGTTTGGCTCCGCTATTGATGGCTTCGTCAATTTGCTTTTGTACCTTTTCGACTGCACTTTGGTCAATAAGAGGTCCGATGTCGACGCCTTCTTCCAAACCGTTGCCCACTTTCAGTTCGTTCACTTTGGCAACAAGCTTCTCGATGAAGACGTCCTGGATGGATTCATGAACATAAATGCGGTTTGAACACACGCATGTTTGTCCGGCGTTCCGGAATTTCGAACTAATGATGCCCTCAACGGCTTTATCGAGGTCGGCATCTTCCAGAACGATGGCGGGAGCGTGGCCACCCAGCTCAAGCGATATCTTCTTCACGGTTTCGGCAGAGCCCTTCATTAAAGTTTTCCCGACTTCCGTTGAACCAGTGAAGGTCAATTTGCGAATCCGGGTATCTTGAAGCCAAGTTTCGCCGATTTCCGATGATTTACCTGTCACTACATTGATGACACCTTTTGGAATGCCTGCTTCTTCAGCCAATTCGGCCATTTTCAAAGCTGTAATCGGCGTCAGATTCGCGGGTTTAATGACAACCGTACAGCCGACGGCAAGTGCGGGTGCCACTTTTCGCGTAATCATCGCCGCCGGGAAATTCCATGGGGTAATGACGGCTACGACACCGACTGGTTGTTTGGTTACAAAAAGTCGCTTATTCGTAGTGGAGGCAGGAATCGTTTCCCCATACACCCGTTTTCCTTCTTCGGCAAACCAGGATAAAAATCCATTCGCATAGTTCATTTCCCCAAGGGCTTCTTTCAATGGTTTACCTTGTTCCTCTGTCATGATTCTAGCTAGTTCTTCTTTATTGTCGTCGATCAATTTATGCCATTTCCAGATCAAATCCGCACGTTCATAAACCGAGAGGGCAGCCCAATCAGTAAAGGCCGCATAAGCTGCATCGGCAGCTTTGGCTGCTTCCGTGGCTCCTCCTTTTGGGACAGTGGCGACAATTTCATCGGTTGCCGGGTTTTTCACTTCGATTTTTTCAAGTCCGTGATCGGACCATTCCCCATTAATGTATAATCCGTAATCTTTCATGATAAAACCTCCCGTTTCGTATTATTTTGTTCTTTATTTAGAGTGAATGTCTATAAGCTAATATCATCTGCTATATAAAAGTATAAACACTTTTCGGGAAATCTTAAATGAATATGATTGATAAGTTTTTAGAAATGATGGTGGGTTCAGTCAATAGGGACAATAAAACGGAGTGATGAAGTGTTTCAAGGGACAGTAAGGAAGTAAGAATGCATATGGAAAAGAGGATAGATGCGGGCAGAGAGTTCTGCTTCCCATCTATCCTCTTTCTTAGTGTCCGTTCTTCATCGATCTGTGGAGGCGGCTACTTCATCCAAATTGTTGTAGTTTGAATGAGTTGGATCAAATTCGCCTTCTGTTTTAGAAATGACAACTGTAGCAACACTGTTTCCGATCAGGTTCGTGATGGCACGAGCTTCCGACATGAAACGGTCGACCCCTAAAAGAAGTGCCATGCCTTCAACAGGAATCATCGGGAAAGCAGCCAATGTTGCCGCAAGGGTGATGAAACCGGATCCTGTTACACCTGCAGCCCCTTTAGATGTTAGCATCAGGATTCCAAGAAGGGTTATTTCCTGCCAGATGCTTAAATCCACGCCATAAGCTTGGGCGATGAAAATGGCCGCCATTGACAGGTAAATCGATGTGCCATCAAGGTTAAAGGAATAACCGGTCGGTACGACCAGCCCGACCACGGATTTTGAACATCCGTAATTCTCAAGCTTCTTCATCACACTTGGCAATGCGGATTCCGAAGAAGAAGTTCCCAATACCAATAGAAGTTCCTCTTTTAAATAAGCGATGAATTTGAATATGTTGAAGCCATAGAATTTTGCGATGCCCCCAAGGACGATGATGATGAATAATGCCATGGTAATATATACACTAGCCATTAATTGTCCTAAAGAACTTAGAGAACCAAGCCCGAACTTACCGATGGTATAGGCCATGGCCCCAAATGCCGCCAGCGGTGAAAACTTCATGATGATCCCAACGATGCCGAAGAAAATATCCGCTATATGTTGTAAGAAGGAGACGACAGGTTGTACTTTTGGTCCGATCATTGCCATGGAGATACCGAACAAGACGGCAAAGAACAGAATAGGAAGCAAGTCGCCACCGGCCATTGCAGCGACAGCATTGTCCGGGATGATATTGGAGATAAAGGCTATGGCACCGTGTTCTGTTTCCTCAGCAGCGGTTGTATATTGCGATACATCTCCGCCTTCCACTGAATCGATGTTAAATCCTTTACCCGGTCCTAACAGGTTGACCACGATAAGACCAATCGCAAGGGCAACGGTGGAAACGATTTCGAAGTAAAGGAGGGCTTTCCCACCGATACGACCCACTTTCTTCATGTCACCCATGCCGCCAATGCCGATAACGACGGTTAAGAATATGATGGGTGCGATGACCATTTTTATCATTTTAATAAACAAATCAGCTAAGATTTTCAGCTGTTCACCGAAAGCAGGGAATAAGAAACCGACTGTAATACCGAGAATGATACCTATGATGACTTGGACAGTTAGATTTTTTAATAGTTTCATACTGTATTCTCCTTTGTTATATGATAGCGCTTTCTTTAATTAACTATAGTGTAACAGAAGGAAGAGTCAGAATATTCTTTTGGTGATATTGTTCTTTTTGGTCTTTTTGGTCTTGGAAAGTGAGAGAGAGGGAGAAGAGAGGAGGAACAAGAAAGCACCAGTTTTAAAACTGGTGCCTAAGAAAAATCATTGTTCAAAAGGCTTGATGAGTGCGTAGAGGGTTTCAATCACAGGAAGTTGGATATGGGCATTTTTGGCGAGCCTTAGGGCACCCCCTTGTAAATGCTCGACTTCAAGGGATTGATTTTTCCGACGGTCCTGATGCATGGAGGAGGTAGCTTCGTCGGGTAAAGCCGCTATGTCCTCCAGTGCCTGAGCGACATTCCTTTCCGTCAATCCAATGCCATGAGCGTTAGCGAGCATCTGCATTTCCACAAGCGCCTTTTCCAGTACCCGGTTCGTTTCTGGATAGTTGCGTATGGTCCCTATGGGAAGATTGGATGCTGTTGTCACGCCGGAGAAAGCAGTAATGAACATATATTTAATCCATAGACGAATTAAGATGTTTTCTGTCCTGCTTGCTCCCATGATGGCTGAACTAACTGCTTGTTCAAACTCATCGCAGATCTCTTGTTGAGAGGGATGAAGCGGGCCATAAATTAAGTCATGGTTCCGGTTAGAGTGTACGACATGGCCTTTTTCGTTTAAGGTAGCGATAATGAAGGCACTTCCCCCTATGACGTTCGCTTCGCCCAGTTCATCCTGAAGTATGGAGATATGCTCGAGTCCATTTAAAAGGGGAAGAACCTTTGCCCCTTTATCGACCAGGACCTTCAAGTCAGGCAGCGTCCCTCTCAGGTGGAACCCTTTTACCGTTAGGAGGACCAAGTCAACTTGTTGTATGTCATGTACGTCCTCTGTGAATTGAAGTTCGTTAAACTCATAGTTTCCATGAGGGCTTGTTATGTTCAACCCTTGCTCTCTCAATTGTTGGGCTCGGTTTTTACGGACGACGAATTGAACCTGTTGTCCTGCTTGCTGTAGTCTACCTCCATAATAGGAACCAAGTGCACCGGCTCCGATAACGACTATCTTCAATATGTACACCTCGCTTCTGATTGATGGACCAATCATACCATTAGCTGAATTTTCAGTAAATATGAATGGTGAAATAATGACTATAAAAGAAAAAAGGCAAAAAAAAACAGCCTGAATTGTTACAAGCTGATTACTTTTTATTGATAGACTTTCACTTTTACTGTTTTTCTGCCCCAGTTAAGAGCTTTTGTTTTAGAAGAATAGAAGACGTCGATTTTTTTTCCTTTAATCGCACTGCCTTTATCTGCTGCTACGGCATCTCCGTAACCTTCTACATGAACTTTTGTTCCTAGTGGAATGACTTTAGGATCGACAGAAATAGCTTTGACTTTAGGGTTTTTCTTCAGGTTAAGGCCAGTTGCCGTAATCCCGCTGCACCCTTTGCAGTTCGCTGTATAGGCTGTAGCATTAACTGTGATAGTTTTATATTTCTTTGATGCTTTTTTTGCTTTGGGTTTTGCCTTCGTTGCAGTTTTCTTAACTTTTAAAACTTGTTTTGGTTTAATATGATCTTTTTTAAGGTTGTTCCAACTCTTTAGTTGATTGACCGTTATGTTATGTTTACTCGCGATGCCCCATAGTGTGTCACCACTTTTAACTTTATATGTAGTAGTAGCAGCTGATGAAACTCCGGAAAAACTAAATACCAGGAAGAAAGCAGTGATAATAGGAAGTAGTATTTTTTTCAATTAATATTCTCCTTTGTTTTAAAGCGTAGACTTAGAATAACAGGTCTATATGACAATAATGTTTCGGTGGCATAGTAATTGTGTTACAAAAACATTTCATTGAAAAATAAACTAGGTAAAAGGAATGATATTAATTTGAACTTTTATCACGAAATACTTCATAATTTTCTATAAAATTTGGAAGATTACTTGATTTCATAATGTATTTTGTATGAATATGGAAAAATAAGTGGAAAAAGTATGGGCTTAAAAGCCTACTTTATGGTTTTGCCATTTTAAGAGGGTATGACGAGTCATTTTTGAAAGAAAAGGCTGTCAATTATATGGAAAGAAGAGAATTTTCCGTTTTAAGAGGTTAGAAGTGACGTTCACGATGGATTCTTCTATAAAAAAAGAAGCCGATAGATGGACATATCGGCTTCTTTCTATACTTATTTTTGTAAAATGAATTCAGAGGCAAAATCAACGAGCATTTTTTGATAGACTTCGACGGATTCGAGATTGACGCATTCCCGGTCACCATGCCAATTCTCCCCTTTTGGACCGAATTCGATGGCTGGGATGCCGTACGCTGCAAAGAAGATGGTGTCAGCGGAGCCATGTTGACCGAAGACGACCGCTTCCTGTTTCGTGTTCTTTTCGATAATCGGACGGAGTAGGGTGATGTAAGGATCGTTTTCCTCCGTATTAACGGGTTTACTATACATGTTAATATGGATGTTCTTGCCTACCACGGTTTCGATTTGCTCGACGATTTCCTCCATTGTCTGGGTTGGAAGATAACGAATATCGAGACTGAGTAAACAAGCATCCGGTACTTTATTGTACACATCTCCGCCCTTTATTTTTGCGAGATTGAGAGAGGGGGAAGCGTAAAGGGGGGTATGTTCCCGTGTGAAAGGAAGGGCCTTGATTTTCGTATAGATATCATAGGCCTTTTCGATGGCATTGACACCTTCCCATGGACGGCTTCCATGTGCGGATTTACCGGAAACTTCGATATCGAGGCGAAGGGAGCCCTTAGCCTGTAGGCCGATGCCTAACTGCGTGGGTTCTGCACAGATGACAAAATCGCCTCGATATCCATGCTTCGCTAGGTAGCCGGAGCAGTTCAAGCCCCCGATTTCCTCATCGGAAACGATTTGTAGCTGGATTTTCAACCCTAAGTCCCTATCTTTCAATTCGGCGAAGGCGCACATCATGCCTGCAACCCCCGCTTTCATATCGGCCGTTCCACGGCCATATAAATTCCCTTCATGCACCTCGGGGAAGAATTGATTAGGCGTCCCGCTCACTACATCAACATGGCCATTCCATATCAATGTTTTTTCTCCACTCCCGATTTCGCTAACGAGCATTTTGTACCCGTTATTTTCAATCACATCCACAGTCAATCCCTGGCCCTTAAGCCAACCGGCACAGAAATCCACTGCTTCATTGGCCCCTTCTTTGGAGGAACTGTCAATGGAGACTAAATCTTTCAGTAAATCGATAAGCATTAAAAAAAAACCTCCTATAAGTATGCAAACTATAATTTTATATACCCTTATAAATGGGCTTGAACCATAAATCTTTTCCGGTGGAAATGTGTTTAGTGCTTTGGATTCCGGGGGTATGTAAAGAGGGAGCGACAAACAACATTCTTTAAGGAGGATGATAGATATGGATAAACGTATAATTGGAGTTTATGATACTGGATCAGAGGCCATTCAGGCAGTTGAGGCATTACAGGCTCAAGGATATACTCAAGATGATATTTCGGTGGTTGCTAAAGATAAAGAAGAACTTAGAACGGTGAAAAAAGAAACTGGAACGAAAGTAGAGGAAGGGCTTGCTACTGGAGCTGCCACTGGTGGAGTTCTAGGCGGAACAGCTGGATTCTTAGCGGGAATCGGTGCTTTGGCCATTCCAGGAATCGGACCGGTACTTGCGGCTGGACCGATTGCAGCTACATTAGCTGGTGCGGCAGTAGGAGCTGGTACAGGTGGTTTGGCCGGTACATTGATTGGCCTCGGTATCCCTGAACGTGAAGCCACTCAATATGAATCGGATGTTAAGAATGGGAAACTGCTTGTATTGGTGGATGCCGATGCGAAAAGGGGTAACTCTTCATACACAGGTATTACTGAAACGGATGAAACGCTTACGAATAGAAGAAGACCACTTTAATTTAGAGCGTGTAAAAAGAGCAGGGCCTTTTGGCTTCTGCTCTTTCTTTTGTTTAGTAGCTGAATTTCTGGATCTCCTTATGCATTTCCTGCGATAGGCTGTCCAATTCCCCAGCCAGGGCATTTAATTGTTCCATGGAGGCATTCGTCTCTTCAATTGAAGCGGACACTTCTTCTGTGCCGGCAGCTGCCTCCTGACTAACGGAGTTTAATTGTTTCGCGTTGCCTGACATCACGGCAATCTGGGCAATCATTTCGTGCATGGTACTTGTTATTTCATCAAAGTTACTGAATGTGGTAGAGATGATTGATGCAATATCGCCAAAGGCCACTTCGGTGTCAGTGACGGATGTACTCTGATGATCGATTTTCTGGTTGACCTGATCAATCAAGCTAACCGTATTTGCGGTATCAGTTTGCATGGCAAAAATGATTTCTGCTATTTCCTTTAAGGAGTGTTCCGTTTGTTCGGCCAATTTTTTCACTTCATCGGCAACGACGGCGAAACCTTTTCCATGCTCGCCTGCCCTGGCTGCCTCGATGGCTGCATTCAAGGCGAGTAAATTGGTTTGCCCGGCAATCCCTGTTATGGTTTTGACGATATCGCTAATCGTATGGGATCGAACATCGAGTGATTTTACGGCTGTACTCATCTGGTTGGATATCTGGGCTGTAACATCGAATTGTTGTTTTAGGCCCTGAACGGTGATCATTCCATTTTCCGATGCCTTGAACATGTCATCGGAGGCAAGCGACATTTTTTCTGCCTGATTTTCCAGGTTGTTGATTTTGTCGGCCATGAGCTCTATGGCCGTTTCGTTATCTTGGCCGACTTCGATCTGATCAATGGCACCTGAAGCGATTTGTTCCATCGTCATGGCGACCTCGTTTGCGGCAGCCGAATTCTCTTCGGCACTGGCAACGAGCAACATGGAGGAATCGGCAACCTTATTGGAAAGGGCATGGACATTTTTAAGCATGGCACTCATATTCTCTGCTAAGGTGTTGGTGTCTTCTGCAAGCTTGCCGAGTTCGTCCCCACTGGAAATGGAAATCGTGGAGGCGAAGTCACCGCCAGCCATTTTCTTGATGGATTCTTGAAGGCGTTTAATGGGCTTTGTCAAAGAACGTGTGATGAAGATGGAAAAAATGGTAGCCAAAGTAAAAGTGACGATCATGGCCAGGATATTGTGCATGACCATAGAGCTTGCACGGTCCACCACTTCATCTCTATCCACGACTCCAGCTATTTTCCAACCAGTAGTAGGACTGGTTGAGTATCCGATGATTTGCCTTTTATCCTCAAAATCCAGGATCATAGATCCTGATTCACCTTTCATTTGCTGAAAAATGGGTTGAGCCGAAAGATCCTTCATGATTTTCGATTGATCAGGGTGGGCAAGGATAGACCCTTTCTCATTCAGTAGAATGGCATATCCCGTTTTCCCGAATTTCGTCTGATTGATCGTATTCAGTAACGTTTCCATCGCGATGTCGACACCAAGAACGCCGACCAATTTATCGCCATCATAGATTGCTTTTGCTGCCGTGATGATAAGGGAATTGGTCGCAGTATCCGTATAAGGCTCGGTCCATATGACTTCATTCTTTCCTTTCAAAGCCTCTTGATACCAATCTTGTTGCCTTGGGTCAAAGTCACCAGGTAAATAGGCTTTAGGGAAGATGATCGTCTGTCCTTCCTTCTCCGTCCCCATGTACAAGCTGATGATCTCTTCATTGGTCGTTTGGGTATTGGTAAACTCGGTAAGTATGGAATCAGCGTCTGAATGGGGTGTGGTCATGGCCATATCTTTGCTTATCCTGTCTAAATTCTTTTCCTTTTCTTGGAAGAAGCGATCGGATACTTCATTCATTGATTTTACTTGACCTTCTGTCGTATTTTTCAGTTCATCTGTCGTTAGTTCAATGCTTTGATCATAGGCTACGTAGGATATGAGAAATCCGCTAATAATAATTAAAGCTAAAAAGGGTATCAGTATTTGTTTTTTAAGAGAATTGAAGTACCAGTTTTTCAGACGTTTCATAGGTTTGCTCCTTTATATCTACTTCTTATGAGTTCTCTAGATATTTCGGCTTAGTTTCCCTATCTTTTAGTTTTTTTAGAAAATTCATAAGAATGACTTATATTAGGAGGTAAAGTGATTGAAACAGGAAAGAAAAGATTATCCAAGAAAGGAATTTTACTGGTAGAATAATCAGAAAGCATAATGAAGGGGGAATGGTGAGTTGAAAAAAAGATTAGGATGCCTTCATGCCCATTATTCAAATATAGAATATATTGAAAGAGCTCTTTCAATCTATGACATCGATCTCATGCATTTTGTGGACTCTTCCATAATGTATCGAATGACTTCTGTTGGGAATTACGATAAAACAGAAGCAAAGAAAAAAGTAAAAGAGCAACTGGATTGGATCGCTCAATGTGAAGTGGATGCTATCCTAATTACTTGCACGAACTATATCGCCCTTTTACAAGACCAACGTATGGTAGCATCCGTGCCCATCATTAAAATTGATGAACCTTACTTCGAATACATCTGTACGCTATCTCAACCTCAGATTCTCCTTTTTACGAACCCAGCAACAGTTAACGGTACCGTGGAGCGTCTTGAAAAGTATGCGGAAATCCATCAAAAATCCTTGGATTTGGAGATTATGATCATGGAAAATACTTTCGAATTAATCATGAAAGGATTGAAAGAAGAGTACAATGCTGAAATCATCAAGGTCTTACATCAACTCGTTCAAGATGATCAAAAGGCAATTTCTGTTGCTCAATTATCAATGGTGGATGCAGCCAAGCGATTCGAACAGCAGACATCTCATGGAATGATGAATCCATTAAAAACAGTAGTGACCTCCATTGTCAGCCAATTAGACTTACAAAAAAAGAGCTGACTGGATGCAGTCAACTCTTTCTTCTGGTTGGTTATTCGACTTGAATGTTTTTCGTGCGATCAATATACCATGTGTAAAACTCGTCGGCATATTCAAGGGAAACATCTTGTAGCTTGGTATGATGTACCGGTTTGGAACGGTTAATGGTTTCGATCGATGCGAGCCCAAAGCGTTTTTGCAGTCTTGAGCGTTCGACTTTAATCTGAATGACCTTGCTTCTTTTCGTGATGAACAGGGACGTTTCCAAACTTCCTGATTTAAATTGAATGAATTCGTCATGTAATAAATAGCGGCCATTTTTGTAATCTATGATTCTCGATGTATAAATGAGTACGAAAAGAATCAAGGAAATATACCATATCGCTGGCTTGAAAATAAAAATGGCAACCGTCACAACTATCCAGATATAGCTTGGCCTTAGCATTCGCACGATGAAAGCTTGTTTCGATAAGGGGTGCATGGAGCGTTCCACCTTGTAAGAAGGCAAAATCTCTTCGATTATGGCATGGGCACGGTCAACCGATAAAAATGGATAGAGCGTATTCGTTTCCAGTTTTTCATCTCCTGTACTTCCCGCGCTTATCAGTTTCACCTCCGCTAATCCAAGCATTCTTTTGATGAGGGATTGGGTGATTTCCACCGCCTGCACTTTTTCTTTCTGAATTGAAAAGGCAGATTCATCGAGCACCCCTTTTTTGATATACACACGTTTGGCATCCGATGAAATTTCATACTTCCCATACTTCACGTACGTGGAAATAATTCCAAAACCAATAGCTAATCCTACTAAAACAATGAGAGCGATGGTTATGGTTAGCCATGAATTCAAAAACGATGCCACAGCCCCTTCGGCATTTTCCAGATTGAAAAAATCATCAAGTGTTTTATAAATCGTAGCGACAATCGGAATGATGGCCAGGAAGCTTAGTGACGTGAAGGAAGCTTTTAACACATCCCGTTTAGTCGGTGTGAAATGTATGGTTTGTTCAGCACCCGTTTCTTTCAAGCTGTCCTCTTCCAGATGATCTTCTTCTACAGCCGGGATTTCTTGTGAGGAAAATTCCGTTTCAAGTCGTTGGGCTTCTTTTAAAGAAATCGCCTCAAACAAGACAGAACCTTGGTCACCAGTCATTCCCGTTTCGAACGTTAAAGAAGTTAAGTGGAAAAACTTATGAAGGACGGTTGTCCGTCGTTGGACGTTTTGTATTTTGTGAAGCGGAACTGTCCGATAGGACTTGGAAATAAGCCCGGACTTGATCTGAATGTTTCCTTCTTTTATATGATATGTATAGGTGAACCAGTTCAAAGTCAATGAAATGACCTTCCATACGAAGTATAAGAGATAGATGAGTTGCAGCACGATCATATAAACCTTTTCCGTACCAAAATTCAATACATAAAGGAGGATAATTAAAAAGAATTCCTTCTTCAGCACATTCCACATTTCAAATGGGATTTTGAGCGGGTGTAACCGTTTGGATTGTTCCGCCATGTCATTCCACTTCCTTTATCTTGGCGTAGTGCGCAATTTTATCTCGAAGTTCATACGCCTCTTTCTCCGGAATGGCGGGTATGGTATGTGAGTCGCCCATGGTTCCGATACTAATCGTATAAAGGCCATACTTCCGTAGAAACGGCCCCTGGTTCAGCTCGACCGATTGAACTTTCGTCATCGGGATGAGTTCATGGGATTCGTACCACGCCCCATGTTTCGTTTGGATGAATTCTTCGCTTACGTCATATCGCCAATATTTTTGCAATAAAATGGGGGCGATGATGATGGACCAAATGGCGGAAAAGCATTCGATGATGGTCAGTCCGATTAAAACCCATCCAATCCACTCTTTCCAGGAAAAATAAGTATCAACGAATAATAAGATGCCGAGTATGACGAGAATAATGAGGTTGGTGATGGTTTCCGTCATCCGCCAAACCTTGATGGATTCTTTCGAAATCTTCTTTGTTGGCGCTTGAATCTTTGAATACATATGTTCACTCCTTACTGTGTCATTACTTTTATACGGATGATTCTTAGTAAAAGTTCCCTTTAGGGGCTAAAAAAGTCCCTGAGGTGAGGCTTTCCTGGAATACGGAATACTGTGTATGCCTGATATGAAGGGACATGCGAATGAAATTTAAAAGTAGGTGAAATGGATTTGACCTTTATAAGGAAAGTATACATTATTTTCTTTCTGTTTTTGATGTGCTTTTTTAATGGGGAAACGATGCAGGCTGCTTATGAAGAGGAATCGATGGCTGGTGAAATCAAGCGTATCGTACATGAGTCGCCTGCTTTAACCGGGGCCTTAGCCGGAATTTCAATCCGTTCGGCAGATACAGGGGAATTGGTGTATGAGCATGATGCGGATATAAGGATGAGACCGGCATCGAACATGAAACTTCTGACAGCGGCAGCGGCACTTGAAACGTTAGGGGAGGAGCATGTCTTCCAAACGGAACTATACATAAAAGGCATTCAGGTCGCGAACGTCCTTCAGGGGGATGTCTATTTGAAGGGAAAAGGAGACCCAACCCTTCTTGAAAAGGACTTTGATGGTTTGGCGAAGGTGTTGAAGCAACATCGAATCCACTATGTTCATGGAGATCTTATCGGCGATGATACATGGTATGACGATGAACGCCATTCGCCTGATTTAATACGAAGTGATGAGCAAGAGTACTACGGGGCGGCCGTTTCAGCCTTAACCGCCGCACCCGATGAGGAGTATGATACCGGGACTGTCCTTCTGGAGATATCACCAGGGAAAAGGGCTGGAAAAAAAGCAACCGTGACGATGCAACCGGAAACGGACTATGTAACAGTCGTTAATGAAGCGATAACCGTAGCACCGGACAGAAAGCAGAAAATCAAGGTCGAACGCGATCATGAGCGAAATGTCTTGACGGTAACGGGGACTATGCCGGAACATGGCTTGCCGACAAAAGAATATATGGCGGTGATTGATCCTACCAAATATGCCCTAAGATTATTTGAACAATCGATGGAACGGCAAGGCATCAAGGTGTTAGGTACGACCAAACAAGGAAAAACACCCGCGCAAGCTAGGAAAATTGCCAGCCATGATTCGATGACCCTTTCACAATTGCTGGTTCCCTTCATGAAACTGAGCAATAACACACATGCTGAAGTTTTGGTGAAGGAAATGGGGAAGGCAGCGAAGGGGGAAGGCAGTTGGGAGAATGGATTGAAGATAGCAGAAAGTAAGCTCGAGCTGATGGGGATGGACACGCAATCGACCATGATGCGGGATGGTTCAGGGATTAGCCAGGTCAATCTGATCTCAGCGAACGAATTGACCAAACTCCTTTATTCCGTTCGGGAAAAAACATGGTTTCCTTCCTATCTCAATGCACTGCCGGTTGCTGGGGTTAAAGAAAAGATGATAGGCGGTACATTAAGGAATAGGATGGAAAAGACGGCGGCCGTGGGAAATGTCCGCGCTAAAACGGGGACGATTTCCGCTACGAGCACTTTGTCTGGATATGTGACCACCAAAAGTGGGGAAGGCATCATCTTTTCAATTCTTTTGAACAACTTCGTGGAGGAAAAGGGAATCAGGGACATCCAAGATAAAATAGTGGTATGGCTAGCGGAACAGGAAGATCTGTTAGAAAGAGAGCGTTGATATTCGTTTAAAAACATATGCTTGTAATTCAAAAAAATCCGCGATGAGAAGATCTGCTTCCACCAATTCATTGACAGTCGCAAAACCAAATGGACAGCTGACGGCCACTAATCCATTTTCCTTTGCAGCTTCGATATCGGACTTTCGGTCGCCAACCAGGATGGCTTCTTCAATGTTATAGTTTCTCAACAACATGTGAACTAAATCCGTTTTCGAGCCTTTCAATGACCTTTCGATACTGTAAATGTCCGTAAGGTATTCATGCAGATGAAAATATGTACAGATTTCTTCCAAATACTTTTCAAGTCCGTTGCTGGCTATGAATATTGGAATACCTTGTTGTTTAAAGACTGACAAGGTCTCGATGACGTTTGGGTAAAGCTGACCTTTTCCTTCTTTGATCTCTTGATTCAAACATTCAAGAAAGAGTCGGTCGGCTTGATTCCGAATAGACTCGGCGTGATTTGGCAATAAGGTTTCCCATACGACCTTTAGTGGAACCCCCATGATTTTTTGGTATGTGGCAAGAGGGGCTTCTCCCTGCCAATTTCCTTCTGACCGAAGGACTTTGAACGTTCTTTCAAGTGATGAACCTAAAATCCTATTGGTTTGAAACAGGGTGCCGTCCATGTCGAAGATGACGGCAAAGGGAATGGAATTCATATTTTGTACCTTCTTTCAATTTTTTTGCGCACCCAAGGAGGGTTTCTTGGGAGGGTGTAGAGAAATATATAGGAAGAGGAGGGGTTTGATGAATTTCCCAACAATTCGTGGCCAGCACACGATTTCCCAACTTATTGCTGAAATCCAGAATTCCCCTGGAAACCGAAGGCCATATTTAGTTGCCATAGATGGTCGCGGTGGTTCGGGGAAAAGTACCCTTGCTGCCTATATAAAAGCTCATTGTCAGGATGTCACAATTGTTCATATGGATGATTTCTATTTTCCTTCTTCTCAAAGGGCCCAGTTGCCTCCAGTCGGGAATTTGATTGGTGTGAACTACGATTGGTCCCGTGTCTTCAGTCAAGTTTTGGAACCGCTTACCTCAGGGAAAGAAGCGGTCTACCAACGTTATGATTGGGAATCGGATGCAATGGCTGAGTGGCATACCATCCCAGTGGGTGGGACTGTCATCATTGAAGGCACATACTCCACTCGCTATGAATTGGCTGCCTTCTATAATTTTACCATTTGGGTGGAGTGCCCCCGGGAGAAACGATTAGACCGTGGAATTGAGCGTGATGGGGAAGAGATGCGTTCCATGTGGGAAGATAACTGGATGGTCTATGAAGATCTCTATGTCGATGCACATCTTCCACGAGATAGGGTCAACCTGATTGTGGATGGAACGAGATGAATAGAGTCTCGTTCCTTTCCTTTCTCGCGGATGAAGGTCTTGTACCCCGCGTCCATTTCCCCTAGCTATCCTTCATCGATTCCGGTTTTTGTCATAGAATAGGAAGGATGAGGCTGCTTTTCATTGTAAGGGTTTACCTGTAAAATTCATATTGAATATTAATATTTAGATAAATTTCTCTAAGAGATAGAGATAATGGAGGAGAAGTATGTTTACTAATGATGAACAAGCTGGTGTATATAAAGCGATTTATAGCCGGAGGGATATCCGGAGTTTTTTACCCGATCCCATCTCAAAGGATACCTTGCATAAGATTTTGGAGGCGGGACATCATGCACCGTCTGTTGGGTTCATGCAACCTTGGAGTTTCATTGTCGTTTCGGACCAGGAGATTAAAGAGCGGTTGGCCTGGGCCGCGGATAAGGAAAGAAGGGCGCTTGCGGTTCATTATGAAGGGGAAAAAGAAAACAAGTTTCTTAGTTTGAAAGTAGAAGGCTTGAAGGAAGCCCCCTATACGATTTGTGTGACCTGTGATCCGACGCGGGGTGGATCTCATGTGCTTGGACGCAACTCCATTCCTGAAACGGATATTTTATCGACGGCCTGTGCCATTCAGAATATGTGGTTAGCCGCCTGTGCGGAAGGGTTGGCGATGGGCTGGGTCAGTTTTTACAAGAAGAATGATATCCGGGACATTTTGGATATCCCTCCACACGTGGAGCCTGTCGCGCTCATGTCTGTTGGCTATACCGATCAATATCCCGATAAACCGATTCTTGAAACGGCCAATTGGGAAAAGAGACGGTCGATGGATGATTTGATTTTTAAAGATAAGTGGGGCCAAAACTAGACCTTGTAAGGATCTTGTAGAAAGCTGGTGTTTCGTTTTGTATATCTATCGAGGAGAGGAAATAAAAAGAATCGATCGAACTGCAGCGGATCATGGACTTGAAACGTTTACGCTGATGGAAAATGCGGGACGGGCTTTATTTGAAGCCATTGTCAAAAATGTGAGCAAATCGCAGCGAATCTTGATTCTTGCGGGAAAAGGGAACAATGGCGGAGATGGAGTGGTTCTCGCCCGTTATTTAAAGCAACATGGTTTCATATGTGAGCTCGCTATCCCACTAGGGGAACCTGTTTCTGAGACTGCAGAGCGCCACTACCGCTATTATCTCCACTGCGGATTTGAGGTATCGGAAATCAGTGAGGATTATGATGTGTTGATAGATGCGCTGCTTGGGGTCGGAGCGAGGTTGCCACTCCGTAATGATATCGAACAGCTGATTGATTGGATGAATGAGCAAGAGGCCGTTCGGATGGCAATCGATATTCCGACAGGCGTTTTGGCGGATACCGGTGAAGTGGAAAAGGCTATAAAGGCTGACCGAACATTCACGCTCCACGGGTACAAACCATCGGCGTTTCTCGAAGGAAGTGTCGAGTATTATGGTCAGACCGAAGTGCTCGATATTGGCTTGCCACAGACATCCAATTGGCAAGTATGGACCAAAGGGGATGTTGCCGCAAGCTTCCCGAAGCGAAATGGTGCCTCGCATAAGGGGACATTCGGGACGGGACTGTTGATAGCGGGTACGGATGAAATGCCGGGAAGTGCCATGCTGGCGAGCCTTGCCGCGATGCGGAGTGGAATCGGGAAACTGACTGTGGCGACAACAAGGTTCGCTTCAGCAATTATCGCGAGCCGGGTGCCGGAATGTACATTTTTACATGATGGACTGGAAAAGGTAGCGGCTGGAGCGGTGCCTAAAGGGATAAGGGGAGTGGCAATCGGCCCAGGATTGGATAATGAGGAAAAAATCGAACGGGCGTTACATGAAGTAATGAAAAGGGACCTGCCGATCATTATCGATGCAGGAGCCCTTAAGAAACGCGACTATCCCATGCGTGAAGCGATGACGATCGTCACGCCCCATCCTGGTGAGTTCAGTAAAATGACGGGTCTTCCGACGAAGGAAATCCAGAAAGACCGCCTGCGCCTCGCATCTGAATATGCGATCTCGAATAAGGTGACCGTTGTACTCAAAGGAAGAAATACGGTGATGGCGTTTCCCGATGGCGATGTATGGGTGAATTCGACCGGCAATGATGGACTTGCCAAAGGCGGGACAGGTGATACCTTGACTGGGATGATCCTTGCATTTATCTCATTCTATGAAGATAAGAAAGCGGCCGTGGCCAATGCTGTATACTGTCACGGGGTAAGCGCGGAGCAATGGAGTGAAACGAGGGCGAAGAGCAGTCTGCTCGCAAGTGATGTGAGTGAAAACTTGGCCTATGTGTTGAAGGAATTCGAATAGGCACTCGCTGATGGACGACATGAAGTGAGTGCTCGATAACAATAAAATAAAAAGAAAGTACCATGAAAAGGTAGGGAATCAAAAACTAGCTGTCATCTTAGCAGCTAGTTTTTTTTTTGCTCGTGTCCCCGCCTTTTAGTGGGTCCCGGTATGCAGGTCTTCATGGCATGTAGCGATATCCTGGCTAAAGATTTTCGAAGTTTATGGGATAAAAAAAATACAAGAATAATACAATGTTAAATGAAATATTTCAGAAAATTAACTAGATAGAGAGGTTGACTTATCTCCTGATTATTTCCTGAAGGTTATGTTAGAACACAGTACCTCGGCATGCATCTTGTTACAGAATACATATCTCTGTATTAAAAATATCAGTAGAGAAGGGTGTTTCTACATGGTGAAAGAAAAGACGGATATTCAGCAATTGATTGATTGGGATAAAAAGCATTTTATCCATCCGACAACAGCGATCGAACAACAGCAGCAAGATGGACCGAGTTTCATTTTTACCGAGGGTAAGGGGATTTACCTAACGGACATCATGGGCAGGACGGTTATCGATGGGATGTCTTCCCTTTGGAATGTGAATATCGGGCATGGGCAGGACGAAATTGCCAAAGTGGCGAAGGAACAGATGGAGAAATTGGCGTTCACCTCTAATTTTGCCACCTTCAGTAATGAACCAGCCATTCGGTTGGCTGCCAAAATCGCTTCCATCGCACCCGGAAATTTGAATGCCGTGTTCTTTACGTCCGGAGGGTCGGAATCGAGTGATACGGCGATCAAGCTTGCGCGTCACTATTGGATCTTAAAAGGCCAGCCCAACCGGCAAAAAATCATTTCCCGTTCGAAGTCCTATCACGGGGTGGCGATGGGAGCGACTAGTGCCACGGGATTGAAGCCTTTCCGCGACTTCACGAATTCCCTTGCGCCGGATTTCTATTATGTGGATGGTTCCTCCATTGAGGAATTGCGCAAGACCATTGTACAGGAAGGACCGGAAACTATCGCTGCTTTCATAACGGAACCGATACAAGGGGCTGGTGGCGTGAATATGCCTCCTGAAGGCTACTTCAAGGAAGTCAGGGAGATTTGTGATGAGTACGGCATTTTGTTGGTGACGGACGAAGTCATTACCGGTTTTGGCAGAACGGGTGCGTATTTCGGAATCGAGCACTTCGGGGTCATACCAGACATGATGTGCTTTGCCAAAGGCGTGACGAGTGGATATGCCCAATTGGGCGGTGTTGTCCTGAATGATAGGATGTATCAGGATTTCATAGCCCTTTCTAAAGGGACGCTTTTACATGGCTACACTTACAGTGGCCATCCGATGGCTTGTGCCGTTGCGTTGAAAAATATCGAAATCATTGAACGGGAAAACTTAATTGAAAACTCGAAACAACGTGGAGTGGAATTGCTTGCAGGCTTTAACAAGCTTCAAGCTAAACATTCCATAATCGGGGATGTAAGGGCGCTAGGACTGATTGGTGGTATATCGATCGTCAAAGACAAACAAACGGGGGAAAAATTCGAAACCCCTTTGGCTCCACGGATCGTTTCGGAGGCCGCTAAAAATGGTTTAATCTGCCGATCTGTTACATTCGATCAAGATACGCTAGTGTTTGCACCACCTTTGATCATCACTAAAGCAGAGGTAGGGAAGTTGATCGAAATCTTGGACGATACATTTACGGCTATCGAAAAAGAAGGTATATAAGACGTGAAGAGGATGGCATTCGAAACAACAGGATGGTTCGGATGCCACGAAAAAGGCTGCTTCCCCAGAGGGAACAGCCTTTTTTTGTGGAGCGAATGAATCCAGAATTTGAGTCAATATATTACAAGAATCGAGGATATTTCCCGGGAAACGAGTGAATGCGAGAAATAAAATCATCATTTACACTGCTTTTTCCACATCAACACGGCCGGAAAAGAAGACGGCACCATTTCCCATATCGGAGAGCCGGTCTGGCGTGAGGGCATTGATATGCTGCTTTCTGCCAGGTGTATTTGGCCATATGCCTTGGCTGACTAGGACACCGGCCAGGACATTTTCTCCTATGACGGCTTTTAATACACATTCGCCTCGTGCATTCCAGATACGGACCATATCGCCGTCTGTTATCCCTCGTTTTACTGCGTCTTCCGTATTCATATGCAGTTTTGGTTCTTTTTCCATCGATATATGTTTCTCGTTATTGGAAAAAGTCGAATTCAGGAAATTATGGTTCGGCGCCGGTATGAATAAGAACGGCAGGTCGCTGTCTTTCGCGATGGGTGTATAGGTAGGCAATGGTTCGTACCCATGCTGTTTCATCCGTTCGGAATAGAGTTCGATTTTGCCGCTCGGTGTCGGCAGTTTCCCTGGGAAGAGTGGTCGCATCTCGGCTTTTACAAACTGATGTTCAGAAAGAGCTTCATAGTTGATGTTTCCTAAATAAGGATTCTCGGGGAAGTCGAGTGCTTGACGGATCATGTCTTCCTCAGAGTCTTGAAAAGCTTGGTCCTCGAATCCCATGTTAGCAGCCAACAGCTTGAACAATTCCACATTTGATTTGGACTCTCCATATTTCTCCATGACTGGCTTTTGAATTTGTATGTAATTATGCCAGTAGGAAGTATAAAAATCCTCCGTTTCATAGGATGAAGAGGCGGGAAGGACCAGGTCGGCATACTGCGCCGTTTCAGTTAAGAATAAATCATGGACGACCGTGAATAGGTCTTCTTGCATAAGTCCTTCCTTAACCTTGTTTGCATTGGGAGCGACAAGGGCAGGATTGGAGCTGTATACAAATAAGGAACGAATCGGGTTCTCCTTATCTAAAAGGGCTTCTCCGATTTGATTCATGTTGACGATGCGAGTAGTCTTGTTTCGCAAAAGCTCAGGGCGTTGTAAGGCATCTTTGTTAAATGCCAAATAACCGGAGTTCCCTTTCATCGCCCCACCGCCTTTAACAAGCCACTGTCCGGTAAGGGCGGGAAGGCAGGCGATGGTCCTTACAGCCATTCCGCCGTTATCGTGATGTTGCAGGCCATTACCGATTCGAACGAATGATGGTTTGGTCTGTCCATACATCCGGGCTAATGTATAAAGGTCTTCGATTGGAACGCCCGTGATCGTGGAGACGGTCGCCGGGTCATATTGGCGGACATGCTCACGCAATTCGTCAGAACCGACCGTATAGGCGTCTAGGAAAGGCTGATTGACCATATTTTCGGCATATAAAATATGCATGATGCCAAGGGCAAGTGCACTATCCGTACCAGGCAGGATGGGGATGAACCAATCAGCCCACTTCCCGGTCTGGTTTTTATGGACGTCGATCACCACAACCTTGGCGCCATTTTTCCGGGCCTGCTGGGCAATTGTCACTTGGTGCATATTGGTACTCACGGCATTAATCCCCCACATGATGAAAAGCTTTGTGTCGATTGTTTCCTCCGGATCGATTCCGAACGAACCGCCCATGGTATAACTGTAGCCAACCGAACCGGCAGAGTTACAAATGGATCGCTCCAGCCTACTTGCCCCAAGTTTGTGGAAGAAGCGACGATCCATGCCTTCAGCACTGAGGTTTCCCATGTTTCCATAAAAACTGTAGGGGAGGATGCATTCCGGTCCATGCTGGTCTATCAAGGCCTTCCATTTTGACGTGATCATCCCGATCGCTTCGTCCCAACTAATGGGGGCGAATTGCCCTTTTCCTTTTGGACCGATTCGTATAAGCGGTTGCGAAAGACGATGCGGATCATATAGACGGGCTGTCATATTCCGGACCTTGTTGCAGATATTTCCCTTTGTGACCGGGTGTTTGGGATCCCCCTGGACTTTCACGATTTTTCCGTCTTTTTTGTGAAGGAGTAAACCGCATTGATCGGGGCAATCAAGTGAGCAAACCGATGGGAAGATTCCATCCTGTTGTTTGAAATAGGGTTGCATGACTTTGTCCTCCTTGTTTTTTGGAACGCTTTTTTGAATAGTCTATTAATTGTATATTTTAATATATTGGGTATTAGAAAGAACTACTTAACTTATGTTTTTTTTTCTGATAAGCTTATTTTAATAAAATGAGCCTTCTCTATCGAAAGGTTCGTAAGTAATGGAGGAAGAATTTTTGGAATATGGAGCAATCGTTTCAATTGTCATATACATGGCAGGTATGCTGCTAATCGGGTACCTTGCTTATCGAAGGACCGCTAACCTGACGGATTACATGCTCGGAGGAAGAAACTTGGGTCCGGCTGTAACCGCTTTAAGTGCCGGTGCTTCCGACATGAGCGGATGGTTGCTGATGGGCCTTCCTGGAGCCATGTACTTGAATGGCTTAAGTGCCGGGTGGATCGTCATCGGTCTGTCAGTAGGCGCTTATCTAAACTGGTTATTCGTGGCGCCAAGGCTTCGTACATATACGGAGATCGCGAATAATTCTATTACTATACCAGACTATTTGGGGAATCGGTTTAAAGATACCTCCCGAATTTTAAAAGTGGTATCCGCTTTAGTCATTTTAATCTTTTTTACTTTCTACACCTCTTCCGGTATGGTAGCAGGCGGGGAGCTTTTCCGGACGGCCTTTAACCTGGATTACCGATATGGAATCTGGCTGACGGCAAGTGTCGTCATTCTTTACACGTTATTCGGTGGCTTCCTTGCCGTGAGTTGGACGGATTTTGTTCAAGGAACCATCATGTTCATTGCCTTAATTCTAGTACCTGTCGTCACCATTGTAAATATAGGAGGCTGGACTCCAACATTTACGGAAATAAAATCAATTGATCCGACCCTTTTGCATGCGTTTGAAGGAATGTCGACGATTGGGATCATTTCGTTGCTGGCATGGGGACTTGGTTATTTTGGCCAACCGCATATCATCGTCCGATTCATGGCGATATCTTCCGTGAAAGAATTGAAAAGTGCCCGTCGCATCGGTATGGGCTGGATGGTGTTCGCCATTGTAGGTGCCATGTTCACAGGATTGGTCGGGATTTCTTACTTTAGCAAGGCGAATGCGCCTTTGGGGGAAGCGAATGCAGAATCAGTATTCATCCTCCTTTCTAAAGAGTTGTTCCCGTCTCTAATTACGGGATTCTTGCTGGCGGCGATTCTATCCGCAGTCATGAGCACGATCGCTTCTCAATTATTGGTGTCGGCAAGTGCGTTGACGGATGACTTCTATAAACAGTTCGTTCGTCCAAATGCTTCCGATAAGGAATTAGTGCTGGTTGGACGGTTGGGCGTATTGGCGATATCCGTGATTGCCCTTGTTTTGGCGTTCAACCCGAGCGGGACCATTTTAAAATTGGTTGGGTATGCTTGGGCAGGTTTCGGCTCGGCATTCGGACCGGTCATATTACTGAGCCTTTTCTGGAGAAGAATGACAAAATGGGGAGCCCTGGCTGGAATGATCATCGGTACGGTAACCGTGATCGTATGGGAATCCATCGACAAGTTCGCGGAAGTCTACGAAATCATACCTGGCTTTATCGCAGGTACGCTTGCCGTCGTGATTTTCAGTCTGTTATCGGCGAAACCTTCTAAAGAAATAGACGAAGATTTTGATCAGGCTGTTAAAAACCTAACTAAATAGAATGCGCTGTTCAATTGAATGGATGGCACTCTCTTTTCAATCATTAGCAAAAACATGGTACAATAGCTGTAAAGTCCTTATGTGTAGTGCATGAGGACTTTTTTTTGAGTGAGTTGGGAATAATAAGCCAAAAAATAAATATAAAGGATACGGGATGAACCATTCACATAAAATTGCAGGTAAAGTAGCTATTATATATATGATCATTGGGGCCTTATGGATTTTTGTTACCGATTACATCTCGATGTCCCGCGCAAAAGAGAATGTTCACACCTATGCGATGTTCCAGCATTCGAAGGGGTGGATCTATATATTCATAACCGGGATCATTCTCTATGTCATCATCCGGTATTGGACAGGGAAAATGTTGCGGTCCCAACAGGAATTCAACTTGAAGGATGAGCAGTATCAATCCTTGTTTAAGCACAATCCAGATAGTGTTCTACAATTGGATCTTGAAGGCAGGATCATGTCGGTTAATCCAAAAGCCGAAAAGTTCCTCGGGGTCCGAGGTGAGGCATTAAAAGCAAAACAAGCGGGATACTTCATCGATTTGATCGAAAATGAAAAAGCATCTGATTATTTTATCAAGTCTTTGGAGGGAGAAGCTGTACACTTCGAAACGAATATCCAGAGGATGGATGACGAAAAGCGAATCATGCGTGTCACCTTTTTGCCCATCATTGTCCACAAGGAGTTACTTGGAATCTATGCCATCGTCCGGGACATTACCAAGGTCCGGCGTGAAGAGGAATTGATGGTCATGTCTGAAAAGCTCTCCGTCATCGGGCATCTCTCGGCAGCAGTGGCACATGAAATAAGAAATCCGTTAACATCATTAAAAGGGTTCGTGCAATTAATGGATATGACCAAGGAAGTCGACCCGTTGCATACTGACATCATGTTAAAGGAAATTGAACGCATCAATATCATTTCGAGCGAGTTGCTCGTCCTTGGCAAGAAACAGGATGTCACCTTCCGTAAGCTGGACCTTGGGGACTGCCTGCATCAAGTGTATACACTCATGAAAGCTGAATCGAACCTGAACAATATTGAGATGGCCATTGAAGTGAAAGGGGCAGACCCCGTTTTAGTCATGGCCGATTCGATCGAGCTTAAACAGCTATTCATCAATCTCATCAAGAATGGCATCGAGGCTGTTGGTGAGAATGGAAAAATTGACATATCCCTGCAAATCATCGATGATCATGCTATAGTCATGGTCAGTGATAATGGGATCGGGATGGAGCCGGAGCGGTTGGAGCGAATTGGTGAACCGTTTTATTCGATAAAAGAAAAGGGAACGGGAATCGGGCTTACCATCTGTCAGAAAATTGTCCATCGATTGAATGGTGAGATGCGATTTGAAAGTGAGAAACATAAAGGGACGACGGTGACAATTCGGATTCCGTTGGCTACTACCCTATAACAAATGGTACTATAAAGGATATGAAAAGTTTTTTTATTAAAGGAGAACGATATGAGCGAATTACCTGTATTACTGAACGATAGAAAGCCATTTATCCAGGAAGTCTGGAAAAAGTCAGGCTTTGCACAACTTACGCCGGTACAAACGAAAACGATTCCTGTCATTGCACAAGGAAAAGACGTCATGGCCGAATCTCCAACGGGGACGGGAAAGACACTTGCTTATTTACTGCCATTGCTTGAAAAAATAGATCCTGAAAAAAAATCCCCCCAAGCTTTAATCTTGGCTTCATCACGGGAATTGGTGATGCAGATCAATGAAGAGATTCGGATTTGGTCGGAAGGTAGCGGTATTTCTGGAGCAGCCTTCATTGGTGGTGCCAATGTGAAGCGTCAGTTGGACAAACTGAAGAAGCATCCACAAGTGATTGCGGGAACACCAGGCCGTGTCTATGAATTGATTGCCCAAAAGAAGTTGAAGATGCATGAAGTGAAAACGATCGTACTCGATGAAGGAGATCAATTGATCATTCCCGAGCATATGCAAACAATCAACAATATTATCAAAACGACGCTTAAGGACCGCCAAATCATGGTGTTCTCGGCGACCCTTCCCGAAGAAACGGAAAAAGTGGCCCGAGGATTCATGAATGAACCAGAATTGATCAAGGTTGATAAAAGTGAAAAAATGGATTCGAAGGTCGATCATCTTTATTTTGTAGTCGAAAGACGCGAAAAGTCCAAAATCTTGGAGAAAATCACAAGATTGAAAGATGTGAAGGCATTGGCCTTTTTGAACGATATTGCCGAGCTTAGCGTGTTACATGAGAAGCTTAAGTTTAAAGGCATCGAAATGGGCGTACTTCACGGGGAGTCGAATAAAGTCGATCGTGAAAAAGCGTTGCGTAAGCTTCGTTCTGGAAAGTCACCGATGTTGATTGCAACCGATGTGGCGGCCCGTGGACTTGATATTAAAGGACTGACAGCCGTCGTTCATATTGATATGGCTGAAAACATTGACCAATATATTCATCGGTCTGGTAGAACGGGACGTGCCGGAGCGGATGGCACGGTCATCTCGATCGTGACGGAAAGAGAAGAGCGTGAGTTGAAGAAAATGGCTCGCGAACTTGAAATCCCCTTAACGAAAGTCACTTTCTATGGTGGGAATATCGTAGAAGAAGAATAGGCTTGAAGAATGGAGATGGCCATGAAGGCTGTCTCTTTTTTTATGTTCTGTAGCGTAATCCGGCTATCCTCATTTGACGTTCCTATTTGATAGATTGCAAGCTTTTTAAAGGAAAACTGGCCGCTTCACAAGCTTTGTGGATGATTAACAAGGGCAACAGGACTGATCCTGTACGAATGCCCAGGCGACTTACATTGAAAACGCTTCCAAAATATGTTTTTTTAACATATGATAGATATAGCTATTTGGATAGGGGGAGTTAGAATGGGAGAGAAATATAAGCATATTGAAACAGCTGTGATTCATGAAGGATATGATTCGAAGGAGCATTTAGGAAGCTTGACCACACCTTTGTTTCAAACCTCGACATTTACGTTCGATACGGCCGAACAAGGGGAAAACCGGTTTGCTGGTTTAGAAGATGGATATATTTACTCGAGGCTGGGAAATCCGACGGTTCGGGTGCTGGAAGAGAAGATTGCGGCCTTGGAAGGCGGGGAAGCGGGACTTGCGTTTAGTTCAGGGATGGCTGCCGTGTCTGCGGTCCTTTTTGCTTTGACCAAAGCCGATGACCATATCGTTTGTTCAAAAGGGTTGTATGGATGTACTTTCGGCCTTCTTCAACTGATGGAGGAAAAATACCGGATCACCCACGATTTTTGCGATATGGAAACGGAGGACCAGCTAAGGAGCATGATCCGTCCGAATACGACCTGCATCTATGTTGAGACGCCGATTAATCCGACGATGAAAATGATCGATTTAGCATTGGTCATGAAAGTCGCCAAGGAGAATAATGTGCCTGTTGTGGTCGATAATACGTTTTCCACTCCATATTTACAGAAGCCACTGGAATTTGGATGTGATGTCGTCCTTCATAGTGCTACGAAGTATCTTTGTGGACATGGGGACGTTGTGGCGGGTCTGATTGTCGGAAAGAAGGAGTTTATCAATCAGGTGGCCATGACAACACAGAAGGATATCGGAGGGATTATTTCGCCATTTGATGCATGGTTGCTGTTGCGGGGATTGAAGACGTTGCCAGTCAGGATGGATCGTCACGCTTCTAATGCAACGGAGATCTTTCGCATGCTGAAACAGCATCAACGGGTTAAGGCCGTCTATTATCCAGGCGACGCAGAATCAGGGGATTATCGGATCATGGAAAAACAGATGAAATCCGGTGGAGGCATGATTTCCTTTGAACTGGAGGGGACAAAACAGGATGCCCAACGATTCCTCAATAACTTGAAGCTTATAAAAATCGCGGTCAGCCTAGGAGACGCTGAATCCTTGATCCAGCATCCCGCTACGATGACACACTCGTCCATCCCAAAAGAATCAAGAACGCAGATGGGCATCACCGACCAACTCATACGGCTCTCCGTCGGCCTAGAATCCTGGCATGACATCTGGTCTGACCTTGAACAGGCGTTTTAGGGGTCTGACCCCTTTTATTTCCTGAATTATTTCCTGAGGTTCCTGATCAGGACGGTTATGGATAGGATGAGGATGAGGGTGGCCAGGATATAGGATGTGGTGGTGATTGTCGGATGGGGCGTGCTGTTCCTTACGCCGATTCCGATGATGGCCCAGACGAAGACGAGTGGGTAGCACCAGTCCTTGTTTTTGATGGCAAAGATGAATGCCAGAGCCGTGGCTACGAGTAAGAGGGCGATCGTCCATGCTACATCGGAAATCCCGAAACCATTCCAGCCGATATAGGTCAGATAGTAGGAAATGTTAGCAATGGTCGCGACGCTCACCCATCCTAGATAGACGGAAAAGGGCATCAAGTCGAGAAAGGCATGCCTCACTTTTATAATGTTTGTGTAAATGACAATCAAGGTCAATAAAAGTGTAATGATGATGATGACGGATAACAGGAAGAATTCGTAATGCCAAGCTAATAGCCAGGCTCCGTTAAATATACAGCTTAAGGCGAACCATGGGAAAGAGACCATATATGCGGGACTTGTTTTATGTTTCCCCATAAACTGTCTGGCTACCCAGATGGCAAGAAGAAAATAAATCAATCCCCATATCGAGAATACATAGCCGGCTGGGGTAAAAAGAACGTCCAGTTTCCCGGAAACTTCCCCTGAGGTTTGGCCGTTGAAGGGAAGGTAATTAGCCAGGAAGTTCATCGTGATGACGAACAGATAGGCAACAAGGTTGATAAGAACAATTAGCATGTGTCTTCCTCCTTTGAATGAGATTGGGACATATTATCTTATTCCTTTTAAATTGGAGAGATAACCTTTTTTAGCACATCGGAAGGAAGGATTCTTACTTAGTGGAGAAAAGATGGTATTCAATTGTCTGTAAAGGGATAAAGGTACAACACGTCTAAAAAATAAGGACCTTGCTACTTTTATTGCAGCAAGGTCCTTTAAAGGTGTTTAATTAATTAATGAAATTAGGATTTAGCGTTAACAACCGTTTCATCCTTTTTTTCGGGGGTTACATATTCTTCTTTTAATATGGAATAATAGGCGCTGTCTAATAATGTACCCTTCGTCATGTGGCTTTTACGGTGAATCCCTTCACACTTCATGCCTAAGCGATCCAATACTTTCCCGGATGCGGCATTTATCACATCACATTCAGCAAATACTCGCTCCAAATCCAAAACATTGAAGGCTAATTCCAGTATTGATTTTCCCGCTTCGGTCATATAGCCTTTACCCCAGAAATTCCGGTTTAAAGTATAACCCAGTTCTCCACATTTGTTCGATTCATGCACTCTGAATTCGATAGCCCCAATCATTTTGTTGTCTTCCTTTAACACGAGTGCATATTTGCCGATAGGCTCTTCCAAGAAATAGTTCGCTATGAAGTTCTTAGTCTGGTCCAAATCTTTATGTTTGTCGTAAAGGTAACGTGTCGTTTCTTCATCAGATGTATATTCATACATATCCTCAGCATCATCAAGCGAAACCGGACGTAAGATGATACGCTCACTTTCGATATGATTGTGCTGAACCATTAAAAGGTTTGTCTTTCCCATTTGAATTCCCCATTTATTCTTGATTTTCCAATTATTATAGCATAATTCAGTACATTTAATAAGAAAATAATGGAATAAAATTCTAGCATCTCTCTTGGATCGTGTATACGAGATTCGTATGATGGCAGGGATCTATTGATATGTAAGCACCACGGCTATAGTCGCTTACATAGGATGGATTCCTCCCTTTTCTTATAGGATTTGCTTGCAACTATCGATTCATTTTAGGATAGATGTTTTACATCCGTACTTTAGAGTGTTAAAATAATAGAAGATTCAAAAAAATAGTTAGTCCTTCGGGGTCGGGTGAAAATCCCAACCGGCGGTGATGAAGCAATTCTAAGCCCGCGAGCCTGATAAAGGCAGGATTTGGTGAGAATCCAAAGCCGACAGTACAGTCTGGATGGGAGAAGGACGTGTGAAATCCAAGTGTATACGTACGCCTATTTTTTCAGAATATGAAATGATGGGTTTATTAGGTATACCATTTTTTTCACTCATTTCTCCTGCTAACTCCTTAGGCAATCCTAAGGGGTTTTTTATATGTGTATAAAAGGGGGAGAAACTATGTTTACCGGAATCATTGAGGAGATCGGCACGGTTCATTCCATGAAAAAGGGAAGAAGCAGCATGGAACTGGCCATTTCCTCTAAGAAAGTACTGGAAGATGTTCATCTTGGAGACAGCATTTCCGTTAACGGGGTCTGTTTGACGGTGACTTCCTTCACACAGACTTTATTTACGGTCGATGTGATGCCGGAAACGGTGAAAGCTTCATCGATCCGGACATTGAAACCAGGTTCAGAAGTGAATCTTGAACGTGCGATGAGTGCTAATGGACGTTTCGGCGGCCATTTCGTTTCAGGTCATATTGATGGAACGGGCACCATCATGAAAAAAGAACGAAAAGAAAATGCCGTCTATTATGTGATTCAGCTGGAAGAAGGGCTCAGTACATACTGTATGCCAAAAGGATCTGTTGCCATCGATGGGACAAGCTTGACGATATTCGGCATCGAGGGAAATTTGCTGACTGTATCACTCATTCCCTTGACCCATCAGGATACCATTTTGGGCAGGAAGGCGGCAGGCGATATCGTAAACATTGAAAACGACATGTTAGGGAAATATATCATACATCAAATGAAAAACAGCGAATCAAAACCAGGACTGGATTTAGCATTCTTGTCTAAGCATGGATTCTAATAAATGGAGGTGTACAGGATGTTCCATACCATTGAAGAAGCGATTGAAGATTTGAAAGCTGGGAAAGTAATCATCATTTCCGATGATGAAGACCGCGAAAATGAAGGGGATTTCGTGGTGCTTGCAGAAAAGGCGACACCCGAAGCCATTAACTTTATGGCGACGCATGGCCGTGGGTTGATTTGTACGACGATTACCGAACAGTTGGCGAAAAAGCTGAACTTGCATCCGATGGTCAATGATAACACCGATCATCATGGGACGGCCTTCACCGTAAGTATCGATCATAAAAGCACGTCTACCGGAATCAGTGCGTTCGAGCGGTCCATTACCATCCTTGAGCTTTTGAAGGAAGATTCGGTTGCCGAGGACTTTCAACGCCCGGGGCACACTTTTCCGTTGATAGCCAAGGCAGGGGGCGTGTTAAGCCGCACGGGACATACGGAAGCCTCCGTCGACTTGGCCAAGTTATGTGGGGCTGCTCCAGCAGGTGTCATTTGTGAAATCATGAATGAAGATGGAAGCATGGCACGTGTATCCGACTTGGAACTAATTGCGGATAAATTCAACCTGAAATTCATTACGATTGCGGACTTGGTACAATACCGTAAGCAAAAGGAATCATCGCAAGAACAGGTATACATTCAAAATGCATGATGTTTTTAAAATGAGGAGGAAATAGACATGGGGAAAATTATCGAAGCACAATTAATCGGATCGGGACTGAAAGTGGGAATCGTGGTTGGAAGGTTCAATGAGTTCATTACAAGCAAGCTATTGGGCGGAGCATTGGATGGTCTGAAACGCCACGGTGTTGACGAGGATGACGTGGACATCGCTTGGGTGCCAGGAGCATTTGAATTGCCGCTCATTGCCAAGAAACTTGTGAACACGGGGAAATACGACGCAGTGATTGGATTAGGGACGGTCATCAGAGGTTCTACTTCGCATTATGATTATGTCTGCAATGAAGCAGCGAAAGGAATGGCCTCCGTTGCTTTGGATACCGGCGTTCCGGTCATCTTCGGATTATTGACGACGGAAAATATCGAGCAGGCCATTGAACGGGCCGGCACGAAATCGGGAAATAAAGGATATGAAGCAGCGGTCAGTGCCATAGAAATGGCGAACCTTGGAAAACTGATTGAACAATAAATTAGATAGAAAGCCGCGGAAGGGCAACCATCCGCGGCTTTCTTCTTGAACAAACAAATTACTTCTCGCTGACTGTCAGCTTTTCCAGGCTTCTTAAAAGGTCTTCAAAACTGGAGAAGTTACTTTCCATTTGGGTAATGAGGGTATTCTGATCGACCACGCTCGCGGCGACTTCCTCCAGGGAAGCGGCATTTTCCTGTACGATGCTGGCAATATTGGTCACTTCATTCGTTGCCGTACTCGAGTTTTGCGTCAAAGCTTGAAGCATGGTTTGAAGTTTGATCGATTGTTCCATGACTTGGAGCGTGTTTCCTTCCATCTCTTTGAAAACGTGTTCGACATCTTCGGAGTTTTTCTTTATCATGCCTGCAACATCCAAGCTCTGATTCACGCCATCTGTCACCTCATTAGACTTGATGGAGATATGATGTAAGATTTGCTGGATTTGATTGGTCGCCTGTCGGCTGTTTATAGCAAGCTTCCTGATCTCATCCGCAACCACGGCAAAGCTCTTCCCATGTTCCCCCGCTCGTGCCGCCTCGATGGAGGCATTCAAGGAAATTAAGTTCGTTTGGTCCGAGATGTCTTCGATTGTTGCCAGAATCGTTTGGATCTGCTTATTTTGTTGATTCAATTCTTCCATTAAGAAGGCGGTCTGTTTAGCCTTTTCCCCCACGGATATAATATCTTGGGCAAGGATGATCATCGCCTGACGTCCATCTTTGGTGCTTGATTCATTTTCTACCGTATGGACTTTCATTTTATCGGATGCAAGGGTGGCCTGTTGAACTTCTACATCGAATGAATCGATGGAATCTTTCACTTCATTGGCGCTTAATGCCTGGGATTCAATATTCCTTGTGACTTCTATAAAGGCATTCGTGATTTCCTTGGAGATATTTCCAGTGACTTGGACATTGGCTTGCAGCTCATTGTAAAAGTCGGTCAATCCATGAACGGATTTGGTGATTTCGTCAAGCATATCCTTGGTCTTGATTTCCGTTTGTCGGCTCTTAGCAAGCTCGACCAAAGCGACATTAATCGAAGCACTACCGATTAAACTGAAAAAGACGGATAAAATGGCAGTTAAAATAAATAAAAGAATGATACCAAGTACAGTGACGCCCTTTTCAGATAAAACCATGGAAAAAGGTTCTGACCATAAAATCAGGTAAATCAGGAACCCTGAATATAGGACGATCGACAAGATGACATGATAATAATCGTAATAAATGGACGCAAAAAGAAGCCCTAGATATAACAGGACCAATGACAAAGGGCTACTGGACTGGATGATGATCGAAGCGAATAAAAGGTTGATCGTGATGCCGATAAGATAGGGCACCCCGAGTGTCCATTTTTTTTGCTTGATCAAAATGGAGGCCACAACGGCGGGGATGATGCTAAAAAGGGCAATGATTCCAATGTTTAGAGTCGGTATGCCGACTGTGAATGAAAATAGGAGGCCGGCAGCAATCGTGAATAGTGTATAGATGATGATGGCCGAGTGTCTTGAGTTATTTATTATTTCTCTTGATGCACGATCTGATCTGAACTGATACATTGTCATACCTCGATTTCTATTTAGTAACTCATCTATATTACGATGTAAATATTACAAAATAAAGAAAAAAATTGAAGGTGGTCGATTTTTTTTTACGTTCAAAGCGGTTTTGGGTGGAACCGTGTTAAAATAGTCGGATGTGATTATGCTACAATTGTAAAGATTGCAATTGAAAATCATTTCTTAGGGAAAAGTAAATATATTAGTTTTTAGGAGGGGTTTATGTGTACTATCTTTTTACACATAATGATTTAGACGGGGTCGGCTGCGGAATCGTCGCGAAGCTTGCATTCGGGGAAGACGTGGTAGTTAGCTATAATTCAATCGGCCGCCTTAATCAGAATGTCGAAGCATTTCTTGAGCAGGCGAATATCGAGGATACATTGATTGTTACCGATCTTTCGGTAAATGAAGATAATGAAAAAATGATTACGCAATTCGTTGAGGATGGAGGACATGCACTTTTAATCGACCATCATAAGTCGGCACTGCATTTGAATGAACATGACTGGGCATCTGTTACGGTTGAACAGGAAGACGGCAAACAAACGGCAGCCACTTCTTTATTCTATCAATATGCGGTGGATCAAAAGTGGCTGGAGCCTTCCCGGATTTTCTCTGAATTCGTTGAATTGGTTCGACAATATGATACATGGGAATGGCAGGCCAATAATAATGTAACGGCCAAACGGTTGAATGACTTATTCTTCATGATTCCGATTGAAGAATTCGAAACGAAGATTGCACATAAGCTCTCATCAGCTGAAAACTTCGCGTTTGATGAAGTGGAACAGACTCTTTTGGGAGTGGAAGAGAGTCGTGTGGATCGGTACATAAATAGGAAAAAAAGAGAAGTGTATCAGGCTACGGTCGGTCCTCATACAGTTGGGGTGGTCCATGCCGAGTCTTACCATTCGGAATTGGGTAATGAGCTATCAAAAGAATTTTCCCATCTGGATTATATTGCGATCCTTATGGTCGGAAGCAAAAGAATCAGTTTCCGCACCATCCATGATGAGATAGATGTAGCTGAGGTTGCAGGGAAATATGATGGGGGCGGCCATCAAAAAGCCGCAGGTTGTACGATGTCGGAAAAAGCATACAGCCAATTCGTCGAGAAGACATTCTTCTCTGAACCGATTAAGCGCGACGCTCATAAGAACCAATTGAATGTGAAGAATTCACCAGAAGGTTGCCTATATTCAACGAGAGATAAACAGGATATCTTCATTTATGAAAATGATGAAGAAGAAGAGTGGATCATTGAAGTGAATGGAAAACTGATAAAGAAATCGTTTGATACGTTCGAGGAAGCGGAAAAATACACGAAACGTAAATATGTAGCCTGGCTTGCGAACGATGAAAGATACGAAGAGTTTGTGAATAGAGGGTAAGGCAATGCAGCTGTCCAAATTTGGGCGGCTGTTATTTGCAGTTGTTATATGGAGGGAAAAAAACGAGGGTAGTACCTTAGTTCTTTTCTCCTAAAAACGCTTGACAAAGATTCGATTATACTGAATAATCTTATTGTTAAGTAGTTGATAACGATTATCAATTTCAGCGTGAAAGGGGAGGTAATGATTACATGCGAATGAACGTTAGTAACGTTGAAGTTGGATACGATAAAAAAGTGATCGTTAACGGCTTGACGATTGAAATTCCCGATGGTCAAATTACTACAATCATAGGATCTAATGGGTGTGGAAAATCAACGTTATTAAAAGCTTTAACAAGAATCATTCCCTATCAAAATGGACAGGTCTTTCTTGATGGAGCAGAAATACAAAAAAAGAATACGAAAGAATTGGCGAGGGAACTGTCGATCTTGCCACAAACACAGGATAGTGCAGTAGGACTTTTAGTCGAGGAACTGGTTTCATATGGTCGTTTTCCATATCAATCAGGGTTCGGTGGCCTAAAAAAAGAAGACAAAGAAATCATTGATTGGGCCATGAAGTCTACTAATACATATGAATTTAGACACAACTCTGTAGATGAACTTTCCGGAGGTCAAAAACAGCGGGTGTGGATTGCCTTGGCACTTGCGCAAAACACGGACATCATTTTTTTGGATGAGCCTACAACCTATCTGGACATGGCCCATCAACTTGAAGTATTGGAGCTTTTGCAGAACTTGAATGAAAAGGAAAATCGGACCATTGTGATGGTTCTACATGATTTGAATCATGCAGCCCGGTTTTCACATTTCATGATCGCTCTTGAGAGTGGGAATTTAATAAAAGCGGGCACACCAGAAGAAGTGATGAGTCCAGATGTACTGAAGAAAGTGTTTAAAATTGACGCGGAAATCAGTAAAGACCCCCGTACAGGTAAACCAGTTTGCATCACATACGATCTAATAAAAGGAGAATGAACATGAAAAAATGGCTTTTATTCTTAGTTGCAGCATTAATGGTTATTTTAACGGCTTGTGGAAATGATGAATCATCGACTAAAGAAACATCGCAAGGCAAGGATGATGCAAAAAAATCGGGTACGATCAGCTATAAATCGGAAAACGGTACGGTTAAAGTTCCCGCCGATCCAAAACGCGTAGTCGTTTTATCGTTATTCGTGGGAGATTTAATGGAAATGGGTGTCAACGTAGTCGGAATGGATTCATGGTCAAAAGATAACCCGGATTTCGCCAAAAAATATCCGGATGCTGAAGTGGTAGCGAGCACGGATTATGAGAAAATCATTGAACTTGATCCAGATTTGATCATCGGTTCTAATGATGTGGAAGACGTTAAAAAATTACAAGAGATTGCGCCAACCGTAATCTTCACATACGGTGCTTTGAATTACATCGACCAACGTATCGAAGTGGGTAAAGTAGTCAATAAAGAAGAGGAAATGACTAAGTGGGTTAAAGATTTCCAAGCACGTTCGAAAGTAGTAGGAGACAAAATCAAAGATAAAATCGGGGAAGATGCTACTATAACGGTTGCTGGTAACTCTGATAAGCAAATCTATTTATTTGGCGATAACTGGGGACGTGGAACGGAAATCCTGTATCAGGAAATGGGATTGAACATGCCAAAGGCTGTTAAAGATGTTGCCCTTGAGCCTGGATATTTTGGAATTTCCGAAGAAGTATTAGGTGACTATGTTGGGGATTATTTAGTCCTTAATTTAGTGAAAGAAGGACAAGATACTTCATTCATGGACTCAACTTGGTACAACAAAATACCGGCGGTTAAAGATAAAAAGGTATTTTATGCGGAAGGCTCTGCATTCTATTTCGCCGATGCCCATTCTTTCGATAAACAACTAGACTTCTTCGAAGAATCTTTTCTAGGTAAATAAGGGGAGATTCGATGAAAGTCTCCTATTCTATTATAAGCAAAATGGTTTTATCGTTCGTTGTTTTGATGGTGGTCGTGGTCTTGGCGTTAGGGTATGGTGCAGCAAATACGAGTTTTCAAGATTTATATGAAGCTGTTATCGGAAGAAGCGGTGGACCCTATTATGATGTGCTAAGAGAAATTCGTCTTCCTCGTGTCATCGCAGCATTCTTCGTGGGAGCCGCGTTGGCAGTTGCCGGGGCCATCATGCAAGGGATGACAAGGAATCCTCTTGCCGATCCGGGTCTACTCGGTCTGACTTCAGGTGCTACTTTAGCTCTTACCCTGGCATTGGCCTTCATTCCCGGAATCACCTTCTTAATGCTTATGTTCAGTTCTTTTATAGGTGCAATGATTGGTATGCTACTTGTATTTGGAATAGGTATCACGTCTAGAAACGGTTTATCTCCGCTAAAGCTCGTTTTAGCGGGAGCGGCCGTTTCTCTCTTTTTACAGGCCATTTCAAGTGGTATAGCCATTCTTTTCAATGTATCGAAAAATGTCAGTACATGGACGGCTGGAGGGTTGATCAGCACAACATGGGATGCTTTGATCATTGTCCCCTTCATCATCTTTGGTTTAGTGTTGGCGACTGTCTATAGCAAACCATTGACCGTCCTTAGCTTAAATGAAGAAGTGGCGAAAGGGCTTGGACAGAAGACGAAGAAGATCAAAGTGATTTTGATGTTCGTGGTCATCGTTTTAGCAGGAACGGCAGTAGCCCTGATAGGGAATTTGTCGTTCGTGGGCTTATTCATTCCACATATCGTCCGGAAGATCGTGGGGGCGGATTACCGTTTGATCATCCCGATGTCGATTATAATCGGCGGATCCTTTATGGTTCTAACAGATTTCATTAGTAGAATCGTAATTGCTCCATTGGAAATCCCCATTGTTGCATTGGTCTCATTAATCGGGTTCCTATTCTTCCTGGTCTTGGTAAAGAAAGGAGGTCGAACTTTCTTTGCGTAAAAAAAGTAATGTACGATGGATGTATAGCTTAACGACCCTATTACTGATCATAAGTATCCTTGCCGGCATCAGCTTAGGACCTTCCTCAGTCGGTATCTCTCAAATCATTCCGACGATATTGGGGGATGGGACATTCAAAGAGGAATTCATTCTCTTTTCCGTTCGGTTTCCTCGCGTCCTGGTCCTAACTTTAGCAGGGATGTCGCTGGCATTATCTGGTGCCATTTTACAGACATTGACCAAAAATGATTTAGCTGATCCAGGTATTATCGGTATAAATGCTGGAGCAGGGGTTGCAATTACCTTATTTTACTTGTTCGTTGACGCCAATTTAGACTCCTATACCTATCAGTTACCGGCAGTAGGTTTCTTAGGTGGGATCATTACAGCCGGGCTGATCGTCCTCTTCACGTTGGACAGGAAAAACGGTATCCAGCCGATCAAGCTCGTGCTGATGGGGGTCGGGTTTGCCTCGGCATTATCGGGATTAATGATCATCTTGGTTTCAGGCGCTAAACAGGAGGATGTCCAATTCATCTCCAAATGGCTTGCAGGGAATATATGGGGAGCCGATTGGCCCTTTATTCTAGCGCTTCTTCCCTGGCTACTGGTGGCGATACCGTTTTTACTTTGGAAGCAAAAGGCAATGAATCTTCTCGCTCTTAATGAAACGGTGGCGAAAGGGCTGGGCGTTTCCCTGAACCGGGATCGGGCCCTTTTGCTGATCATTGCGGTAGCATTAGCGGCCTCGGCGGTTTCGGTCGTTGGGAGTATTAGTTTCATTGGATTGATTGCTCCTCATATCGCCAAACAGCTGGTCGGTTCCAAGCATCAGAGCTTTTTATTCTTATCTCCCATAATTGGTGCAGCCATCTTAGTTTTCGCTGATACAATAGGCCGCATCATTTATAGTGAACAAACCATTCCAGCCGGAATCATCGTCGCTATTATCGGAGCTCCTTACTTCCTATATTTATTAAGGAAGACAGCTTGATCGGATTAAAAAACCAGGTTTCCATGAACTGTGCCCCATAAAATGGACAGTCTAAAAAAATACCTATAGTTTAAACAGCTAAACGATGACTCCTGTATTGTGCAGGAGTCATTCTAAATTTAGCTCCATTGGTACGATTTGTATTGAAATTCCTCTAAGCATAACTCCTCAATTTGAACAACTATAAGTGCTAACTGTGATCTAGAATGAAGGAATTATCGACTAAAGGGAAGTTTACTGGCATGGATCTCGACTCTTTTATTGTTCAACAGTTAGATATGGAGGATGAAGATATTGGGCTCGTTCATGATCCAGATATTGTGTATCTAAAAAGATAACGGCTTTTGTGATTTTTCAAAAGTAATCTCTCCGATGGATACCTTGAAGAAAAACTGAAGAGCATAAGGGATTTTTGCTATCACCGAGGGTGCTAGGTTAGGCAAAGCCTAACAAAACCGTGATAGCACGAAAATCGCATGTGCAATACGTTTGCAATACACAAGCAATACACAAGCAATACATTTGTAATACACTTTTCCCTTACGTGCAATACATTTGCAAGCATGCTTGCAAATGTATTGCAGCGATATAAATGACCTTAAAATTCAAGAATACATAAACCGATAAGTTGAATTATGTTAACTAGACGGTCATTTTGCCCTCTCTTCCACTAACGGGGCAGGTTAGTTGTAGAAGACGATAGAATATAACGTTGAGGTCAATTCTAAAGAGGGGGGGAGTAATATGAAAAAAAAGATATTGATATTGATAATGTTAGTTTTTATATTCGTTATAGGATTTAATATGTTTTATAATGGGTTTTCGAAAATTGAAAGTATGACAATACAAAAATATGATGAAGCATTTGAAGATGGAAAATCTACAACTGATAAAGGAGAGATAGCTACTATTAGAGGTATCTTGAATAAAGCAAATCACCTAAATGCTGAGTACAAAATTGCAACTGAACCAAGATACAAGATTCAACTAACCTACAAAGATAAATCTACGGAGGTTATTGACGTCATCGAAGAATTTGGTAAGAACAAGACTCTTCTAAGTAGTAATAAGAATGGTTATTACGAAATAAATGATAAACAAACGCAAAAAATATTAGAACTCTTGTTGAACTAACGGGGGCGTTAGTTCAACAAGGAGACATCTTAAAGGTCCAAAAAGTGGTCCTTTTTTCTTTGTTAACGAACAACATGAATGAATTTGAGTCTTAGTGAAAGACACTAAAGGTTCTCAAGACATTATGCGTTTCTTCTTCGATAATACCGATAATAGAGGTTTATGTGAACTAGCTGTTTACTTTTGAAGTAGCATTGAATTTTATCCACGAACTAACTCTGACTCACAATAAATACCTTATTTTGCAAGTTTATATAATTACATAAATGTAATATACTTCTTAAAATAGGTACTATTTAACTATAAAGGAGCAACTTACTTTGTGCGAAATTAAATTATATAGAGATTTAGAACTAAAAATAAAACATCTTAGAAATATCCTTATTGAAACTGGTGTTCAAAAAGGTCTAAATCATAGGGAAACACTGACATGTAGTCAAAGGCTGGACAAGTTGATTTTGAAACAATTTCTAATAAGTAAGCAATAATTAGTGAAAGACACTAAATGTTTTCAATACGTTATTCGTTTCTTCTTCCGTAATGCCGATATAACGCAGGGTGACAGAAGGGTGAGAATGATGTAGGATTCGCTGCAACATGGCAATGTCCTTCGTTGCTTTGTAAAACCAGTAGCCAAACGTTTTCCGTAACGTATGATTGCCGACATGCTCCACTCCAGCGAACTCTGCCGCCTTGTTTAGCTGCCTATAGGTACTTTGCTACTGGAGGGGAATCATTTAAGCCAGAACCAGAAAAGAAAGCCGGGGAATTGATTGCGGAAGAATTAAAAACCATACGTGAAGAAATGGCGGCACTTAGGAAAGAAAATAAACAAATGAAAGAACAGTTGGATAACCAAGAAACTTTTAATAAAGAGTTTGTTATCCCAGGTATCCAACAAATAAAAGGTGAAGTATCTAGCATTAGAGGAAGTATAGAACGAGATAAAGAACTGGATGAATCCAATAGGGCAGCAAAGGAAGCTAAACAATTAATAGCAGCAGCCAATGAAAATCCGGATACTAACCTGGATAAACAAAAAAAGGGCTTCTTTGCTCGACTTTTCGGAAAGTGAACAAAGAAACTCAGTTTAGACCTCCGCGTCACCACGAACACCCTTGTCTTAAAACTAACCGTTACTAAAACCGGAGAAGAGGTTTTAATAAAAAAAATATTTAGTACGCTTATTCATTCTCTTAATTTTGATGATTTTGTATATAAGAAATCCTATTGCAACTACAAGAGCTACAAAACCAATTTGATATACCGTATCAAACCAATTAATACTAGACTCTGTGGTACCCATACTAATTCCCCTTTCTTAATGCTAATATTTAATAGTGTATGTTACTGACTTTTGATAACCAACAGGTTGTCCAACAACATTTACTCCATATAACTTTGAACCCTTTGCATAAGCTTTTCCACCTGTTTTAGTTGAATTCATTTCATAATAAGAAGCATTATCATTAGGAATATATGTAATCCCCATGAGAACGCCTGTTTGCTCACTCCATATCTTCACGCCAGATACTTTTTTAGTAGACTTATTTTTTGTAAACCTAACATAAGATGTAATTTTACCAAAACCACTTTTTTCTACGTAACTATTTGTTAACGTCTCGGTAGTTGCAAATAAAGAAATTTTGTTAGTTTCATCCTCAATCATAACATTTTCATCTTCAAAAGTACTTGGATCTTCCTGAATGAATTTTTCAAATTCTTCTATTGTATCAAAATTCAATCTTTGATTTTCAGGAATGAAATTAGGATCAACTAGTTCTAAATTGTTATTTTCAATAATATCCTCGATTTCAGACATAGTATCTTCATTGTTTGTTGCAGCTGAAACTTTAAAACCATTAAATCCAAAAGATACAAATGAAACCAGTAAAACAAAACTAATTAAATACATCAATTTTTTACTCATTAAAAATCCCCCAATATTCATATTCAGTGTCCAATATGGGGCTTTAGCTCAACAAGGATTTCAATAATAACCAACCTATTTACAACACAACGGGTCCCCGAATAGTTATTAACCGATGCATACGAAAAATCCACTCTTAGGTAATAGAGTGGATTTTTCGTATGCATCTATTTCTCGTCTTTTACATTCAGCAGGTGTAACAGACGCATTATTGTCTTGTTTATTTCACCCAGTTCCTTTTTACTCATACCAGAAGCGTCGAATAAGGATTGAGGAACGTACGATGCCTTCTCCTGTAGAGCTTTGCCTGTTTTAGTAATGAGAATGTTCACGACGCGTTCGTCCACTGTGTCACGGCGACGCTCGATGAGACCGGCAGCTTCCATACGTTTGAGTAGAGGAGTCAGTGTACCGGTATCAAGATTAAGCGCTTCACCTAGCTCTTTAATTGTGCTTTGTTGCTTCTCCCACAACGTAACTAAGACCAGATATTGAGGGTAAGTGAGTTGAAGTTCATCTAGGTAAGGGCGATAAAGTCGTAATATAGCCCTTGAACAGGCATACAACGAGAAACATAAGTGATCCTCTAAGTTAAGATTATGCGGGTTAGTCTCCATGGTTGCACCTCGAATAATCAGTATTTTCTTCATTAATATTTTAACATAACTCGTGGACAATAAAAAATGTTTTGCAAAATTAAATTGTTGACAATATTTTGTAAATAGACTAAGATAAATTCACAAATTATATTTTGCAAAATACAATTTTGCAAAATATAAAATACTGATAATGGAGGAATTTATAATGAGTAATATTACAGTTGGATTTGAAAATGGTGCACCTATTGAGCTTCACTACGAGGATGTAGGATCTGGAAAGCCGGTCGTGTTGATTCATGGTTGGCCACTAAGTGGAAGATCTTGGGAAAAACAAGTTCCTGCACTTGTGGAGGCTGGTCACCGAGTTATTACGTATGATCGACGAGGGTTCGGACATTCTTCTCAGCCCTGGAATGGTTATGAGTACAATACGTTTGCGGCTGATCTGCACAAACTGCTGGAGCATCTTGATCTTCATGACGTGACTTTGGTTGGATTCTCAATGGGTGGCGGTGAGGTGGCTCGTTACATTGGCACCTACGGAACGGATCGTGTATCGAAGGCTGTGTTAGCGGGGGCAGTTCCACCATACCTTTACAAGGCTACAGATAACCCCGATGGAGGATTTGATGATGCAGTGATCAAAGGCTTACAAGATGGGGTTAAGGCGGATCGACTTTCGTTCCTCGATACGTTTACAACTAACTTCTTCGCCTCCGGGGACAGAACGGATCTAGTGAGCGAAGAATTCCGGTTATACAATCGTGACATTGCAGCATTCGCGTCTCCAAAGGGCACGCTTGACTGTATCTCAGCGTTTAGTCAAACAGATTTCCGAGGTGATCTAGATAAGTTCGACTTGCCGACACTTATTCTTCATGGGGATGCGGATGCAATCGTTCCGGTCGAAATCAGTGGCCAGAAGGCACATGAGCGCATTCCTAACAGCCAGCTTGTGGTGATTAAAGGTGGTCCGCATGGATTTAATGTGACGCATGCCGAGGAGTTCAACGCGGAACTCATTCAATTCTTGAATACTACTGAATCAGATTCTATATAACTGCTATTCTTAAAGCAAACAAGGAAGGCACCCAATTGTTAAATTAAGATATTAAATCATAGGATAGTTAGTCCATTCTGAGGGCTAATTATCCTTTTTTATTTACATATTGTATTAAGAAAATAAAGGTACTCAACAAATGATTGCTAACGCTGTATATTATGCAATTAAATCAGCAGATTGGTTGTTTCTATGAGCTTTATAGATATTTCTAACATAAATGAAGAGATTCGTAGTGTTATTTACGAAATTCTTGCCACTTATAACCTAATATTACTTGATAGAGGCGTGAGCCCTTACTGGATGTAATAAGAAAAGATTATAGACATATGGAAATTCTGGATTTGAATGATAAAGAATTGAAAAGCAAGTTATCATCTTTATTTAAAACCCAATGGGATGTTTCGTTAGAAGAGGTCATTAAAGAATGTAAGAGGATGACGTATTTTCAGAGATTACTAACACTCCAACTTTTCGTCTTATATTTAATCATTAAAATCTTCTTCAACTGACTGTCCTTTAGTAGTTTAAGTACAATCCACCACAATGTTATCTATGCTTTAATATTTGCTTACCTTAAAAAGTTACTCCATTAAATGGCCCGTTTGTGTAATAAAAATATCCTATATATCAACAAAGGATTTTTATCGAATTTTTTTATAAACATCGGAAGTTTATTTCAAATCTACATCTATGGGACATTATCATCTGCCTATCGTTCAGTATTTCGAGAAAAGAGGATATCTGTTAATCATTATGAATCCACTCATTTCTTACAAAGCGAAAAGTTCAAGTTTACGCAAAGTCAAAGCAGACATAACTGATGCCCGCCTTCTCTGCGAGCTATATTATAAAGAGGATTTATAACCCTATAAAAAGCGTGGAATCCAGCTTTTGAACTTGCGTAATCTGATGAGACAGCACGATGATATACGGACTCACAAAGGGTTCCAGAGGCAGGTCAGCTTTTCTTCACTGCTACTATAAAAAAAAGTAGCACAAACCATGGCCTAGGTTTGTACTACTGATGTTAGTATGTTTTGTATGTATCAGTTAAATAGCTATTCAGGTACTCGTTGGGTTGTGAAAATTTTGGCTATTTCTCTTAGCATAAAAAGAAAACGGAAAAACTCATGTTAATCAGTTCTAGCCCCAGCGTGCTGGTTTTGTTCCACTACTTTTCTTAGCAAATACCGTTATCAGGATTTTCTTATTAATTGTTTTAGGAACGATTATTCTTTATCAAATGATCTTCCTTTAGTGCTTTTTGCACCGGTTCCATTACTTATGGCATTGAAGCCACGGCAAAGTAAATATCGTGGCATGCGATACAGATCCGATCAGGCAATCGGCGTTCCATTTTTGACAGTTTCATCCGGTTTTAAAAGCACGACATCGCCTTCTTCCGGCACACCTCCGATTACCAATACTTCTGATTCAAAACCAGCGATTCGCCGAACGGGAAAGTTTATTACTGCAGCAACTTGACGGCCGATAAGCTGCTGAGGTTCATACCTTCTCGTAATTTGAGCGGAAGAGCGTTTGATGCCCATCTCGCCAAAATCAATCTCTAACTTTAATGCAGGTTTTCGAGCTTCCGGAAACGGTTCTGCCGTTATTACAGTACCGACCCGAATGTCCAACTTCAAAAAATCTTCAATTGTTGTCACAGTAATCCCCCGTTTCAATTGTTCATACCAAATTGTTTTAAATAATAAATATTATACCATTTTTCTCCAGATCAATGAGCGATGCGTTACATGAAAAAATGGACCCTTATAAGGGAGGACCCTGAAAAATATACGTTTTACGTGAAGCAGCGTCTCCGTTTGCAACTAACCTACTTGCCCACTCACGCTCTTCAAATTGTGCCCGACAACCCGAACGCGCCCGGTATGCGGCGATTTTTTTGCCCCCACTCTATGATTTCGAGCCGCGGATATTCCACGCCCAGCAAGAGAATCGGGTCGAATAAAATTTTTAAGAAGAATGCTCCAGACAACGGATTAAAGCCGTCCAATCCATTTCATCATAACCATGGTTCATTCCTTCAGCAATAGTTATGGATCAGTTGGCCCACAGGCAGAGGAGCATAGACGGACTGCGCAACCTTTATAGTCAGTTCAATGTTTTAAAACCGGTCGGTCCAAAACGTGTTCTGTCATTATCGATTCATAGTTCTGATTTACCGGAGATTGAAAAAGAGCATCCACGACACGCTAAGACTTCCCAATCGCAGACTTAGGATAGAAACTCTTTTCCCCATACTCTTATAGAATCGATGATGCTCGACAATTTATTTCCTTGTTCAGTGAGGAAGTATTCTGTTTTGGGTGGCACAGTGTCATCTACCACCCTCTTCACAATTCCATCCGCCTCGAGTTCCCTGAGCTGTAATGTCAGCATTCGTTGTGAAATCCCCGGTATTAAGCGTCTAAATTCATTAAATCTGACCGATTTTTTGGATAGAATGTCGATAATGATTCCCTTCCATTTGCCTCCTATCATATGTAAAACTATTTCAACAGGGCAGGCCCTTATAACCTCTTCACTACAATCGCCATAATTTTTTAATCCATATCCCATATTTCCACTCCATTCTTTAAGTTACAAAAATGTGCCTACTTACAATTATCAATTTTTTCCATTATATTAATTATATCAAAAATGAAAGGAGGTTCATATCATGATTACATGTACATATAAAAGGCCGGGACAAAGATAAGAAGTAAATATGTACTCGTAAGTACAGGTTTTAGAAAAATAGACTAGGGAGGCAATTTTATGAATAAATCCAAGATCGTATTAATTACAGGTGGAAACAAAGGTATTGGTTTTGAGACAGCAAGACAATTGGGAAACATGGGGTATGAGATTTTAATAGGAGCAAGAAACGAAAAAAAGGGACATGAGGCCGTAACGTTATTGGAAACGGAGAAAATTAAAGCTAAAACAGTGCTTCTTGATGTCACGAACCCCAGCTCTCTTCTCTCCGCAGCAGATTGGATTGAACAAGAATATGGATTGCTTGATATCTTGATTAATAATGCAGGCGTGTTTTCGGAAGGTAACATACCTCCAAGTGAACTGGAACTGTCCGTTCTAAAGAGCACATATGAAACAAACGTTTTCGGCGTATTTTCTGTTACTAAAGCAATGCTTCCATTGCTCAGAAATTCTTCTTCTGGAAGAATTGTTAATCTTTCCAGCGGATTAGGTTCCTTAACCTTGAATTCAGACCCAGCTTCGGAATTTTATAATGTGAATTCGCTCGCCTACAATAGCTCCAAAACGGCTGTGAATGCTTTAACTGTTTTCTTTGCTAAAGAATTAAACAATTCTCCTATTAAAATCAACTCAGTTTGCCCTGGATTTACAGCTACCGATTTAAATGGTAATAGTGGCTATCGTTCAGTCGAACAAGCAGCTTCCATTGTAGTGAAGCTTGCCACAATAAATAGTGATGGTCCAACTGGTGGCTTTTTTGATGACAATGGAGTTGTGCCTTGGTAAAACTGAAGGAATAAGTTAGCTTTAATGTCCAAAGCATCTGGATAAAAAATATTTCCTCATACATTATCTTATCCATTTTCTGCACGAGTGAAATACTACTATATATTTTAGCAGTTATATCCATTTTCTATGGATATAACTGCTAACTCTGTTACTTCTTACACTTCCCTACACTCTTGTTTTTCAACCTCATAGATGAGTTGATAATCCCCTTTCGTATTCTCTTTAAGATTTATTATACTTGTTTTTTTCTTTATAGACCCCAAGATTTACGTTCATTTTAATCAATTGTTACATGTAGATCGCCATAATCCACTTTTCCTGACGACCTACCGTGTGAGGAGTTCTGACCAAAGCTATTCAGCGTTTTGACTATCTATTTAGCAACAACAAGTATCAGATTTTGGTTCGGATACGGAATATGTGAATCAGGAGTAATTGGGCGAATAAACCATATGGTGGAACAGTCCCCAAGTGGTCGGTTTCTTAAAGAAACGGATGGATTTCGGGGAAATACGTCAAAGCGGGTTCGCCCATAGCATAGTATAATTACTTATATGAATAATTGGAAAGGGGCGCTTACAGTGGCAAGAACGAAGGCCTTTGATACGAAAGAGATTCTGCATAAAGCCATGTATATCTTCGGGAATCGTGGCTATGAAGGCACCTCGTTGCCTGATTTAATCAATGGGCTGGGCATTGCCCGCCAAAGTATATATGATACTTATGGAACGAAATGGGATCTGTTTTTTACAGCTGTCCAACATTATATGGAACAGAAAAATCAAGAGTTGAAGAGACTTTGCGATGGGCCGGGAACGGTAGTTGACAAGGTAGAACTAGTATTTACTACAATTGTTAAAGTCCTTATAGACCCTGAGCTGCGTCTAGAGTGCTTCATTATTAGCAGCGCTATTGAGCAGGCGCCTCACAATGAGGAGCTGGCAGCTTATCTGCAGACGAACACCGAACTGTCGGAGCAAATCTTTTACAATATGCTGGAACGCGCGGTGAAAGAAGGGGCAATAGGCCCGGAGGTGAATATCCGAGATCTGGCCCGGTTCCTGGTACATGAGCGAATCGCCCTGATCACGTCAGCCAAGTTGGGAATGGATGAGCCGAGGCTGTTTGCCATCTCAAATATGGTACTAACGGTCTTTCGGACTATACAGGGCAGCCAAGCGAAAGATTTCATATAAATGTGGACATCAAAAGGCTCTCCTATGGTCATCTTAAACGGTGATGACTGGAGAGCCTTTTATCTTAAAGTACCTCTTAGTTAATTAGACGGAAACCATGTTTATGCTGCAAAATGAATTGCTCTAGGTAACGCGGCTCTCGGCCGGCTACTCGAAATACCGTGTCTGTTATCTGATTCTCCATTCCTTCGAGACAAATACGAACATCCATTCCGGCTAGGTATTCGGCATAGTTATCCGGCAAGCCGGCTGCCTTATGCCTCTCTGTAAGTTGCTCCGGTGTAACACGAATATGCTTGGCTTCCAGGCCGGTAACGCTGCGGATCACTCCGGCCACATCATCATAAGTGAGGGATTCTGGGCCAGTAATGATATGCTCCCGGTTATGGGGCTCCTTGTCGGTCAGGGCATGAAAGCCGACAGCTGCAATATCATCTGCGTCGACGAAGCCTACCTTGCCGTCTCCTGCAGCAGTATAGATGTGCCCGCTGTGGCGTAAGGAGTGCCCGTGACCATGGCTGGGCTCCGTGAAGTTCTGCATGAAATAGGAAGGGCGCAGGACGGCCCATTCGGGGGCATGGTCATGCAGGTAACGGTGAACTCCCCCGAAGACGGGGCCATCCTCCGGAATCGAGGCACTGGATAACAGGACGAAGCGCCTAACTGAAGCGTCAAGTGCTCTGCGGATAAAAGGAATCATGGCTTCTTCAGGATGCAGACTTGCAGGTGCAACCAAATATACGGCATGGACGTCCTGCAGGACGTCATCATGGTTAGAGTCATCGAACCAGTCGAATGGTATGTGTTCACCGACTTGTTCATCCCCGGGCTTGGGAAAACTGCGTCCGGCTCTCCGAATCAGATAGTCTTGATCTTGTAGCAACTGTGCAATGCGGGAGGAGGTCTTGCCCTGTCCTCCGGTTAGTAGAATACGAGTAGAGGATTGATTTTGCATACGATTATCTCCTTTAGTTCTTATTTATGTCATGTTTTAAGTTGACTGCTAATGGTTTCCAGTAGTCCTGATAGCGGATAATCCTACCATTTTGAACTTCTGAACTTCGACTACGGATATATAGCTTTGTTCGTAAGATCCGCCTGTGACTAGGATTTTTCCACTTGCTTTGAACTGAGCGAAGAACACGGGGGCATCGGCTGCTATATGAATGACCGGTGTGGTGAATGAAGTGATTTTAAGCACATCCTCTAATTCTTCCAGATATTGCTACAGCACCGCCTTCCCATCCAGTCGTTTTGGATTTGTTTCCTGGGCATAAGGAAATTCGAAGACGATATCGGCAGCAAACAAATCTAGAAATGTAGCATACTCCTTACGAATATAACGGTCTGAGAAAAGTTGAATGAGCTGCTCAACTTGATCATAAGACAAGGTACTCATTTCAGTTGCCTCGCTTTCTTGAGAGAATGGATGGATGGAAAATGGTGGAATTTCTAAGAGTACTATATCACTTTTCGGACCGAACAATCAAATATATTCGGACCGAACAGGGGTCATCTTTTTTAGGTTCCATTGGTGTCTATAGTAATGTAAGCTTCATCCTTAAAGTGGCCAAAGAAGGCCTCCTGAGGGGCATTATCCCAACCGTTTCCTCGTCTAGACATCGATTGATGTAATCCTAATTTCTTCACTAACTTTTGAAAGTCGGGGTGTGTGTAGTGGGTACCTTGATCCGAGTGTAATAAGGCACTTTCTGCTTTTTTATATCATCGATTCTTCTTTAGCTTCAGAAGGGTGTCTATAGCTAAATCCATGGTGATTTGGTCTGATACGTGGTAGGCCAAGATTTCATTGGTCGAGCCATCTTTAATGGTAGATAAATAGGCTTTGTGGCCCGTTCCGTAAAATAAATATATGATATCGGTTAGGAGTACTTTTCCGGGGATATCTTGCTTAAATTGTCGCTTTAATAGGTTTGGCATGACCCTATGTTCTTGGGTTGCTTTCATCATTCTCCGATAGGGATTTGCTTTTCTAATGGGGCAGACAATCCCATACTTCTTCATTATTCTTCGGATCTAATCCCCTTTCGGCTAATCCCCTTAACATAAGGATTCTTTGATAAGGCCTTCATTTCTTATTCTGTAAAAGTCTTGTTACTCATTTTGATGTATCTCCAATCCCATGTATCTTCTTTATACATAAAAGTACCCTACAGAGAGACTTTTTTTAAGTGTCTACTCTATAGGGTACATTCTACCATTATAGGAACCTGGTTTTTTCTTTATCGTTTTAAAGGTACGGGATGTACGAGTGTTCGAGACTTCTTTTGAGGTGTGGTATTTTGACGGTGTAGAATCGCATTGATTTCGCCGCCGAGCATTAAGATCAAACCGGTCAGGTACAGCCATAACATTAAAACGATGACGCCCCCTAAACTGCCGTACGTGGACGAATAATTAGCGAAATTGCTGACATAAAAGGAAAAACCGATGGAGATGACAAACCAGAGTATTGTGGCCGTAATTGCACCCGGAATGACGTGTTTGAACGGGAAGTTCTTATTCGGTGCGTAACGGTATAGAATGGCTAGCACGAAAGAGATAACCGCAACGGCGATCACCCATCGCAATATACTGAATAGACTTTGTGTTTCTTCTGGAAGGGACACGACTTGTTCCATTAAATCGATGAGTACTTTCCCAAAGACGGGAAGAACCAGCATCACGATAAATGCAAAGACCAATCCTAATGTTAACAGGATGGAAATGAGGCGAGCCTTGATGAAGCTGCGCGTTTCTTCCACATCATAGGCAATGTTCATCGAATGAATAAATGCATTCATTCCATTCGAAGCGGACCAGATGGTACCAAGGATACCAAAGGTCAGCAAGCCGCCATTCCGTTCATTCAATATCTTGATGATATTCTCTTCGATGGTTTTCATCGTTTCCGATGGCATGAATGTCTTTAACGTATCCAAAGCTGTTTGCGTATCGATGTTCAAGTATGGCAAAATCGACAGCAATAAAATGAGCAAAGGGAATAGTGCGAGGAGGTAATAGTATGCTTGTTCAGCTGCCAATCCTGTGACACGATCCTCCTTGACTTCCTTGATGAGTTTCTTGCTAAAATCAATCGACTTATTCAATCGGCATCACTCCTGAAAAGTTTCTTCGTTTATCTGATTCTTTTCCCTCAGATCGGGTGCCTTAACCCTCCTGAGAGGAAATATTGTAAAGCAGTTACCCATTTACTATTCGAAAATCTCTTCCAACATGTCGATGGGATGGAAAATAAGAAGGGATGACTGGGTGGAAGGAGACACATATAGCAGGCTATCAATCTAAGAAACTCAGAGAATATCGAAAAAGGTCCAGACGTAGGTGTCTGGACCTTTTTGATTAGCCTTCTTTTTGTTGTTCTTTTTGGACTTTTGGCGGCGTCCATTTGAAGATTTTATTGAGGATATTATATATATGCTTGGATTCTTTCGTAAGGACTGGTCCAAGAATCGCTAATGTCAGCACATATAATGCCGCAAACGGGGTTAGGATAGGCATCAAACCGCCAGCAATGCCTAGGTTTGCGAGAATGATGGAGAATTCACCGCGTGAAACGATCGTCAAGCCGATATTGGCTGAGGCTTTATGGGACAAACCGGATTTACGTCCAGCAATCATACCAGCAACGAAGTTACCGATAATGGTAATGATGACGGCTCCAAGTACCATCCAGACTGCTCCACCTAGCGTTGTCGGATCGATACTCAATCCAAAGCTGAAGAAGAATATGGCTCCAAAGAAGTCCCTGAAAGGAATGACAAGTTTTTCGATGCGGTCACTATGTTCCGTTTCAGAAAAGACGAGTCCGAGCAGTAATGCGCCGATTGCTTCTGCAACATGAATCGTTTCAGAGAAACCTGCGATAAAGAACAGTAAGGCGAATACGACAATGATGAAAATCTCATCAGAGGTAATATTGAATAATTTGTTGAGGAAACCGGATGCTTTTCGAGCGATGACGAAAAATAATAGCATATATCCGATTGCGATAAACGTAGATAATAATGTTCCCCAGACTGAACCGGATGAGCTTAATACCAATCCTGATACGACGGATAAATAAACGGCAAGGAATATATCTTCAAACATGATGATTCCCAGGATAAGTTCCGTTTCGTTATTACCGGTCCTTCTTAAATCAACAAGTACTTTGGCTACTATGGCACTTGATGAAAAGCTGATGATCCCGGTTAAAATGAGGACTTCTTTCAGTGGAAGACCCATGAGGAAACCATAAGCCATCGCTAAACCAACGTTTATGACAATATAGATGGATCCGCCTGTCACGATGTTCTTTCCGGATTTCATCAATTTTTTTACAGAAAATTCAAGTCCTAAATAGAATAGAAGGAAAAGAATACCGACTCTTCCGAGGAAGGCAATGATCTCTTCACTTTCGATGAAGCGTAAATCGATCATTCCAAAATGCGGGGCATGAGGTCCTACCAACATGCCGACGATAATTAAGATGGGTACATTCGATATTTTGAATTTCCCTGCTATGAGAGCTGCGGCTGCAACCAATAATAGGGCCGTTCCTACTTCGAAGACTAAGTGATCCATATGTACTTAGTCACTCCTTTCGTCGGTCAGTAATTCTCTAATCAGATTTTTGATGTCTTTTCTTTCACCAGAGATGACCAGCGTGTCGCCTGCAGCAATGATTGAATCAGGACCTGGGTTATTCAGTTGTTTTTTCCCTTTTTTCGAATGGGCGATAACCGTCACGTTGTAATTGTTACGAATGTCAATGTCACCAATCGTTTGGTTAATCGCTTTGGAACCTGGTTCCACTTTGAACCATTCGATGACCAAGTCACCTAATGACATTTCGATTGTTTCGAGTGCCTGTGGTTTATAAATCATACCGCCGATGATGGACGCCATTTGACGCGCTTCCTGATCATTGAGTGTGATGCTTGAAATAACATCCTCATGATCGGTATCAAAGTGGTATAACTCCCTACGGCCATCATCGTGAATGACAATCACTAATTTTTCATCATTTCTCGTGATAATCTCGAATTTCTGGCCTATACCAGGAAGTTCGCTTTCTCTAATTTTCACTTGAATTCCTCCTTAAAATGGTGGTTTGAGATTACAAAAGATAGAAATATGCTATAAATTCACGTCGATGATCGTCTTGAATTTACTCTCCTTGGAGATGCCAATGTACTTCAGTGTCTCGGATGGACTAGAATGATGGTAATGCTTTTGGATCAAGGCGAGGGAGACCCCTTGCTTATAGGCGTGATATCCAAATGTCTTACGCATTGAACTGGCCCCATACTTACCAATCAATCCGGCACCTTCCACCGCATCATGGATGATCCGGTGTGCCTGTTGGCGTGTGATCGGTTTTTTTGTCTTAGGTGATAAAAACAAAAATTGGCCTTCCATCACTTTCGAGTCTTTGATGTATTCTTGTAAAGCTGTCCGGACTTTCTGATTCAAATAGATTTGAGTGACCTCGTCATTTTCCAAGCGTTGCTCATAAAACTCTTTAACTTTTCCCGTTTCATCGAGAACGCTTGCCACGGTCACTTCCAACATCTCATTGATTTTCATTCCCGTATTGATCCCTAAAACAAATAACAAATAATCGCGGCTGGAGTGAGATCGCAAGTAACTTTTGATCTTGCTGATTTCATTGACATCCTTAAAGGCTTCTACATATTCCATAATTCTTCTCCTCTTACCAATGTAACTTAATTATATTATAACACAAGTTATGTTACATTGCATCCGATGATGCTTGTTACTAAAACTCTGTTTTTTGGCGTTGCCCTTCATGGTCTTGAAAATGCTTCGTGGCAAGTAGTGAAATCAGGAGGATGAGTTCAAATCCGTTCATGTACGCATCGCTTTTGATGGGGAGAGGAACGGCGCTACCGATGGTCATGATGACCGTACCTAGCAAATACCATATCCATTTTTGTTTTCGCCAGATCAAGAACCCCGAAATAATCAGTACGAGGGAGATGATCAATACCATGATGGGCGGTCCGCTCGTCGGCTCTGAACTGGTATAACTTAAAACCCCATACTTCCAATCGGCCTCCAGTTTAAGCCCAAGCGTTTCAGTGAATAATTCAAAGCATATTAGGGCGATCACCAATACGCAACTGATATACTTGGCAAGTTTTCTTTGGGCCCACGCGATGTCGGCCTTTTTCAGGGAATCCCAAGCAAAGAGAACTAATGTGGGCGTGAAGAGGGCATGTCCCCAAAAGCGGGCATAGCTGATTGATTCCAGAAAGTGCCCCGTTCCGATATACCGTCCGAGTGCGAGCAGGGTGTTATCCACGATTAGCCCGAAAATCACGAGTAAGAGAACGTTGGAAGCAGAGAGCCATCCGTATTTATTAGCGAGGGTGATTCCCCAAATGAAAAGGGCCACATATCCGGCAAGATAGAAGAAGTAAAGAAAAGTATCCAAATTCTGTCCTCCTTTTTTTATGTATTCTTTACTGAATGGAAAAGAAATATATCTGGCAGGGCTAAATAGCTTTTTAGGCATGAAAAAGAGGGAACCCCCTAATAAGGATTCCCTCTCGCATACTATCAATAAACGGCTTTTTGTAATTTGGTAATGATCTCGAGTGAACGGCCTGTCCCAATGGCAACAGATTCAAGCGGACTATCGGCAAGCTCGACGGGCACGATGAGTTCTTTCATCAACCAATCCTGCATCCCGCTAAGCAAGGCTCCGCCCCCGGAAAGGACCACGCCTTGGTCGACGATGTCCCCACTTAATTCAGGAGGGCATTCTTCCAACGTGGAACGGATGGCTTCTAAAATATGAAGCAAGGATTCTTGAATGGCTTCCTGAACTTCCAAGGACGTAATCGTAATGGGCTTCGGAAGACCCGTCACGAGGTCACGCCCCCTGACTTCCATGGTCAATGGAGAATGGTCGATGAGCGCGTAGCCGATTTCCATTTTTATTTGTTCGGCAGTTCGTTCCCCAATCAATATGTTATGTTTTTTTCTTACATATTGACAGATATCCTCATCCAGTTGATCGCCACCGATACGGACCGAATTACATGAAACGACTCCACCATACGAGATGATCGCTACCTCAGTCGTACCGCCACCAATGTCGACGATGACATTCGCGACCGGTTCTTCTACAGGAAGTCCAGCTCCTATGGCAGCAGCAACGGGCTCTTCGATCAGATGAACCTGTTTGGCTCCGCAATTTTTAACCGCATCCTGAATGGCCCTTCTTTCAACGGATGTGGAACCGGATGGCGTACATACGACCACATTCGGTTTACGGATCGATAAGCCGATCGCCTTGCTAGCTTTTTTCATGATTTCCTTAAGCATTTGTGCGGTCACATCGAAATCCGCAATGACCCCGTCTTTCAATGGGCGGATGGCGACGATATGGCCAGGTGTCTTCCCAATCATATTCTTCGCTTCCAGGCCGACTGCCAACACTTTATTAGTCACTATATCTATGGCCACTACAGATGGCTCATTGAATATGATTCCTTTGTTTTTACTGTAAACGAGTGTATTTGCCGTTCCTAAGTCTATACCAATTTCTGTATTTAACATCTAGTCACCCCTCCATAAGAGTTTTGACCCCTATATAATGATTCTACCTCTAATGGTAAGTTTATGGGGGTAGGAAATGGAGTTAGATTATGGAATCTGGACTTTCGTCTTTTCATACAGGGAAAACATGATGAAATATAGAACGGCACTCAAGACGGCCAGGATACTGATCATGAGGAATGTCCCATTATATCCAATCCACCCTGTCATCGGTATGGCTAGTGGGGCAAGCATCCTGCCAATGGTGAAACGTAAGCTTGATGCAGCGAAATACTGGCCACGCATATGTGCTGGGGCCAATTTCGACACAAATCCTTGCTGGATGCCGGCCGTTAATAGCTCGGCGATGGAAAATAGGGCGATGGCGATGAATAATCCCCAAACCCATTGGGTCGCGCCAAATAAAATCATGGAAAAACTGTATATCAGAGAAGAGATTATGAATATATTTCTTTCTTTATACATGGATGCCCATTTCGTGACGGTGATGGTTAAGAGGGCCACGAATAATCCATTTTCCGCAAGCAAGAATCCGAAAATCTGCTCTTCCTGTAGTGTGATCGAAAATATGGACTGCGGATCGACCATTTCATTAATATAGACAGGGAACAAAAGGTCGAGCTGCATGAACGTTTGATAGACCAAAACGCCTGCGATGATGAAAAGTAGAAACACCTTATCACGGAAAATGACTTGATAGTCTCGTAGTTGGTTCAGTAAAAAAGAGAATCCGTTAACCCTTTTTCCTGATCCCTTTTCCTGAATGGATAGGAGAGCCGTTTCTTTGACCCATGTTTGCAGGATGAAACCTAACAGGATATTGATGATGGCAGCAAGGGCTAACAGTTCGAAACGGTGGGTCGCATAAAAAATCCCTCCCAAAATCGGACCTATGACCACGGCAATATTGATGGATGTATAAAATACGGCGAAGACGCCACTGCGGTCTTTTTCTGGAATCACATCAGCGACCATTGCCTGGCTGGCAGGGTTATAAAAGGCGCTGAATATGCTGACGGCGGTGAAGCTGATAAACCCGATGCTGGGCGAATCCAGCCAAGGGGAGCTCGCCCATGCAAAGAATATGTAGGCAATGCCTTGGCCGAAGGTGGAAATGACCATCATCCGCTTTCTTCCGAATCGATCAGCACAATATCCCCCGAATAAATTGGCCACAACCGCAAAAAACTGCGAGAAAATCAGCAGTAATCCAGCAGTTGTTTTCCCGAACGATTCGGAGAAGTAAATCGCAAGGAACGGAAAAAACATCCAAAATGATATATTGACGACAGATTCCCCGGCAAGGCGAATCTTTAAGTTCGTATCCCAATCTCGTAAACGCATAGTAGAATTCCCATACTTTCTGTTATTTTCCCCATCATACTCTGAGTTTGAAATGAAGACAAGACAAGGGATAAATTCCGTCAAATAAGTTATGGTACTATGTAAGTGGAATTTTTATAGATAAGAAGGTTATGGAATTGAAGACATTCATATCGGATCATAAGAGTTTAAGAATGACTTTCACAGCTTTACTGGCGTTTCTAGGAGGGTACCTGTTCGACAAACTTGGCATCTATTTACCATGGATGCTCGGACCGTTATTTGTGGTGATGATCGCAAAAATCAAATGGGGACACTCGATGTTGTGGTCGAGAACGCTAAGGAGCACAGGACTGATCATCCTCGGCTTACAACTGGGCAGTTCATTTACGAAACGATCGTTACATGAAATGAGCGAATATTTGCCCGTCATGCTGTTTACCACGGTTGTGCTGATTTTGTTCACCGTAGTAACAGGCTTGTTCGTAGGAAAAAGAATGAACCTATCGATGAGCACCTCGCTTCTTGGAAGCTTCCCGGGAGGCCTGTCTCAGATGGTGATCCTGAGCGAGGAAATGAAAGATAGTGACGAAACGGTTGTCGGCTTCATGCAGACGCTTCGGGTCATTCTCGTCATATCGATCGTACCTTGGCTCGTCACCCATGTCATGTCCGTGGATTCCGAAGCAACGACGACGATGGCAAAAGGGCCGTTCTTTATGTTTGATTATGACGGGACCTTGGCACTCCTACTGATTGCAGCTCTGGCGTTATTCATTTTCATAGCCATAAAGGTTCATTTCCCACTTCCTTTCCTTTTAGGCCCACTCATTGCGGCGGCTCTGTTCAATTTGACAGGATCTGAAGCACCACATATTCCTGGCTTCTGGTTGAACTTGTCCCAGGTTCTGATTGGTGCCCATCTGGGATTCACATTGAAAGTCGATAATCCACGGCTTTTCAGGAAGATGTTCGCGGTGGTTTTCGTGAGTAATGTTTTGCTAATCGGTTTTTGTTACTATCTTGCGGCTTACTTTTCACCAGTCCTATCCTTGCCGGCCAATGAATTGTTTTTAAGCATGGCCCCCGGTGGTGTGGCAGAAATGGCGGTCACGGCCATGTCCGTTTCCGTTGATGTATCCGTGGTCACAAGCTTTCACTTATTCAGGATTTTATTCATCTTGTTTTTAGTGTCTCCACTCATCAAAGTGCTGGATCGGAGACAGGGCAGACAGAAAAGGCGGGAGTGACGGCTCCCGTCTTTTCCGTCTGCCTCAAGTTATCATCCATTGGTTTTAATTTCGTAAACGTCATGTCTTCATGATAAGATAAAAAAATTACATACTGGTAAGGTAGGATGTAGTCAGCCAAACCTGCCGCCATCTTTCCTTTTGGCCACCTGATATATGGAGGTTTTTTTTTGAACATTATCACAAATACAGTTAAAAAAATCGGTTACAAGAAAGTTTGGGTGTACATCATCATTGCCCTTTGTTTTGTCGCTTCCGTTTTCTTTGTGACTCACAATTATTCTTTCTACGAAGGCCCTATAGCCAAAGTCATCAAGACAAATCTGGAAAGTACAACGGAAATGGATGACATGTATCTCAATGAAGATCGGCTATTTACACAGAGTATCGTAGCCCAATTGCAAAATGGAGAAGAAAAAGGGCAGCTTATTACGTTAAAGAATGAATATTCCTCATCTGGTGCCTATGATCAAGAATACAAAGTTGGAAATGATTTATTCGTTTCGATCGATGCAAAAGATGGAGAGGGCCCGGAATTAGCCGGAACGATTAAAGATGTCAAACGTGATAAATATGTGGTGATTGTGGCATGGGTGTTTATTTTTACCCTCCTGATCGTTGGTCAAAAGCAGGGGCTGCTTTCCGTTATAAGTTTGGTGGTCAATGCCGTTTTGTTGTCCTATGCCCTGGACTTTTATATGAGTACATCAGGCATCAGTTTGGTCTGGATATGCGGCATAGCGATCATACTATTTACGGTCCTTTCCCTCTTACTCGTTAACGGTTTTAATGAAAAGACATACGCAGCCATCATTGCGACGCTCATAGGGACTTTTTCCTCGTTGTTCATTACCTATCTTGCTATGTGGGTAACGGGAGAAAATGGCCTCCGATATGAAGAAATGCAATTTCTCACCAGGCCTTATAAAATGGTGTTTTATGCAGGCTTGTTTATCGGATCGTTAGGAGCTGTGATGGATATAGGGATTACCATGTCTTCTTCGATCTTTGGGTTGTATGAAAAGAATAATGACATATCCGTAAAAGCCCTGAAAGCCTCTGGATTGGAAATAGGGAAAGATATTATGGGAACCATGACGAATATTTTGTTTTTTGCTTACATAAGCGGTTCCATCCCCGTGATTCTTTTGTATTTGAAGAATGCTTCCACGTTGGGATTCACCCTTTCCATGAACCTATCATTAGAATTGGCCCGTGCCCTTGCCGGGGGGATTGGCATCGTGTTAACGATTCCGATAGGTTTATATATTTCGATCTATTTCGTTAATCGAAGGAAGGGAAGAACATGAATGTATTGGTATTACTAGCAGGCATATTATTTATCTTGATGATCTCGATCGGTGGTAAAAAAGGGGCACGTTCATTTTTTGCTTTATTCTTGAACTTTGGTGTGTTGCTTTTTGCCATCTTCTTTATGAAAAATCCACATAATGATCCGTATATCGTCACATTGATTGCATGTACGGTGATTAGTTATATCACTTTGTTCTTTATTAATGAAGTAAACAGTACGACCAAGACAGCCTTCGTTTCTACGATCATCACGATTGTCATCGTCCTCTTCTTTATCGTCGTGGTGACGGAACGTGCGATGATCCAGGGGTTTGGTGAAGAAGAAATAGAAGAGCTTAGCATCTTTTCCCTTTATATAGGTGTGGACTTTTTGAAGGTAGGCGTTTCAGTCATTATCATGAGTACGATTGGCGCCATTATCGACACAGCCATGGCCATTTCGTCTCCCATGCGGGAAATGTTTCTCCACCATCCATCCAGCACCAGGAAAGATTTATTTAAATTTGGAATGAGCATTGGGAGGGACATCCTGGGAACCAGTACGAATACATTGTTCTTTGCTTTCTTTGGTGGCTATCTGGCATTGCTTATCTGGTTTAAGGACTTAGCTTATTCTGTTGGAGAAATCGTCAATTCGAAAATATTCAGTGCTGAAATGATCACGATATTTTGTGCGGGAACGGGTGTAGCCCTTGTGATTCCTATTACGGCATTGATAACGGCTTACTACTTAGTGAAAAAAAGGGGGAAGGTAAAGGTCGTGTAGTTTCCTAGGGTCCTAATGAAAAACGAATAGAGTGGAGAAGGCCGCCAATCTCAACGGGTGGCCTTTTTGCTGTTGTTACGGCTCCAGAAAGGGCATATGACAATCCTTATTCATCATACCTATAGAAAAAAAGATGAAAGTATGTGATTGGTTGACTACAAAAAAACAACATCAAATTGTATTCTATAGCATCAAAGGATCATCCATCAAAAACTTTATAATCATCGATCTCATAACGGGTACTGGGATTTTTTACGCGGTCAAAATTATTTCTGCCAGCGTAATAATGGGGATGGTAGGAAGTGTCATTGGAACGGAGGGCATCAAATGGGTACCTAAACTTTGGAGAAACAAGTGAACTCATCCAAAGGGAAGGGATAAACACGACTGTTTAAAATAACCGTTTCTTCCCTTTTTGTCATAAATTGTCCCTATATTGCGAAATATGCGATAGAATGGTTGCTGTATAAGGATGAATATAGGGAGACTTTGTGAAAAAAGATAGAATTTTTACATTCAATCTATCGGAATAGTAAAATAATCCTCACTTTTTCCGAACTTTATCCGATATAAGGAGCAGACGAGATTTTATATGAATGGGTGAGTATGATGGATATAACATCGGTTGTAGGTATAGTTCTTGGTATAGTGGCTATTTTAGTGGGAATGGTTCTGAAAGGCGTAAGCGTAACGGCGCTGATTAACCCGGCAGCTATCATGATTATCATTGTGGGAACAGTGGCTGCGGTCGTAACGGCTTTTCCTTTATCTGAATTGAAAAGATTGCCAAAAATATTGAAGATCCTTTTCCTTGAACAAAAGCTGACAAAGCCTGAAGAATTGATTAAAACCTTTTCCGAATGGGCGGTCATCGCCAGGAAAGAAGGGTTATTGGCCTTGGAAACCATATCGGATCAGGTGGATAACACCTTTTTGAAAAATGGGTTGAACCTTGCAGTGGAAGGTCAGAGTGCTGATTATATTCGAGATATATTGGCTGAAGAAATAGAGGCAATGGAAGAACGTCACCACAGTGGAGCGGCCATCTTTAGCCAGGCAGGCACCTATGCCCCGACGCTTGGCGTGTTGGGTGCTGTTATCGGGCTGATTGCGGCATTGGGTAACATGGCTGATAGCGAGGCATTGGGGCATGCGATATCTGCCGCTTTCGTTGCGACCCTTATGGGGATTTACACAGGATATGTGTTATGGCATCCCTTTGCGAATAAGCTGAAACGGAAATCGCAACAGGAAGTCCGCATCAAGGAAATGATGATTGAAGGGATTTTGTCGATCATCGAAGGAGAAGCGCCAAGGACGATTGAACAAAAACTAACATCTTATTTGCCTGCTGGAGATCGTAAAAAGTGGTTAGAAGGCGATGTGAGAGAAGATGGCTAGGCGGAAAAAGAAACAAAAGCATGACGAACATATTGATGAATCTTGGTTGGTCCCCTATGCGGATATATTGACGCTGCTTCTGGCTCTTTTCATCGTTCTATTTGCATCAAGTTCGGTGGATGCAGTCAAATTCCAACAATTGTCCAATGTGTTTAACCAAGTGTTCACGAGCGGAACGGGATTCATGGAATACCCGAGTGACTCCCCCAGTAATAATCCCACGTCCCCTGAACAAATGACAGGGATTAAAGGGACGAAGGGGCAGGGTAAGAGCGAGGAACAACAACTTATGGAAGTACAGAAACGGGTTAATGCCTATATTCAGGAAAATGATTTAGTGGACGAGCTTGATACGAACCTTACGGATGAAGGCATGTTGATTTCCATCAGGGATAATGTGCTGTTCGAATCGGGAGTATCGGAAGTGAGAATTGAAGATCGCAGGATTGCCAAGGAGATTTCGAGTCTGCTTGTTATGGACTTGCCTCGGGGGATTGTCATAAGCGGCCACACCGACAATGTTCCCATCAAGACGTATCGCTATGATTCGAATTGGGATTTAAGCGTCATGCGTGCAGTGAACTTCATGAAGCTGCTCCTTGAGAATACGAATTTGGATCCTGAGATGTTCAGTGCTAAAGGCTACGGGGAATTCAAGCCGGTCGCATCCAATAAGACGGCACAAGGCCGGGCTAAAAATCGACGGGTTGAGATTTTGATCGTTCCACGTACCCCGATAAATGAGTGAGAACCTGTCTGGAATGGACAGGTTTTTCTTTACGAAGGAGTTTTTATGGAAAGAGAATTTACTAATGTGATGGAAGAAATCGTAGTCGCTTGGGTCCAGATACTAATGGCCGGTACGGATTATCAAACATTTTGTCCATGTAATAAATGCAAGAATGATATCATCACCATTTCGTTGAACGCCCTTCCCACTTATTATGTAACGACGGATGAAGGGCGGAGGATCGTATTCGAGAGGTTGAATACAGAAGAAAACCGGAAATGGATCAACAAGAGAATTATCAGTGCGATTCATGTGGTGGGCAAGTACCCGAAGCACCAACTATAGACGACAACATGTGATAAGAGATCAGGACTCTTATCTTTTTTTATTTAAAAGGATTATAGTAGTACGTGCTATCATGAGAGGTGCTTTTGCAAAAACAAGTTTTAAGAAAAGAGTCTTCGATAAGGAACGATCATGGGGAGACTTCAATTTAGAGGGCAATTTATGCGTTTAATCTTGTCCAATCAGGGAATATAAATAAAGTAAGTTCATTCGATCAAAATTGAGGAGATGAATTTTTTTATGAGTAAGAAAATAGCATGTGTAGTAACTGATATGGTTGAGGATTCAGAGTATAGTGAACCGGTCAAAGCTTTTAAAGAAGCGGGTCACACGGTAACGACGATTGAGATGGAAAAAGGCAAAACGGTTAAAGGGAAACAAGGTGACGTTGAAATTACAATCGATGAGAGCATAGATTCTGTGAAAGCGGAAGACTTTGATGCGTTGCTTATCCCAGGTGGCTTTTCACCGGACATTCTACGGGCGGACGAACGCTTTGTAACGTTTACCAAGGCATTCATGGATGCCAAGAAACCCGTGTTTGCCATCTGTCATGGACCACAGCTGTTAATTACGGCTAAAGCCCTTGAAGGACGCCATGCAACAGGGTATACATCCATCAAGGTTGATATGGAATATGCAGGTGCAACATACTTGGACGAAGAAGTCGTCGTATGCGGCGATCAACTTGTTACAAGCAGGACGCCTGATGATCTTCCGGCATTCAATCGGGAATCACTCAAGTTATTAAAATAATAAAAAAATCCTGGCAGCCGTCAGGATTTTTTTATTTATAAGGTTTTTGGATTCATATACTTCTATCTTTGCAGTAAAATAAAAGAAGAATGAAAAAAGGAAGTGTAACGATTGATCGTAATAAAGTCTGAACGTGAAATTCAAGCGATGCATGAATCAGGGAAGATTTTAGCTGCTTGTCATAGGGAAATTGCAAAACTAATCGCACCAGGTGTGACAACATGGGAAATCGAAGAATTCGTGGAAGGATTCTTGAAGAAACATGGCGCCAAACCTGAACAAAAGGGCTACAAGGGATATGAATACGCGACATGTGCAAGCATCAACGAAGAAATCTGTCATGGTTTTCCCCGCAAAAAGCCATTGAAGAATGGGGATATCGTCACGATTGATATGGTCGTGAATTATAATGGGGCACTTTCGGATTCAGCCTGGACGTATACAGTCGGCAAGGTTTCCAAAGAAACGGAACATTTAGTGGAGGTAACGAAGGAATCCCTATATAAGGCCATTGAAGTGTCTGTCGCTGGTAATCGTATTGGGGACATTGGGCATGCCATCCAATCTTATGTGGAGGCGGAAGGTTTCTCTGTCGTCCGTGACTTTATCGGCCACGGAATTGGGAATGTCATACACGAAGAACCGCAAGTCCCTCATTATGGGTTGCCTCATAAAGGTCCGCGCCTTAAGGAAGGCATGGTCTTCACGATTGAACCGATGGTGAACGTAGGTACATATAAGGCTACTCGAGATCCGAATGGATGGACGGCTTCGACTGCCGACGGGAAGTACTCGGCACAATTCGAGCACACGATTGCCATCACAAAGAATGGCCCGCTAATTCTGACGGAACAATAAGCAATAAAAACAAGAGGCACCCTTCATTAAAGGATGCCTCTTGCCTTTATTCGTGTTTTTTTACCTGCTTGATGAACCATTCAGCAAAATGTTCGGAATCCAGTGGGAACACGGGAACCTCTGCCAAGCTTGTTGCTTGTTCAAGGCAGGCGGGCCAAGCCACCACGGCCTGAATATTGGTGAGCTGTTTCAGTAATGAAAAGTCCTCATCCTCCTTAAGGAGGATGACCTTAGGAAAGTCCTCCCGCTTATATCCCTCAATCAAAATCACGTCGGGGTGGAAAATCTCCAATAAGTGAAGCAATTCCGGGAGCGTGGCCCCAGATTTGAAATTCCCCAGCAACTCAATGGAACCGTCTCCTTCCACGAGTGAAGCAGCCGCTCCAGCCTGAAAGTGCTTAGTGGAATCTTTCTCACCTGTATTGTCCGGCTTGCCACCATGGCCATGATGCTTCAAGACGGCCGTCTCCAGATTTTCTATCCGAAGCTCTTGGATCAGTTTGGTAATGAAAGTCGTTTTCCCTCGATTTTGGTACCCGACTATTTGAAATAGGAACGGTTTCACCAAGGCCAGATGGATCCTTCTTGATCATCAAGAAGCAGGACATCCACGCTATCCCCCGTTTTAAATCCGCGTGTTCCGCCAGGGAGTACCGTAAGCGAATTCGCCCCAGCTAGGCTTGTGGTGATATTCGATTTATCGACGCCGCTAGGGACGACACGAAGCTGTCCGTTTTCATAATACATGCGTGTACGAAGGAGGCGGGAGAATGGGTTGGCCTTCAGGAAATCTTCAGCCAGCACAGCTTGTTCCTTCCGTAAATGCGGTTGTCCGGAAAACAGCATGGTACGGATGATTGGCCGGGCAAACAATTCAAAACCGACATAGCTTGCAGATGGATTACCGGATAAGCCGAATAAAAACTTGTTCTCGTGAACGGCTACCGTCGTCACGCTACCAGGACGCATGGCTACTTTATTGAATAAAACGTCAGCACCGAGCTTCTTATAGATGTCAGGAAGAAGGTCAAAATCTCCGACAGACACGCCGCCTGTTGTGATGAGGAGGTCGACTTCTTCCAAGGCAGTGGAAATGGCCTCGTAGCTTATGTCAAACTCGTCCTTGAGCTTCCCGTAGAAACGGACTTCCCCACCTGCTCTTTGGATTTGGGCGGAGATGGCATGAGAGTTACTATTCCGGATTTTTCCAGGTTGCAAGGGTTCATTGACATCAAGCAGTTCAGATCCAGTCGCGAATAGGCCCACGACGGGCTTCTTGGCAACAGGGACTTCGGCATACCCGAAAGTAGCAAGCAACCCGATGATGCCAGGATTGATCATCGTGCCTTTTTTGACTAGGATATCGCCTTTCTTCGCGTCTTCCCCTTTAATGGACACGTTTTCGCCATGCTTCAGAGAACGTTTGAAAGAAATATATTTCTTTCCGTCTTTTTCAAATTCTTTCGTTAGCTCGAGCATGATGACGGCGTCACATTCCGTCGGCATCTGGGCGCCGGTCATGATGCGGGCCACTTGGTTTTTCTGTACAGGAATGGTCGAGACCATTCCGGCGGCCAACTCTTCAATGACCTCGAACTCCAGCGGATTATCTAGGGATCCTTCGGCTGTATCCGCGGATCGTAGTGCAAATCCATCATAAGGTGAGCGGTTGAAGTGGGGAACATCATTTGTGGCGACAATATCCTGCGCCAAATAGCGGTAGTGGCAGTCCTCAAGAGGGACCATCTCCATTTGTCCTTCCAATGCATGTTTCATGATCTTATCTAGCGCTTCACTCAGCTTGATGGGTGTTCTTCTTTCTACCATACTTATCGCTCCTATCTGAAATCGTTACTATGTATTGTTATTCAAGTATAGCAAAAAAATAAAAAAATCCTCACAAGGAAGGGAGGATTTCAAAGATTTATTTATTGCGTAATTTTCCAAGTTCTTCTGCAATGGCTTCCATTTCACGGACACTAAAATTCGTTTTCTTCATGACCAAAGTATAAATATCATGAAGTTCTTCATACATTTCGATATCGAAATGGGTGGATTTTATCGCACCAAAGTTCATTACTCTTAATTTGTCCTTTATTGCTTCAACCATGTACTCGACGCTCTCTGCCGTATTCTGTGATAAATCCAATTCTATCATCCTTCCACACATTTCTAAATTATTTTTATCTTTGCATGATTGCCCTTATAAGTCAATGGGAATTCATGCAGATATATCTTGTGACTTCCTGCTTGGAAACGTTTTAAAGCGCTCTGGTTTGGGAAAAGATAAAAAAACTAGGTAGTAAAATAGTATAATGGAAATATACATTAATTAAAATATGCTAAGGAGGAGAATATATGAGTTCTGTTCGAGAAGAATATAGGAGCGAAAAGAAAAGTAAGTTTATGCAAGCTGTTTTGATTGGGGCTTTGGCCGGTGCCGCGGTAAGTCTTTTTGATAAAAACACAAGAAAAACGGTGATCTCCAATAGTAAAAATGGTTTGACATGCATGAAGGAAATGATTCAGAATCCTTCTAACTTGTTAACGCAAGTACAGGAAACATCTTCGGAATTCCGTTCCACTGTCGAGAAGATTTCCAATGACGTCTCCTTCATTTCGAAAAGGGTCGAGGAGATGAAGAATATTCCCTCACAGGTTGCCAATGTCGTCATGGAAACGAAGGAAGCTTTTACTTCGGAAGATATGCACACGACGGCTGGTAAACAAGATTCAGAAAGACGGAGTCCTTTAAATTAGAAATTGAGGTGAAGGGATGGCCAATAAAAAGGAATGGCTGAAATGGTCTTTCTATAGAAAGTTTATCAAGCAACTTCAGATAGATGAGGTAACGGGGCTTGCTGCCCAGCTATCCTTTTACTTTTTACTTTCCCTGTTTCCCTTACTTATTTTCCTTTTTACTTTATTGGCCTACCTGCCGTTTACTCAGGAGGATATTCTGAATCTGGTACGTTCTTACACGCCTGACGATTCCATGACGATCATCGAGGATACTTTGGGCGATGTGATGCAAACAAATGGCACGTTATTGTCGTTTGGTGTCATCGGGACTATTTGGTCGGCTTCTAACGGGATGAATGCCATTATTAAAGCCTTTAACCATGCTTATAGGGTAAAAGAAAACCGCCCCTTTTATATTTCCCGGGGAATGTCGATTCTTCTCACGTTTGCGATGATTTTCGTTTTTATTGTCGCATTATTGCTTCCTGTGTTCGGAAAGCAGATTGGAATCTTCTTATTCGATGGAATGGGCCTTTCCGAGGAATTTTTGTCGATTTGGAATAGCCTCCGTTGGGTGATCAGTACGATTGTATTATTCATTGTGTTCACCATGTTGTATTGGCTGGCGCCAAACAAGCGGTTGAAATGTTTGACGGTCCTTCCAGGTTCCATTTTCACCACGGCTGGCTGGGCACTCGTTTCGTTGCTGTTTTCTTACTATGTAGAGAACTTCGGCAACTATACAGCTACATATGGCAGCCTTGGAGGCATCATCGTCCTGATGATCTGGTTTTACTTATCCGGGCTCATCATCATCGTCGGCGGAGAAATCAATGCTTTCCTCAGTAAAAAGGATCCAGGTTGTGATTGAACGTCCTTGAACCATTTAGGCGGCGAATCCGACGTTCATCTGGATATTTCGACTTTGGACGGGATAATCCGACGGTGAGCATGAATAATTCGACATTCAGAAGAATAATCCGACATTCAACCACATACGGCAATAGTTACCGGACTAGCTCAAGAACCTTCGACACACACTAATGATGAACACATCTTGTAAGTGGGGAGGGTTCATTCATGAGTAAGAAAGGGAAGCATAAAGGCAAAAAAGGGAACCACAAAACGTCAGGTTCCGCTAATGGAAAGAATGGCTATCACTAACTAGTTACAGGATACAATACAAAAAAAGGAAGCCTTCGTCGGGCTTCCTTTTCTTTAGTTCCTTAGTAACCGTAAGCTGTTTAGGATGACGAGAATCGTACTTCCTTCATGACCGATGACGCCAAATGGTAGGTCAAGGAATTGCAGGAAGTTGGATAAAATCAGAATCATGATGACCGAAATCGAGAAAATCACGTTCTGTTTGATGATTCGATTCATTTTCTTCGATAACTTAACGGCTTCCGCAATACGCGGAAGGTCATTCTTCATTAGTACGACATCTGCCGTTTCCAAGGCAACGTCGGTTCCTTCACCCATGGCGATCCCGACAGAAGCGGTAGCTAGTGCAGGTGCATCATTGATTCCATCTCCGACCATCGCAACTGTGCCGTATTGTTCTTTAAGTTTTTTCACTTCATTTACTTTCGTTTCAGGCAGGCATTCCGCAATATAATCATCGATATGGCTTTCGGAGGCAATCGCTTTTGCCGTATTGTGACTATCGCCAGTCAGCATGATGGTATGGATGCCTTCTTCTTTCAAGGCTTCGATGGCTTTAATCGTTTCTTCACGGACCACGTCTTTCAATGTAAGGATGCCGGCAATCCCTTTATCATCTCTTGCATACACAACGGTCTTTCCTTGTTCAGCCAGTGTCAGTGCAATACCATTCTGGAATCGTTCAGCTTCATTACGGCCGACGAAATCGGCTTTTCCGACTTGCCAAAGGATCCCATTGAAATAGGCTTGCACGCCGTTACCAGAGATATCTTCCATGTCCTCGGGTTTGATGATTTCTCTTTCAATCTTTGTTTTAGCATAGCGGACAATGGAAGTCGCCAATGGATGGTTCGAATAATTTTCAACCGATGCAATATGGAATAGGAATTCTTCTTCGTTCAAATCTTCACGGATGATGACATCCGTCACTTCAGGTTTTCCTTTCGTCAAGGTACCCGTTTTATCCAAGGCGATGGCCTTCAGGTTACCTAAGTTCTCCAGGTGAACGCCACCTTTAAACAAGATGCCATGACGTGCGCCATTCGAAATGGCGGAAAGTGTGGCCGGCATGATGGAGGCGACCAGGGCACAAGGTGATGCGACAACAAGTAAGATCATGGCCCGGTAAAAGGTTTCGGTCCAGCTCCAACCGAGTGCGAAATGAGGAACGAACATCATCAAGGCTACGATGGTTAAGACGATTTTTACATATTTCCCTTCAAATTGTTCGATGAATAGTTGGGAAGGGGACTTTTCACTTTGGGCCGATTGAACAAGCGTAATGATTTTTTGAAAGAGCGTTTCGCTTGTTGGCTTCGTAATCTCCACATTGATCGTTCCACGCAGGTTCACGGTTCCGGCGAATACCTCATCGTCGATGGATTTACTGACGGGGATGGATTCACCTGTGATGGCTGCTTCATCGAGATTCGTACGCCCATCCGTGATTTTTCCGTCTGATGGCACTCTTTCACCTGGTTTAACCAAAATGGTATCGCCGACCGTCAAGTCAGAAATGGCCACGATTTCTTCATATCCATTCGTGATGCGGAGTGCTTCTTCCGGCTGCAGGTCCATGAGGGCCGAGATTTCCTTATGGCTTTTATTCATGGTGTAGGTTTCAAGCGCCCCGCTTAAGGCGAAGATGAAGATGAGAATCGCGCCTTCTGTCCAGTAGCCAATGATGGCGGATCCGATGGCTGCAAAGATCATCAACATTTCCACGTTCAGTTCTTTATCCGCGATGGTATCTTCAATGCCTTCCTTTGCTTTTGCATATCCACCGATCACAAAGGAGGCCAAATAGATGATGATGGATGGTGTTTCCATTCCGTTTTTAGATAACAGCCAACCTACCAGGATCAATACACCGCTTAGTAGGGCGGCAATCAGTTCAAGATGTGGCTTTGTTTTCTCGAGCCAAGAGGTGTTGCATTCAGTTGGCTGGGTCAATTGTTTAGTGTCTGTTGTCATTATGTTCCTCCTGTAATCTTCTCTCTATTGTTCGTAACTGATATTAATTATCATTTATAGGATATCTAATTGAGAAAGATAATCAGCGTCATCTTTCGGGTCGATATTTAGGGTCAATCAATGAATTGGTGATGAAATCAACGTTTTTTAAGCGTTTTTTATCATCTATTTCATATGGTAGTATTATCTTAACACATATATTAGGAAAAAATAAAGAAGAATGATTCTAATCTAGGAAAAAATATAAATAAACAGAAAAGCTAATTTTAGGATATGTAAAGAGAATGAACCTGAATAATATAAGAGGGAATCAAGATACTACAAAACAATTAGATCCCGGTGGCAGACTGTTTTTCTTTGAAAAACATCAGCGCAAAGAAGATGAGCACTAGCATGATGCTGATTAGATAGAAAAAGCTTCCGCCTGGTAAGTGTTCGATGGCCAATCCACCGAAGTAGGGACCGGCGATGCTGCCCACGCTATAGAAAATGCTGCATAATAAATTTCCGGCCGGCATAAGATGGCGAGGCAGGATATCAGCCATATAGCTGATGCCAAGAGAGAACGTCGATCCTACCATCATTCCTCCCAACAAAAAACAGAAGAAGAGGCCGCTGACCAAAGGAGTAAGAAGCCCAGCCGCAGTAAAGATAAGGGACCCGGAAAAAATAATGACCAGCAAGATGTTCCTCCGACCGAAGCGATCACTCAGCATACCCAAGGGAATCTGTGTGAGCAATGTACCGGCCGAGAAAGCAGGAATGATAATCGCTACGGCGGTCAGACTAATGCCGGAACGCAATGCAAAGACTGGAAAGTTGCTATTAAGAGATGCTTCAAGCACGCCAAAGGTGAATGGCAGTAAGAAGGCAACCCAGGCGATCCGGCTCACTTTCCAAAATCGCTTGAGCGTATCGAGGAAAGAGGTACTTTCGGTATCATCGTGTTCGGGAATTTCGTTCTTAATCAGGAAAACGGACATCCACGTAAGCAGGCTAAGAATGGAAGTGATGATGAAGGGCAAGGCTTGATTCACATCAAGCAACTTCGTCATAAGCGGTCCAATCATGAAGCCAAGGCTGAAAAATAAACCGTATATCGCGATATTCCTGCCCCTTTTCGCCAGGGGCGAAATGGCCGTTATCCATGTTTGGGTCGCAAAGTGTAACGTATGATCGCCGATTCCAATGAAAAATCGCAATATAAACCAAAACCAGAACGATTTCCAAAGCGGAAATAAGGCAAGCGAGAGAATGACCGTCAATCCACCAAACAAAATCAATGGTTTATAACCGAATCTACGGAGAGGCGCTTCCATAAAAGGTGAAATTAAAAGGATTCCAATATACAGGGAAGCGGCATGCAGTCCATTTAAAGAGGAGCTGAGTCCATCATTTTCGAAAATGACGGCGATGATCGGAAGAAGCATACCTTGTGAGAAACCGGATATGCCGACCATGAAGATTAATACAGGAATAAGCAGTTTTTGATTCATATTTTTCGTCTCCTATTTTATGTATACTAGTTGATGTTACATGGAAAGAAGAGGATTAAGCAATAGAAAATCGGGTAAATATGGACATGAAGAGGATTTAGAAAAAATTTATCTTTTTCATTTAAATAAAGAAATGTATGATTACTTTTGTTACATAATAAAATGGACATGAGAAGTGAGGGGAAGTTTCTTGGATAAAATATTTTTGGGGCTCGTCGTATTAGGGGTGCCTCTATCGTTCATTGGGTCTTTTCTCCATTGGCCTAGCGTCGTGATGTTCATCGTCTATTGCTTAACGATAATCGCGCTTGCAGGATTCATGGGCCGGGCGACAGAAAGCCTGGCGATTGTGATGGGACCGAGGATTGGCGGTTTACTGAACGCAACCTTTGGTAACGCCGTCGAGTTGATCATTTCGATCTTCTCATTAAAGGCTGGGTTGATTGGCGTCGTATTAGCCTCTTTGACAGGATCGGTTTTAGGAAATTTATTGCTGGTCGCTGGACTATCTTTCTTTATCGGTGGGACGAAATACAAGCGTCAGAAATTCAATGTATTTGATGCGAGGCATAACGCAGGATTATTGATTTTTGCCGTCGTTGTCGCTTTTGTTATTCCTGAAGTGTTCTCTCAGAATATGAACGAAACAAGCACGATGTCGTTAAGTGTCGGGATTTCCGTTATTTTAATTTTATTATACTTAGCTGCCCTATTCTTTAAATTGGTGACACACCGCGGTGTATACCAACCAGCGGAAAAAAGAGAAGGGGAAGAACCCCATGAAGAGGAAGTTCCGGAATGGAGCAAGAAAAAGGCAATCATGGTTCTTGCCTTGGCCACCGTTGCAGTTGCTTTCGTATCGGAAAAACTGGTTCATACCTTCAGTGAAGTCGGGGAAACCTTCGGATGGACTGAATTATTCATCGGGGTCATTATCGTGGCCATCGTAGGAAATGCGGCTGAGCATGCATCCGCCGTCATCATGGCCTACAAAAACAAAATGGATGTTGCCGTCGAGATCGCTGTCGGTTCGACCTTGCAGGTAGCGATGTTCGTCGCACCGGTTCTTGTGTTGATCTCGTTAATGTTCTCAACGAATATGCCACTTGTCTTCACCTTGCCAGAGTTGATTTCAATGGTGACCGCTGTTCTCTTGATGATCATGATTTCGAATGATGGAGAGACGAACTGGTTTGAAGGGCTTACCCTATTGGCCGCTTATTTCATAATGGGAATTGGTTTTTATCTATTATAAACGTGGAAGGTCTTCCGTATCGGGAGGCCTTTTATTCATAAAAAGGCATACAAAAATGACTCTGCTGTGATTGAGACGTAGCAGAGTCATTTTTATAAAGGTATAGTACAATCCATAGATTCATCCAAAATCTTTCATCATGCTTCTGTTAAAGTAAAAAGATACTTCTGTTAAAGTTGTGAAATATTCTAGAGTGTTACACCGTCCTTTCGCATAGTGAATTTAAGTAGTGGCGAATACGTTTTCTGTCATCCTTTTAAAGGGCATCGTAGATTGAATCGATAAGCATACCTCCTGAATGGTATTAGGTATGAACGTTTTCGCCTCCTTTTTATAAGGTAGGTTAAGTATACTCCATCTTTAAAGAAAAGTAAATATTCAGAACTTTACAAATATGTTACAAAATAGACTTCCACCCAACATGTATAGAAAGTTGAATAGAAACAAAATCTATAAACAAAAGATGGAACCCTTTAAAGGAGACGACAGCATGAGACGACTTATTCTTATCACATTGATTACAGTAGTGGCTTTCATTCAGACGAATGCAGGTGTGGGAGCGGAAGACAAACAAACTCGGAACAAGGTGAATATCCCGCCTTCCGTTTTAAATGTCGCCAAGGAAAATACGTATCCGAACCCGACTCAAGATCTGCCAATGCTTCAGGCAAGCAAATTTGCCCAACAATTGATTGATTCATCGGATATAAAAATTGAAAATCCAGAACTCATTCATATGCTGAATGAATCAGCGATTGCGAAAGCGCCACTTGCCTTTGGGTATAGAGCGACGATTTACCTTGGCCATTGGGCATTGAATTATGAATCGTTGGAGACATCCCCTAATTGGGAGTATCAAAAGATCAACATGAACTACTATGATAATCGCGGCGGCGAGGTTCCATACCGGATCCGCTATGTCCAAGAAAGTCAAAAGGAAGTGACCGGGGGCTTGACCGCGAAAATTCCAAAGGCTGAAGATGTCCAGAAAATGATGCTGCTAAAAGCAACGGAAAAGACGAATTTGCCACTCGCTTTTAAAACCATCATCGGAGCCGGGACAAAAAAGGATGAAGTATACAATATTGCTTCCAACCGGATTGGTTATTTATCCAGCTATGCATCTGCCGTCAATGAAAAAGGGAAGGTCACCTATGGGGAAGTGTATCTGAACTTGAGGGGGAATAAGCGCACGATTGTGATTAAAAACATCACCTCGCAAGGCATCGGTGCATGGATACCCGTTCAGGACCACGTATCCTTCAGCTTTACGGTTACACAACAGCCAAGATAAAAAAAACTCGCCGGTTTGGCGAGTTTCTTTTTATATAAGGGACTTTCTCGTTTTGAAGTCTTCTTTTGGATAGTAGGCATTTTTGACAAGGACGTTAGGTCCAAGGCATTTGACCGCCGGGCAGTGGCAATTCAATTCATTGGCCAGTTTTGAATTCATCCATGTTTCATACGATTCAGTCAGTGGCTGATCCTGGATATTCCCCAATGTTGGAGCATCGCCGAAGTCGGTCACGATGACCTCCCCGGTGAAGATGTTGACGTTCAGGCGGGATCGTCCATCCGGGTCATTGCGAACCGTCACTTTTTTTGAGCTATAAAGGCGCTTTAAAAGTTCAAGGTCTTCTGGATGGGCATTACAAGGATAGAATGGTAGCGTTCCGAACAGCATCCAGACATTTTCGTCCCGGATATCAAGCAGATGATGAATGGCTTCGCGCATTTTTTCCAATGATAATGTTTCAAGGGCCGAAGCAAAATCACTAGGGTACATCGGATGGATTTCGTGGCGCTGACAGCCCATTTCCTCGACAATCTGTTTATGGATATGCGCAAGATGGGGCAGTGTGCTTTTATTCAGCATCGTTTCAGCCGAAACCAACACACCGGCCTTTGTAAGGGCACGGGAATTTTCAATCATTTTATCGAATAATTTCTTCCGCTGTTCACGGGTAGGTTTACGATCCATCATGGCAAAGCCGACATCAATGAATTCATCAATCGTTCCCCAGTTATGTGAAATGTGAAGGACATCGAGGTACGGGATGATTTCTTCATATCTTTCCAAGTCAAGCGTCAAGTTGGAATTCATTTGGGTGCGAACGCCGCGGCTACGCGCATATTTCAATAGAGGCAAGACATAATTCTTCACTTGTTTTCTTGAAAGCATCGGTTCGCCGCCTGTTATGCTTAGCGAGCGGAGCGATGGGATTTCGTCAAGGCGCTGAATCAATAATTCCAAAGGAAGAGCATCGGGATCTTTCGGTTGCAGTGTGTAACCGACTGCACAATGTTCACAACGCATGTTGCAAAGGGTTGTGGTTGTGAATTCCACATTGGTAAGAGTGAGCTTTCCATATTGATCGACGTCCATATATGCTTCCCAAGGATCATACTTGGGTGTAATTGGTGTTAAGAGATCTTGCTTCAGTATAGACATGTTTAAAACTCCTTACGTAATAATGCACTAACCCATTATGAACAATGGGAACAAAAATTGTCAAATGGCGAACCCCGGACAATAGCTTACCATTGCACTTTGGAGCATTTTTCGTTACGATGGAAGGAAGAACAGAAGGAGAGTGCCTCATGGGAAAATCCATTACAGATAAAAACGACCAATTATCCTATCTTAAGGAACGCCTAACGATGTTCGTGGAGGTTCTGGACCATATCGAACCCGAGAGTACAGACCTGGAAGACATCGACCGTCTAATCGGCATGCTAGATGATCTTGAAGATAAAGTGCAACAATTTAAAACTCGTTCAGAAGAATAATACCTGTAGGATACTATGATTTTTTAAATATGAATATGCTCAAAAGGGATGACGGGATAAATCGTCGTCCCTTTTTATATGCCAATTTTTATGAAGGAAAATGAATTACTTGTTTTCGAAAGATTATGGAAGATGTATAATAAAACGGGTGTCAAGTCATGACTACTTTTGTCGTGATATATCTAGGGGATTAAGAGGGGGAAGAGAAATTTGGATATTCAGAAATTCCAAGAAAGCATGTACAGTCTTATCGTTGAAACTTCAACGAATCTTCCAAAGGATGTTCGTCGTGCGGTCAAGAGCGCGAAACAACGTGAAAATGCAGGTACGCGTTCAGCATTGAGCCTAGCGACCATCACGAACAATATTACAATGGCTGACGACAATGTATCTCCGATTTGCCAGGATACAGGTCTACCGACTTTTAAAATAAAAACTCCTGTTGGTGTGAACCAACTTGAAATAAAAGAAGCAATCCGCAATGCCCTTATTTTAGCGACAAAGGCCGGCAAGCTTCGTCCAAATGCTGTCGACTCTTTGACAGGCAAAAACAGCGGGGACAACCTTGGGGAAGGTCTACCTGTCATGAAATTCGATCAATGGGAAGAAGATTACATTGATGTGCGCCTGATCTTGAAAGGTGGCGGCTGCGAAAATAAAAATATCCAATATAGCCTACCAATGGAGCTTGAAGGATTAGGGAAAGCGGGCCGTGATTTGGACGGAATCCGTAAATGCATCCTTCATTCTGTCTATCAAGCACAAGGTCAAGGCTGCAGTGCCGGGTTCATCGGTGTCGGTATCGGGGGAGACCGTTCATCCGGATATGACTTGGCTAAAGCGCAACTTTTCCGTAGCAATGAAGATGTGAACCCGAATGAAGATCTTCGCAAGCTAGAAGAGTATATTATGGAAAAAGCGAATGAACTTGGAATCGGAACAATGGGCTTCGGCGGCGAAACGACATTGCTTGGCTGTAAAATCGGCGTCATGCATCGCATTCCTGCAAGCTTCTTCGTATCTGTTGCATACAACTGTTGGGCTTTCCGCCGCTTAGGTGTGAAAGTAAACCCGGAAACAGGTGCAATCAACGAATGGTTGTATCAAGAAGGCGAGAAAATCGACTTTGCTCGTGAAGCTGAAAAAGCAGCACGTGAAGAAGTGGCCGTCTCTATCGAAACAGACGTGGAAGCACCACGTGAAATCACGCTTCAAGCACCAATCACGGAAGAGCAGATCCGTGAGCTTCAAGTCGGTGACGTCGTCCACATTAACGGCAGAATGTACACAGGCCGTGACGCCATCCATAAGCACTTGTCTGAAAACCCTTCACCAATCGACCTTGATGGACAGATCATCTACCATTGTGGACCGGTTATGCTGAAGGATGAAGAAGGCAAATGGCATGTGAAAGCAGCCGGACCGACAACAAGTATCCGTGAAGAACCGTACCAAGGCGATATCATGAAACGTTTCGGTATCCGCGCGGTCATCGGGAAAGGCGGCATGGGACCAAAAACGTTGGAAGCCCTGAGTGAACATGGCGGCGTTTACCTTAACGCAATCGGCGGAGCGGCTCAATACTACGCAGACTGCATTAAATCGGTCGAAGGCGTGAACTTCACTGAATTCGGCATTCCTGAAGCCATGTGGCACCTTAACGTCGAAGGCTTCACTGCCGTCGTGACGATGGATTCACACGGAAACAGCCTACACAAAGATGTTCAACAATCATCATTGGACAAACTGTCTCAATTCAAAGAACCCGTATTCAAGTAATAGAAAAAAGACGCTCGCCGATTTGGCTGAGCGTCTTTTTAATTACTCTTCCTTTCTGGGATTGGCATCAGGCGTTAACTCTGGTTCTAGTTCAGTTGCAGACTCCAGCTCCGGTTCCGTTATGGAAGCAGATTCTTGAAAAGACTCAGATTCCGTTTCAGGTTCTGGAAAGGGATCGATTCGTGAAATGTCACTCGAATCAAACCCGCTTCTCACAAAATAGACGAACACTCCTGCACCAAGCGCGAGACAACCGACAAACCCCATCGTAATCAACCATTCCAGCATGACATACGCCCCCCTTTTCTTATGTATATGAAAAAAAGGGCGATTATTACCTGAAAGGAGTACAAACTAACGGAATTTACGGAACATATATTAGAAGGGAAAGGAGGGGATTTTATGCAGAACAATTACTTCCTATACTTCATCGCCTTGTTGACAGGTTTTGCGTTCATTCTTCTTCCTGTGGCAGGCACGATTTTCTCCGGTCTAGGAACATTTCTAGTCGTTATCGGAATCGTCATCGTCCTTGTTTTTGCCATCGCCATCATTTGGCAGGCAGCACAGGCATTATTTAAAGGATAAACAGACTTCGGGGGCCTATCCCAATTTGGGACAGGCCCTTTTTTGCGAGGATTTTATACATACGGTGCGGGAATTCGACTGTTACGACGACTAATTCGACGGTGGGCAAGCGGAATTCGACTTTCAGGGAGATAATTCGACCGTCAACCGAGATAAATCGACGTTTACCCATTTGAAGCTGGCCACCGGTGCGGGAATTCGACTGTTAGACGATTAATTCGACGGTGGGCATGCGGAATTCGACTTTCAGGGAGATAATTCGACCGTCAACCGAGATAAATCGACGTTTACCTCATTTGAAGCTGACCACCGGTGCAGGAATTCGACCACGCGGGTAGATAATTCAACCACGGCGAGCCATAATTCGACCACGAGCAAGAATTATTCAACCACAAACTAGAATAATTCAACCACACACAAAATCGTGCATATAAATCCTTCCGTTTCAAACACTAAGAAAAAGGAAAATGGGGGACGATTCAATGAAAAAGATGGCGATGATGTCGGCTATTCTCTGTATACTCTGGTCTTTGGCGGGCCCGGCTTTTGCAGAGTCCTATAATTGGGGCTTCAATAAAGGGAAAAACGGAACTCCGGCGGATGCGGGTAAAAATTTCAATGAGATGCTGCCTAAATATGAAGCGATTTATAAAGGAGATACCTCGAAAAAGGATATTTACCTAACATTCGATAATGGTTATGAAAATGGCTATACGGCGCAGATTTTAGATGTGCTAAAAAAACATAAGGCACCGGGTGCTTTTTTCGTCACCGGCCATTATTTAAAGACGGCGCCTGAACTTGTCGTCCGGATGGCGAATGAAGGCCATATTGTCGGAAACCATTCATGGAACCACCCAGACATGACGAGCGTGACAGACGGAGTCATTCGCACCGAATTACTTCGGGTCAAGGATGCGACGGAAAAATTGACGGGGCAAAAAGGGATGAATTATTTACGGCCGCCGCGTGGGGTTTTTAACGAACGGACGATGAAAATTGCCCAACAAGAAGGCTACTACCATATTTTTTGGTCACTTGCTTACAAGGACTGGGTCGTCGACGAACAGCGTGGAGCGGCTTTCGCCCATGATGAAGTCATGAAACAGATCCATCCGGGAGCGATTTTACTGTTGCATACGGTTTCAAAAGATAATGCTGAAGCACTCGATTCGATTCTGACGGATCTTGAGAAACAAGGGTACACATTCAAAAGCCTGGATGATTTAATGATAGAAAAACAACTGCCGAACAGGATGTTGTATTAACATGAAAGGCGGAACCTGACTAGGAAAATCAGGTTCCGCTTTTTGCCATTATCCTCAATAACAAGTAATATTTTCGAAAACATGCTATAATACCTGGAAAACTGCTAAAAGGATGGATCGCTTGTGTGGACGGAAAAAGTAGAGGTCCAAGGACCCTATAATTTTGATCTTGTACTCGAACGATTATCGTTAGACCCACTTCAAGTAGTTGATTTTATGAACAGGACGGTAAAAGTTCCATTATATATAGAAAAAGTACCAACCGTTATACACGTACAGGCAATCGGTGACACCGAAGACCCGGTCTTCGTCATCAAAGGCCAATCAGAGGAAAACAAACCAAAGGCGCTGCAACGCTTAAAAAAAGTTTTTCACTGGCATGAGCCATTGGCGGCCGTTTCCCAGCACTTCCTGGAGTCAGATTTACGGGACATTTTCGAAGAGCACCGTGGCACGGCCATTGTCCTTGACTTCGATTACTATAGTTGCCTCGTCAAATGCATCATTCACCAGCAATTGAACCTGGCTTTTGCTCATACATTAACGGAACGGTTCGTTAAAACTTTTGGCTACCAAATCGATGGTGCCTGGTTTTACCCGACACCGGAAACGACTGCGCAACTTCAGGTCGAACAGCTGAGGGCGATTCAATTCAGCGGCCGAAAAGCGGAGTACGTCATCGGTTTATCTCAGCAAATCGTCCATGGCCACCTTGATGTGGATGAGCTGGACCAGCTATCCGATCAAGAGATTATGGATACACTTATAAAAATACGCGGAATCGGCAGATGGACGGCGGAAAACTTCCTGCTATTTGGCTTAGGGCGACCGAACCTTTTCCCAAAAGCCGATATTGGCATCCAAAATGCCCTGAAACAATTATATGGCTTACCGCAAAAGCCGACCCAAGAAGAAATGGAAACCTACAGTGTGAAGTGGGCCCCATATCTAAGCTACGCTTCCCTCTATTTGTGGAGAAGCATCGAAAAACGGAGTGAAAAGAAATGACAAACTTTCAAGATACAACCCTAGAAGTAAACCAAACCTTACCCTTAACGATTAAACGCCTTGGCATCAACGGAGAGGGAGTCGGCTATTTCAAGAAGAAAGTCGTCTTCGTCCCAGGTGCCCTTCCTGGTGAAGAAATCGTTGCGATGATCACAAAAGTTCAGCCCAATTTTTCCGAAGCAAAAATCAAAACGATCCGGAAAGAATCACCGCACCGCATTGCCGCACCATGTCCAGTCTACGAACAATGTGGTGGCTGCCAGCTGCAACATTTAAGCTATGACCAACAATTGGTCGAAAAACGCGATATGGTCATCCAAGCGATGGAACGCCATACGGACTTCCCAATTGATTCATTGGATATCCAAGAAACGATCGGCATGGAAGATCCTTGGAACTACCGCAACAAAAGCCAATATCAAGTCGGCCAGAAAGATGGCAAGCTGATTGCCGGGCTTTACGGCTTGAATTCCCATACATTGATCGATATCCCGAACTGCCTTGTACAGCATAAGGCAACGAATAAAATCACCCGTACGGTGAAAAAGATCCTGAAGAACCTGAACATCTCGATCTATAATGAGAGAAAAAGAAAAGGTGTCATCCGTACGATCATCACACGCGTTGGATTTGAAACGGGCGAAGTGCAAGTGGTCTTAGTAACGGGAGCGGAAGAGATTCCACAAAAAGATCAATTGCTTAAACAAATCCGCGACCAATTGCCAGAAGTGAAATCGGTCGTTCAAAACGTCAATAACCAAAACACATCGCTGATCTTCGGCGAAAAAACGATCCACCTTGCTGGAGAAAAAGTCATCAACGAAACATTGGGTGACCTATCATATGAACTATCGGCGCGCACGTTCTTCCAATTGAACCCGGTTCAAACGGTTCGCATGTATGAAGAAGTGAAAAAAGCGGCAGCCCTAACCGGTACGGAAAAAGTCGTCGACGCTTATTGCGGCGTAGGGACGATCGGACTTTGGTTATCGGAAGATGCAAAAGAAGTGCGCGGCATGGACGTCATCAAAGAATCGATCGAAGACGCCAAGAAAAACGCCATCAAACATAAACGCACCAACATGCACTACGAAACAGGAAAAGCTGAAAACATCCTGCCACGCTGGATCAGAGAAGGCTGGAAACCAGACGTACTAGTCGTCGATCCACCAAGAACCGGCCTGGACCAATCGTTATTGCAAACGATCCTGAAGGTCAAACCAAAAACCATTGTGTACGTATCATGTAACCCATCCACATTGGCAAAAGACCTGCATGAATTGAGTGCTCTATATAACGTAGAAACCATGCAGCCTGTGGATATGTTCCCGCAGACATCTCATGTTGAAGTTGTCACGAAATTAACGTTGAAAAAGTAATCCAGATAAATAAAGATGTCCCATTCAGTCTCGGTTTTCGGTTCACTAACATGACCGAATTCCGGGCCTTTTTCATGGCGGCCCTTGGCTGGACTTTTAGAAGGCAGAGAAAATTTTAAAATAGTGGGAAACTGGTTCACATAGCCTGGTAACCCTAAATGAGAGGACTTGGATATAAAGATGAAAGATAATTTTTGGCGTGATTTACCACGACCTTTTTTTGTACTGGCACCAATGGAAGAAGTGACGGATGTTGTGTTTCGCCATGTAGTGGCTGAAGCTGGCAGACCCGATGTGTTTTTTACAGAGTTTACAAACTCGGAAAGTTATTGTCATCCTGAGGGGAGACAAAGTGTGCGTGGGCGATTGACCTTTACGGAAGATGAACAACCAATGGTTGCCCATATATGGGGAGATAGACCTGAAAACTTCAGGGAAATGAGCATTGGTATGGCAGAGCAAGGGTTTAAGGGAATCGATATCAATATGGGCTGTCCTGTCCCTAATGTAGCAGGAAATGGGAAAGGTAGTGGCCTGATCTGTCGTCCCGAAGTCGCAGCAGAATTAATCCAAGCAGCAAAAGCAGGCGGATTGCCTGTTAGTGTAAAGACAAGGCTTGGTTACACGGAAGTGGACGAATGGCGCGACTGGTTAACACACATCTTGAAACAAGACATTGCGAACCTTTCCATCCATCTACGTACAAGGAAAGAAATGAGCAAAGTGGACGCTCATTGGGAACTAATCCCGGAGATCAAGAAACTTCGTGATGAAGTGGCACCCGATACCCTTCTAACGATCAATGGAGATATCCCTGACCGCGAAACTGGCTTGGAACTCGCTCGTAAATACGGCGTGGATGGAATCATGATCGGACGCGGCATTTTCCACAATCCATTTGCCTTTGAAAAAGAACCGAAAGAGCATACTAGTAGGGAATTGCTTGGTCTCTTAAGATTGCATATGGACCTTCATGATAAATATTCAGAAATCGTACCACGTTCGTTCAAGCCCCTACCTCGCTTTTTCAAAATCTATGTCCGTGGATTCAGAGGAGCAAGTGAACTGAGAAACCAATTGATGAACACCAAATCAACAGATGAAGTGCGCGCATTGCTTGATGCTTTTGAACATCCTGAAGTGGTGGAGGAACAGTAGGAACTTAATCAGACCTGGAATTCGGTAAAGTAACATTCCCGAATCCGGGTCTTTTTTTATATAGTAGTTTGTCCTCACTCCTTCTCAAGAACTCCCATATTAAAAAATAGCATGGATGGATCCAACCTTTGTGATTGATTATAAAGGTTTATTTTTGTTACAGTAAATTACATGCAATGGTAAAATAGTAATAGAATGTTACAAAACTTTTTTATCAGGAAGGAAGATTCTTAATGGAAAAGCAATACTTTAATCTGATGCAATTTTTTGATGGGTATGTACGAAATTACCGAAGAATGAATCTGGCCAAATTACATAACCGTTCAATGTTTACGAAACGCGAAATAGATTACTTTGCCAATCTAGGTGAGATGTTGGGATTTGATTCATTTATCGAAGATACCAAGTTTGATAAAACAATGGGACGTTCAAGACCGATGGATTTGTCATGGTGGAAATACGATGGGAGAGTTGATGAAGAAAATTTTTTATACCTTGCCCTGCATTTAGAAAGGGAGTCTATTTGGACTAAGGATATGGAGACAATCGAAAAACTCTTTTCAGATACAGAAGAAGGGTTTATTCCACATAATGTGATAGGTATCCAATACATAGAATCGGTAGACAGAATGGAATCTCTTAATGAATTAATTGTTCAAAAGAACGTAGTGCAGAACTCGAATGTTCTAATGATCTATCGTTATTATGACGCTCTATTTGATGTACAAAGAGTTTATGCATATAGCTTTACTCCCAATGGCTTAAAGGAAGTGAGGAAGGCTATCTGTGACAAGGACGATTCTGGCTACTGGTTTATGTCATTTGAAGAAGAGTATGCTAATTTTCGAAAAAATAAAGAGGCCACTAATATAATGCAATAAGAACAGGAATCACAAATCAATTTCTCAATCATTTCAAGAATTGAACCAAGAGTAAGGAACTCAAATATCCATTTAAAATAACCTGTCTACTTTAGGCAGGTTATTTTTTCAGTTGATTTGCCTGCCTTTAACTAGTACTTGAAAATGTAATAGAAATTGCCATACTCTATTGGTGCTTTTATCATTGTTATTGCTTTGAGTTTAATTTTAGTTGTATATAATTAGTAAAGAAACAGATGGGGGCTTTCAAATGATACATATTGTTTTCGGTGCATCTGCTTCAGGGAATGTAAAGTTCTTTTTAAGGGAATTGGGTCTTGATAAAAGGGAGAAGGTTATTTCTTTTTGGGACATGTTTTCAATCGGGCCCGTGTGGCAGCTGCATGAGGAAAAGGGGATTCAAGCTAGGTTTGAGTGGATGAAGACGTACATACATGACGAATTTGATGAATGTCCCGATTATGAACAGAAGTTTGAAAAGACGATCCAACAAATACATTCTATTCCTGAAGGAAGTCATCTAACCATTTGGACTTCTTCTAATGCACATGAACAGACAGGATTGAGGTTGATTGTTTATCTTTTAAAAGAAAAAAATCTGGATATTAGCCTTATTAACACGACAGAAGCGTACGAAGAACTGTTTCAAGTGAAAAAGGTGAAATATACACCACTTCATACAGGTGAAATTCCCTCTGAAAAGCTTCAATATATATATGAACAGGGTAAAAGAACGTTATGTACTGACCATGATCGAGAAGATTTAGAAAAAGAGTGGCAATTCCTTTCAGATAATCAAGAAACGTTAAGAATATGGAGAAATGGAAGGATTCAGAGCGTTCCTGAAGATTATTATGATGAGTTTATTATGAAGAATGCCAAAAAGCTACATGGCCAACAAAAGACTAAGGATTTTATGATATCTGCAAGGCTCATTGGTGAGGTGTTGGGGCATTTAGATCAGTATGTAGGGGATGCGTTTCTTGCTTGAATGTCGACTGAAAAAGCTGGTTGAACAAGGGGTATTTGAAACGGAAGGTCATCTTGAAGCTATGCGATTTTATAAGGTTAGGTTAAAACAGGATAGCTGAGGAAGAGAATAGGAACGGATCTCTTTTTTATCGAAATCAGGGGGGACAAGAATGAAGTTAATCAAATGGATCACGATTCCTTTATTGGGATTGATCCTTGCAGGATGTGTGGATTCCACAGCGCGGGTTGAAATAAATAAAGATAAAAGTGCGGATCTCTCGCTTGAAGCAGCCATGGACGGTGATATGTATGCGCTGGCCGGTCCCTATATTGAAAAGGCACTGAAAGGGACGGATTACAAGCTGGAACAAGGCGAGAATGCCATCAAGGTGTATAAACATTACCCTTCTCTTGAAGCGTTGAGCTCTACTCAGGACGGATCAGGTGAGAGTAAGATTTCCGTGGATGAGAAGGACTCTTTCTTTTATACAGCCTATGATGTGAAGGCATCCGTTGATTTACAAAGCCAGCTTAACCGGTACATAGGGGAGGTAACCAGCAACACCTTCATACAATCCATCATTCTTCAAAAGTTGGACCAATCGGATCTTAAACTGGAAGTAGCCCTTCCGTATAAGCTCTTTGGCTCAAATAATGCCGATGAGGAGAATGGCAATACCCTATCCTGGGACATCTCGACAGCTACTGAAACGCCTGTCGAGTTTGAAGTGATTGTTCCGAAGGTTAAAACGATCGCCACTACGGCGGGAATTATGGTTGTCTTCATTATCGGGGCCGTCATCTTGATTGTGAAAGGCAAGAGAAAGAGGAAATAATAGAGGGAAGACTTTCATGCCGCATGTTGTGATCAAGAACTAAATATAGCGAGTAATCAATGTGATGAAAAAGGGGGGCAGCTTAATGTTAGTATGACTGCCCTTACCCTTATTTTCTTGTGAAAATGAACAATAATTACCTTAATAAAAGTAAAATCTATATGACATCTATCAACCTGACAAGTCTTTTTCTTGTCGGTTTTTTTGTATGTAAAGATGAAAAAAATCAAATGACGATCGGTAAGCATATTAGCCCAAACCATCAGTGTATTGGTCGTCTCTATTTACTGGATAATTCCTTCACCATTAATATATGTGGGATACCGTCTTCCATAAATAGATCGGAAGAAGTCTGATATCCGAGGTTTTCATAAAAGCCTTCTGCCTGTTTTTGTCCATGCAATTTAACTTTGGACACTTCATTTTTTTCTGCTATTTCTTCTAATGCTTTTATGATTAGTTTTCCATACCCCAATTTACGGTAAGATTTTAAGATGCAAATTCTTTCTAATTTACCAAAGCCATCAACGGTTCTTATTCTGCCTGTACCTACTGGTAGTTCATTATGATAAGCCAAAATGTGTTCACATTGTCCATCAAGTGAATCGAATTCGTCGAATTCATCTTCTAATGGGACGCCTTGTTCTTCTACAAATACTTTGCTTCTAATATGGAATGCCTGTTTTAGGTCATTCTCTTCGATTATCTTTTTTACTTTCACTTTTCTTCGTCCCTTTCTCCACTGTTTCAACATATATCGTACATATTTTTTGTTGCAAATACAACAAAATCCTATTAATATTTGTATTAGCAAATACGAGTTATTGGTGGTGTTGAACATATGAAGGAAGTTCTTCGTGAGATTGGAATGGTAGCAAGGGCCTTGGATTCTATAAGCAATATAGAGTTTAAAGAATATGACCTTACAAAAGGGCAGTATTTGTACCTTGTGCGCATATGCGAGAATCCAGGAATCATTCAAGAACGGTTAGCAGAAATGATAAAAGTAGACCGAACCACGGCAGCTCGTGCAATAAAGAAATTGGAGATACAAGGTTTTATTGAAAAGAGAGAGGATACACATAACCAAAAAATCAAAAAGCTTTTTCCAACTGTAAAAGGGGAAAGTGTTTATCCTTTCATCAGAAGAGAACATGAATATTCGAATATGGTCGCATTAGCTGGATTGTCCGAAGAAGAAGTGGAAACCCTTTTTTCTCTTCTTCAAAAAGTGAGAAAAAATATAGAGGTAGACTGGGATTTTGTGAAAAAGGGAAACAAGAGAAATTATTGATAAGTAGAGGAGCGGAATATTACAATGACGATACATATACGAAAGTGTACCCTTGAAGATTTGCCACTACTCCAAGAGATTGGCCGCGAAACATTTAATGAGACCTTTAAGGATCTGAATTCCCCCGAAAATATGAAGGTTTATTTGGAAGGGGCCTTTAATTTAAACCAACTAGAAACGGAATTATTCAATCCCTCTTCGGAATTCTTTTTTATCTATTGTCAGACAGAAATCGCCGGGTATTTAAAGGTGAATGTCGATGAAGCCCAGACAGAAAAGGAGGGTGATGAGTCACTTGAAATTGAGAGGATTTATATAAGAAAGGAATTTCAAGGGCAGCGATTGGGTCATCATCTTATAAATAAAGGAATAGAAATGGCGAAAGACCAGAGTAAGAAGAAAATCTGGTTAGGCGTTTGGGAAAAAAATGAGGGGGCCATCAAATTTTATGGAAAAATGGGCTTTACTCAGACTGGAAAGCATTCCTTTCACATGGGAGATGAAAAACAAACCGATCTTGTTATGACTAAAATACTTAGGTGAATTGATGATTTAATATAATTAGTTAAGGAAATCTAAGTAGTCATTTTCACTCAACCTGACAAGTATACTGTCAGGTTTTTTCAGTTAAAATATTTTTTTGACAAGACCTCAGCAGTTTCTACCTCCGAAAATTTACAGTTTTAAACCATACCCACGGGGTAAAGTATAAGAGAGTTAGGGTATTTTATCCTAAGAGGAAATATACGAGAATAGTGCCGGTTGCCCGGTTCTTATTCATTACAACGGAGGTTTTTTCATGACAACTAAGAATAAAGTAGCGATAATCACAGGAGCAGGAAGCGGATTAGGACAAGCTACAGCGGTTCGAATGGCTGAAGAAGGAGTCAATATCGTTGTAGTGGACGTTAATGAAAAGGGTGGGAAGGAAACGGTTGAAATGGTGAAAAAATTAGGAGTCGATTCTTTTTTCATCAAAACGGATGTTTCCAAAGCAGAAGAAGTGAAGAACTATGTGGATCAAACAGTGGAGAAATTCGGGAAGATCGATTATTTCTTTAACAATGCAGGGATCTCTGGTAGCGGTAAGTACTTCTTGGATACGGCGGTAGAAGAAATCGAAAAAATCGTTCAAATCAATTTAATGGGTGCTTTGTACGGCGTTCGTTATGTAGCCGAGGTCATGGTGAAAAATGGCGGTGGATCGATTGTCAATACGGCTTCAAGTGCCGGTGTGATCGGACAAGATTCAGTGGTCACTTATTCCGCTACGAAACACGGGATTGCAGGGTTAACTAAGTCCATGGTGGCTGAATACGCGAAAGAAGGCTTGCGCGTGAATGCGATTGCCCCAGGACCTACTGAGACACCGATGGTCAAGGCTTTCTATGAAGCAAACCCGGCCATGAAAGAGAACGCAACGAGCGGGATTCCTCAAAAACGATTGGGAACTCCGGAAGAGGTTGCGGAACTTGTAACCTTCCTATTAACGTCTAAAGCAGAATATATCAATGGAGAAGTTATTCGCATTGATGGTGGATTTACTAATACCAAATAATCATAGATCAGCAAAAAGCCTGTTTCGATTGGAACAGGCTTTTTGTATGCTCACTTATATGGCATTCACCTCTCAAACTGGAAAACTCAACGGAGCGTTTGTTGCCGGAATGGGTCATACCTCTTATGATGTAATGAGTAGGGGGTGAATCAATGGATACTAGCAAAGTGGGCCATTTGATTTTACGATTGCGGAGGGAAAAAGGGTTCACGCAAAAGGAATTGGCTGACAGGATGAATCTTTCTGATCGGACCATTTCAAAATGGGAGCGTGGCCAAGGGTGTCCGGATATTTCCCTGTTACCGGAATTGTCCTCCCTCCTTGGTGTGAATATTGAACATATTCTGGAGGGCGAACTCGCTTCCAATGATTTTGTAGGAGGAAATATGAAAAGGTCAAACTATTTTGTGTGTCCATCTTGTGGGAATATTACCTTAAGCACCGGTAATGCATCTGTTTCTTGTTGTGGAAGAAAGTTGGAGGCACTTGTACCAAAGAAAGCGACGGACGAGGAAAAGCTGGAAGTTACACAGGTTGAAGAGGATTGGTTCATTTCAAGCAACCATCCTATGACCAAAGAGCATTATATTTCATTTATTGCCTTTGCTACAGGAGACCAGGTCCAACTTATCAAACAATATCCGGAATGGGGGCTGCAAACCCGCATTCCGAAACGGAAACACGGCATGTTGCTTTGGTACTGCACGCAGCATGGGTTGTTTTATCAGTTGATTTAAGGAGAAAAAAAATCAATCTATAAAAAAAGTTCTACCAACAGGCAGTCAGCCCTTTAATAGGGGCGCTGCCTTTTTACTGTGGATAAGTGAATTGGAAATTTGAGAAGTATTCACATGATATTGTATGATGAATGATAGGATCTTTTTTAATGATAGAACGGAAATATGGTATGTAAACCATACATAGAGGGGGAAGGGCAATGGAAATTGGGTTGACTACATTTGTTGAAACGACGCCGGATGTAGAAACGGGTAAGGTACTTAGCCATGCTGAACGTATACGTGAGGTAGTGGAGGAGATTGTATTGGCGGATGAGGTGGGGCTGGATGTCTATGGAGTGGGCGAGCATCATCGGAGGGATTATGCGGCTTCCTCACCAGCCGTCGTATTGGCCGCCGCTGCTTCACGGACAAAACGGATCCGTCTTACCAGTGCTGTGACGGTGCTGTCTTCAGACGATCCCGTACGAGTGTTCCAGCAATTTTCGACACTTGACGCGATTTCGAATGGACGTGCGGAAATCATGGCGGGCCGGGGCTCTTTCATCGAGTCCTTCCCGTTATTCGGGTATGATTTGGACGATTACAATGAATTGTTCGATGAGAAGTTGGATCTGCTGTTGAAAATCCAGCATTCCGAAAAGGTGACATGGAGTGGGAAGCATCGTCCTTCCATTCAAAATCGTGGGGTTTACCCGATTCCTGTTCAGGATCCTTTGCCTGTTTGGATTGCGAGCGGCGGAACTCCTCAATCCGTTGTTCGCGCTGGCATGCTTGGCCTGCCACTTGTTCTTGCGATTATCGGCGGAAGCCCGAGACAGTTTGCTGGGCTCGTCCAACTGTATAAAAGGGCGGCCAAAGAGGCGGGGCATGACCCAAGCAAGTTGCCGATTGCTTCCCATTCACACGGATTCATTGCCGAGAGCACCAATCTTGCGGCAGAGAAATTTTTCCCTTCCACTCAGAAAGCGATGAACGTGTTAGGAAGAGAACGTGGGTGGGGAGAATACACCCGTGAAACCTTCGATTCGGCACGCAGTTTAGAAGGTGCCCTGTATGTAGGTGATGCGGAAACCGTGGCGAAAAAAATCATTCACCTTCGTAAAACCGTGGGAATCACGCGCTTCATGCTGCACGTTCCCGTCGGATCGATGCCGCATGATGATGTGATGAAAGCCATCGAACTACTGGGTAAAGAGGTGGCTCCGATAGTACGGGAGGAAATTGCGAGATGGGAAGCAGAGGGTGGCGAGGAATCGTAAGCCTTTAAAGCGATTCACCCAAACTTAATGTCGGATCCATCTTTTTTAGGTATAATAAAACATACAGTACACTTACAGCATCCGGGAATCTGTAAACGATTCTCGGATTTTCAGTTGCCTTCGTTTTTAGTATTGGAAGAATTTACTCGGGCAATGATAATGAGGAAGCTACTGAAATAGGTGCGAATATAGGAGGTTTATGGATGCATAATCATGATATTTTAATCAGAGTACGATATGCTCTCGATATAAAAAATAAAGATATGGTAGAGATTTTCAAACTTGGTGGCGTGAACGTGACACAAGAAGAAGTGATGGAGATGCTGACCAAGCCAAAAGAAGACGACTATGACGAATACGAAGACGATGATGTCGATTTTTACGAATATGAAGAAGAAGAAGATACAATCAAATGCAATAACAAGATGATGGAGTCCTTCTTGAATGGCCTAATCATTTTCAAAAGAGGCAAACAAGAGCCAAAACCGGGACAACCAGAGAGCCCGGCACCAACTGGCAAGGAAAGTGTGAACAACGTCCTGCTGAAGAAATTGAAAATCGCGCTCACGCTAACAAGCGAGGATATGATTGAAATCCTGGGAGATGCAGGAGTCAACATAACCAAAGGGGAATTAGGCGCCATTCTACGAAAAGAAGGCCACCGGAATTATAAACAGTGCGGAGACCGTTATGCTCGTAACTTCTTAAAAGGGTTAACTTTGAAGTATCGGGGATAAGTAAAACGCATCTGATTGTTTCAAGTTGTGCATAAGATGTGGATGAAGGCTTGAGTGATGAGGAGAGATTCTTGTTGCTTGAGCCTTTTTGTGTATAACATTTTTTGGGTTAAATGTGTTAGAACACAATACTGTATTTTACATGGAGCATTATAAAAGGTCTTCTGCACAGACGACATAATATAGCCAAATCAAAACGTATAATGAAGGCAGGCCCTAAAATTAAAGAGCTCTGCCTTTTTTTTATTTCCATATAAGTTCTGCATTGGAACCTTAGTGTACAATGATATAAAGTAGCTAAAAGATTGTGGAACTACAAGGGAAAAGGTGTGTCAGGGATGATTATATATGAGGCGATTAAAAGTGAATTCCTTCAAGATGTTTTTGAAGATAAATTAATAGATAATATCGTAAATAATTACGCGGAGAAAGTTGGCCGCATTAATAAAAGTGAATTAAGATCTTGGGATAATTCGATGAAATACATGCATCTTGTCCTGTTAGATAAGGAAATACCTGATGACGCTGGTGTCGCTATAGAGTTCAAGATTCCTTATACATCAAAGCGAGTCGACTTCTTGATATCTGGCAGTAATGATACGAATCAATCTATTGTAATTGTTGAGCTTAAGCAATGGCAGGATGTTGAGAAAGTGGATGGAAAAGAAGCGATTGTTAAGACATTCCTTGGTGGTGGAGTGAGGGAAACCACTCACCCATCTTATCAGGCATGGTCGTACGCGGCGCTAATTGAGGACTACAATGAAAATGTCCAAGATAATCAGATGGAGTTGTATCCATGTGCTTATTTGCATAACTATATTAAAGTGGATGACGATCCTATTATTGATGAAGGCTATCAATATTATGTGGAGAAGGCTCCCATTTTTCGAAAAGGTGATGCGGCTAAGCTTCGAGAATTCATCAAGACTCATATTAAATTCGGGGATAATAAGGAAAACCTATACAAAATCGAGAATGGCAGGATCCGTCCCTCTAAATCTTTGCAGGATTCCCTCCTTAATATGTTGAAGGGAAATCAAGAATTCGTCATGATTGATGACCAGAAGGTTGTCTACGAAGCAGCAAAGATGCTGGCCAAAGAAGCGCAGAGATCGAATAAAAAGCAAGTGTTGATCGTCAAAGGCGGACCGGGCACCGGAAAATCCGTGTTGGCCATCAACCTGTTAGTGGAGTTGACGGCCCAAAACATGGTTTGCCAATATGTGACCAAGAATGCCGCACCGCGGGCCATCTATGCTAAAAAGTTAAAGAAGGATTTTCGTAAGGGACATATTGATAACCTCTTTAAAGGGTCTGGGAGTTATATTGATGTTCCGGAAAACACATTCGATGTCTTGATTGTGGACGAGGCGCATCGCTTAAATGAAAAGTCCGGGATGTTTAATCATCTTGGTGAGAACCAGATGAAGGAAATCATTTCTGCTTCTAAATTCTCCATCTTTTTTATTGATGAGCGCCAGCGTGTGACGTTAAAGGATGCTGGGAGCATTGAGGCAATTCAACAATTTGCAGCACAATATAATGCCAGTGTCTCGACTGCCTTATTGGATTCACAGTTCCGGTGCAATGGCTCGGATGGATATCTTGCATGGATTGATGATGTTCTGCAAATACGAAAAACAGCAAATGAAAGCTATATCGGTAGCAACTATGATTTTCGTGTATACAGTGATCCAGTCGAGATGAGGGATGAAATTTTCAGGCTGAATAAGGTGAATAACAAAGCCCGTTTGTTAGCCGGTTATTGCTGGGATTGGAAGAAGGAAGGCAAGAACAACTCACAGATCCATGATATTGAACTGTCAGATCAATTCAGCATGAGCTGGAACCTCGGTAATTCAGACAGCTGGGCAATAGATGAAAACTCCGTTCAAGAAGTGGGCTGTATCCATACATCTCAAGGGCTGGAATTCGATTATGTAGGCGTAATCATTGGAGATGACATGTACGTCAGTGAAGAAAGAATTCAAACGGATTTTACAAAGAGAGCCAAAACCGACAGTTCTTTAAAAGGCATCAAAAAGCTATCGAAAGAAGAGCCGGAGAAAGCGATGCAACTGGCTGATGAGATTATCCGGAACACATATAGGACGCTTTTAACCAGAGGGCAAAAAGGGTGTTTTGTCTACTGTACAGATAAGGAATTGGAAAACTATTTACTGAAGCGGCTTAGAGAAATCCAGGTACAGTACCAACCTAATGAATTTTTCAAAGCGAAGACGAGTGTGGCTGAGGAACAGGGGTCGTATGAGTGATGGAAGTTAGGAATTAGGTAAGGGGAACCTTACCATAAGTAAATGAGGTTACTTCTTAAAGAGTAGTAAACAGGCATATTCAAAACAAACCAGAATATGCCTGTTTTTTAATAAAAAACTTTAGTTTAATAATTTATATTAGAAAATACTTTTATTAAAGTCTTAAATCAAATAGATTTAAAGAAGTAGTATCCATAAGATTTAGAAGCCTTAATTCAGGTGTAGGGCTTACTACACCCATGAAGGCGTTTCTAATTTTATTCTTAGTTTTCTCATCTAAGGAGTCAATTACAGAGGGAGAAAAATATACATTTTCGCTATATTCAGCTAAACAAAATGTGATATATCTAAAGAGTTTTTCATCATGTTTATTGTTTCTTAATTGTGAAAATATATTTTCATAACAAGTATCTTCTTTCAATCTTGATATAATAATCATTGTTGAACTTTCTTTGGGAATAACAGAGATATACATGCTAGGTATGAACAAATTTTTGTCATAATTATAAATATCTGCTGCAATGTTTCCCTCCAAATCTATCCCTACAGCTACAGAAGTAGTAGCGGTAAAGCCAACTTTAAACGGAACTTCTTTAACAAAGGATTCTAATTGATCAAATGATTTTTCAACATAAATATTTTTAAATCTCTCATATTCTTTCCAAGAATCTCTAATATTAAGTTCGGTGTTATAAAAGTTTGTGTATATACTAGGCACTTTAGTAGCTTGAGCATGCTTTTTAAAAAGTATGGAATAACTTTTTTTTAATCTTAATTTTCTATGTAATTCAAAACACAAAGCTCTAAATGCAAACCAATAATTTTGTTCAGGTGTTTCTTCATATTTTTCATCTTCAATACATTTAAAATATTCTTCATCATGTTTTTTACAGAATCCAGAAAAAATACTAGCCTTATTTTTACCTAAAGGTATAAATTTTAATTGAGGAAGCATTGAGTTTTGACCAATCTCTAGGCTTAATGTGTAAACATGATTTTCAAAAGAAATGGTATTTAACACTCCATTATTTTGAATAGAGTGTGCTCCTATAACATTTTTGCTGCACTCAGATGTATCAAAACCAAAGCACATTTTAAACTCAGTATCTCTGAATAATTTCTGCCCCTCAGAAGTAAGACGAGCTGCGCTATATTTAGAAGAATCGATTTTAAAGTCTTTACTTTTAGCATAGCAACAAAATTTATATTTTTTTCCACTTTCACAAGGACACTCTTCGTAAGGTTTAAATTGATATTGTTTTGCTTCTTTTAATGGTGCGAACATTATTGAAACCACCTTTAAATAAATATCATATATCTTACACTTTATATCATTTGAGGTTTTTAAGGTAGTACTTATAAACTTCAAAGACTTGTAATGAAAAAAATACAATGAACTTGAAGCATACCAAACATATTTACAGATTAAACTTAACGACTTTCATTTATAGTGTTAATCTTTTTTTGGCAAGTGTTCTACGAAATTCATATTATATAATTGGAAAATTTTCTAGAGGTTATTACATAATAAATTTTTATAGGATGAATAATAGAATGAATGGAGATAGATATACTTCAAGAGGGATTTACTTGCAAGCATTAATAAGTGTTTTTGAATCTGTTAGAACAAATAACTTTTTTGCTTAATGTACCCTGTCACTACATATACGTCCGACAATATAAAAGGAAGAATTACATCAAAGGACAACCTTCCGTTCATACTAAGGTTGGGAGGTATACCGACTTATGATACATATCTGGATAACTGGTCTTTTATTATTTGCTCAACCCGTCGAGCCCTCTGACAGCTTAACGGTGACCCAACAAGGGGAACCCATAGCTAGTGTTAACCGTGAAAACTTTTCACTGCCTCTTCCTGGTACTCCGATGATTGATGATGAAAAGTTACGTACATTCATCGATAAACTCGATCAACAAGTATACAGAGCTCCAATAAATGCGAGGCTTAATGATCAGGGAGGAATCGTTCCAGGCCAGGTAGGTTACAAACTGTATCGACAGGCGTTTAAGGAGCAGTTTTATGCCTATTTCTTTGGTAAAGGACCCTCTAAGATAGAAGCACCAGAAATGGATGTTTATCCTAAGGTGGATAGTGAAATACTTGCTCATATTCGGCACCAGAAGATTGGTCAATACGTGACTTATTTTAATTCTAACAATAAAAGTCGTTCACATAATATCTCACTTGCGGCAAAAGCCATTGATAATCACGTTGTTTTTCCTAATGAGACGTTCTCATTTAACCAAGTTGTTGGGAAGAGAACGAAGGATAAGGGATACATGAGTGCTCCCATTATTGTTAGAGGTGAATTGTCTGAAGGGGTTGGTGGCGGGATTTGTCAGGTGTCATCCACCTTATTTAATGCTGTCGATCGTGCCGGTCTCCGGATTGACCAGCGCTATTCCCATAGTAGGCGCGTACCTTATGTGCCACCCGGACGTGATGCGACCGTAAGCTGGTACGGACCTGATTTTCGTTTTCAAAACAAATATAACCAGCCTGTATTGATTCGGGCAAAACGATACGGAGGAAGTATGATCGTTACACTTTACTCCTCTGACATGATTAATAACGAACAGAAAAAAGTTCCTAAGGCTCCATCTCAGTTACCGAAGGAAATAAAAATTAAACCATGATAAAGAATTCAACGAGGAAGCGATTGCTGAATGATGAGCAGTCGCTTTTTTTACTGGTCGAATCGGAGACTTCTACAAAATAAAGGCTCTATTAAAATCCTGGTTGAATTGAAAAAACAAGAGAAAATAGGCTATGAGAAATAAGTGAAGAAACACGTTCCTACTAGGCAGAAGAAACCCTCCTTGTCGGTACATCTTTCATAGGTCGTTCTTTTTATCGGATTTTAGAATTTAAAAAAGCAATTTTAGGCACGAATCTCTTGTTTGATTAGACTTTCTTCGTAAATGAACGAATAAACTGCTTCGTTCACAAGGGTTGGTTGACATAAATTAGTTGGATCAAAAGAATTTTTGACGACTATTAACCTGCCTTCGGGAGCTGCGTCGGTAATTTCCTTTGATTTTTGCACAACAATAGGAACTAAATCGCCAACGATCCCTAAAATGGGGATGGAAACATTCTTTAGTTTAGGGAGATAATTCATCCCTAAACAACCAAGCATTTGGACTAGGACACTTTTAGCTTTTCGATTGTCAATCACGGACATCATTTCTTCATAGGCCAAGTTCCAATCTTTATAATGAGAAAAGAACGGACGTATCCATTTTTTCGGCAAGTAAGAAGAAAGAGCCACAGCGGCACCGAAAAGAGTAAGTTGTACTTCTTTTATGTTTTTCGGAAACATATTGGCATAGGTATCCAGAAGAATCAACTTTGATATATACTCTGGAAACATAAAGGCTACGTTTTGTGCGACGATACCTCCATAAGAGACACCCATAAAAATGGCTTGTTCGATTTTAAGATGGTCCAACAATTGAATGATCGATATAGCGTGGGCCTTCGCACATTTCCAAGGGTTGACGCGTTCCATATCGTCGGAAGCACCTGTTCCCCTTAAATCGAGAGTGATCGTTTGAAAATTTTGTGAAAAATAGTCAACTTGAGGGCCGAACATCGTATGAGATGATCCGACTCCAGGTATAAATACAATTGGGTACCCTTCTCCGTTAATTTCATAATACATTCCTTCATATTTCATCTTAAACACCTATGCCTTTTATCAGTTTGTCGTATCATAATAAAATATTTATTTTTTTGCGAAAATTTAAAAAAATAAAAACCAATTACACCCATATAATTGAACATGATGCTCTAAATCAACCTTTATCTTTAACATAGCTAAAATAAAAAAGAAGTTACATTCATCGCAGGAAAAGTAAAAGTAGAGTATAAAAATTAACCTTTTAATTAAGTAAATGGTTTCACTGTAAAAGATAGTATTTTATGAGTATTTATTCTTTTGTAGATTGCAAAGTATACTAAATTAGAGTTTAATAAATAAAGTGGTTAATTAATACTATGTATTTTATACTATCATTACAGTGTTAATAAAGAAAAGGGGTTTGTTTTTTTGTGTTTACTGTGTTTTTGAAAGAAGCTAACCAAGAATCGCTACTGGAAGTTGGGTCTAAAGCATTACACTTGGCGAACATCATAAATGAGGGGGTTCATATCCCCAATGGATTTGTTCTCAAAGCGGGTGCTTTAAAAAGATTTATGAAAGAGAATGCTTTACATAATCAAGTACATAAAGAGGAATTCATTGATGTATTCATGGAGGCGCCTCTTCCGAAAGATATAGAAAAGGAAGTATTATCTTCCTATGAAAAGTTGAAGGAACTAACAGGTTCCAAAGAATTGGCAGTGGCTGTTAGGTCGTCGTCTTCTGCGGAAGATTTAAAGGCCGCTTCCTTCGCAGGTCAATATGAGACAATCTTGAACGTTTGTGAGGAAGAACAATTGCTTTATGCAGTCAAACAGTGCTGGGCATCCCTGTTCTCCAATCGTGTTCGTGAATATGCTGCACAAAAAGATATTTCTTTGGATGCGTTTCCTATGGGGATTTTAATTCAGCAAATGGTGTATCCCGATGTGTCCGGAGTGATCTTTAGTCTGAACCCCATTACTCAAGATACGAATGAAATCATTATTAATGCGAGTTATGGCTTGGGTGAAGCCATTGTTTCAGGAATTGTGACCCCCGACACTTTCATCGTGAATAAAGAAACGAAGTCTATTATGAAAGATTTAGGTCTTAAAGAAGTGAAGATATTGCCTATAAATAATCAAATCATTGAAGTGGAAACTACGTCGGAAGAAAGTAACGCCTACTGTCTTAATGAAGAGAGCATTTTATCTTTAGAGTCTGTAACAAGTAAACTAGAGGCATTTTATGAATTTCCTGTTGATATAGAGTTTGCCATTAAAGATGACATGATTTTCGTTCTTCAATCTAGACCCATTACATCTTAGAAATAAGGAGAGTGCGAAAAATATGTTGAATATTGAAAATTTCCGAAGTGAATTAATGCTTAACGAAGAGGATAAACAAAATGGATTTTGGTTTCTAGATGAATTGCATCTACCCGGTTCTTTAACCCCCCTGTTTGCGTCTTACATGGCACCAGCCGTTACAGAAGGGACAAAAAAAGCTTATGAAACATTGAAACTTCCAATCCATCAATTCCAAATTAAAATTTCCGATTCTCACTATTATCAGAATACCGTTTCCTATCAAGGGGATATTGGAAAACGGTTGGAAGAAAATGCAACGGCTATAGAAGCATTGTTGCCAAACTTAAGTGATATATTCTGGAATTATATGAATCAAGAGTTAATACCGTACTTTAACACACTGGACCAATACCGTAAAAATGGCTTTACTTTGGCAGAAGCAAAGGGAATCCTTATAGAATTATTTGAATTTTTCAAACGCGCATGGGAGATTCACTTCGAGGTCGTTATGCCTAGAGGCTCTGTTGGTTTACTTTTAGAAGATGCCTATAAGAATTTAACGGGTGATACGAATACGACCTATGTGTATGATCTCCTTGAAGGTGTGATGAACAAATCATTAGAAACGGATCGAGTTTTATGGAAGCTTGCGAAGGTGACTATTGGATCCCCTGAAGTATCGAACTGTTTTACTTCCGTTCCTAATGAAGATTTAGTGACGGAGCTTAAAGCATCTCCTGAAGGCCAAACTTTCCTGGACCAAGTCCAAGATACTTTAGAAATTTACGGGTGGCGCATCGCGAATTCCCATGAGTTTTCTGATGAAACATGGGTGGAGAATCCTGAATATGCCTTAGCTGTCATTTCGGAATATATGAAGAAGGACTTCGATTTTGATGAAGAATTTGCACGTGTTGTAGCGGAACGCGAACATAAAGTTTCCGCTCTATTAGAGAAGTACCCGGAGAGTGAAGCAAAAGCAAGGTTCAAGCAGATCCATGACTGGGCGTTAGCCTATTGGGGTGTTGATGAAGATCATCACTTCTACATTGATGCCATGCTTCCTGCCAAAGCTCGACTTGTTCTACTAGAAGTAGGAACCCTTTTAGTTGAAGCAAAAGCAATCGAAGAGAAACAGGATATTTTCTTTTTATATCTGGATGAGTTAGTTGAATTGGTAAATGATCCAAGAGATATAACCACCAAAATCATGGAGCGTAAGGCGGTACATGAGCAAGATTCGAAAAAAACTATTCCTGAAACATTTGGCGTGCCTCCTCAAGAGGAAGCGGCGCCTGTTATCGAAAGAATCTTTGGAACAAGAGCGGCGGAAGTGGATGAACAAGAGAAAAGCTTTAAAGGGTATGCGGCCTCAAAAGGAGTCCATACGGGTACGGTGAAAATTGTTCGGGATCAGAATGATTTTTCTAAAGTTCAGAAGGGTGATGTACTGGTTTGTAAAACAACACTCCCACCATGGACCGTGCTATTTTCTATATCCGGTGCTGTTGTCACGGATGCAGGAGGAATCCTGTCTCACGCTGGAACGGTTGCCCGTGAATACAAGCTTCCAGCTGTTTTAGGTACAAAAGTGGCAACGCAAATGTTAGAAGACGGTGATATCGTACGTGTGGATGGAACAAATGGAGTCGTGTACATTGTTAAAGAAAAGTAACAATATTCCTTTGCTTGCGATTTTAACGGGGGCTTTTCTAGTCCCGTTGAATTCTACAATGATAACGATAGGTTTATCTACTATCATGGACGCCTTTCAGACGAATGTAGCAAATGTCTCCTGGATTGTGACGGTGTATCTCATTATCATGATCGTAGCCCAACCAATAGCAGGAAAACTCGGGGATATGTATGGAACACGCAAATTGTTCTTACTCGGCTTGCTTTTATTTCTAGTGGCTTCGTTAGTATGTGTCTATGCACCTAATTTACTGGTATTGATCATTGGTAGAGGCATTCAAGCTTTGGGCGGGGCTTTGATTACGCCGAATGGCACGGCGATCATTCGCCTTATCACACCTAAGTCAAAGTTAACCAAGGCATTCGGTGTGTTTGGGTTTGCGATGTCCATTGGGGCGGCACTCGGCCCACTCATTGGGGCCATGCTAATTAGTGGATGGGGTTGGCATGCCACCTTTTGGATAAACATTCCCTTTACGATTTTGTCCTTCCTTATTGCCTATAAATACCTACCGAATATCGAACCGAAAATCCATACTCGATTAGATATTCAAGGATCCATTCTATTAGGTACATTCTTAACGGTTCTTGTCCTGATCGTGACAAATGAATGGTATAGGAATGGTTGGCTATGGTTGGTCTTCATATTAGCTTTCGTTCTATTTGTATATAGAGAGAAGCGATATGGCAATCCAATCATCGATTTTTCACTCTTTAAAGACGCCAGTTTTACAAGTGCAAATCTATCGATCCTACTGAACAATGCCATCATGTATTGTACGATATTGATCATGCCTATGATGTTAGAAAGGGATGTGGGATACTCGATCGGTTCGATTGGACTTCTTTTGTTCGTATTCTCTTTAGCTATTTCCATTGCATCATGGGTAGGTGGATATGTAGAAGGTAAGATGGGAAAGGGTATGACGGTTAGGCTATCTTTTGCCTTATTAGGTCTGGCATTGGTATTATATGTTGTTCTTCCAAGTATCAATGGAATAGTCTTTGCGGGTTTGATTTTATTTCTAGGTGGAATTGGCTCGGGATTGGGCGTTCCTTCCATGCAAGCGGCGTCTCTTGAATCCGTTGCGAAGGAATTAACAGGGGTAGCTTCCGGTATTTATTCCATGTTTCGCTACTTCGGTTCAATAGCCGCATCTGTCATCATCAGTTTACAAATTCATTACTCAGTGACTATGTATATTTTGATTGCATTTTCGATATTAGGCTTGATTGTATCGAAAGGCATGTTCATCCGTGTGAAAAAAGAAGAAAAGAATGCAAACACACACATTTTATAGCTTATGCAGAAAGTAGACAAACTTGAAAATCGGTTTGTCTACTTTTTTTGGTTTGTTCCATATGGAAGTAGATTTCCACTCCAGGCACTCGCTTTCCGCGGGCGGTCCGCGAGCCTCCTCGGCTAACGCCTGCGGGGTCTCCCGTAGACACGCGTTTCCCGCAGGAGTCTCGTGCCTCTACTATGTTTTACTTCGTAGATTGAACATTTTTCCTTTTATCCCTGACCTGAATCTTAAACGCACGCTCCTTATCAGGAAACAAAAACTAAATATGTATATCATTGACAGTTATATCGGCCGCTGATACAATAAGTGTATCAACAGTCGATATAACGTTAGACGATAGGTGGGGGAATGATGGAAGATAAGGCTCCTTTGACAGAGGGTGTTTATTACATCCTTTTATCTTTATATGAACCAAGGCATGGCTATGGGATTATGCAATTTGTTTCCGAACTTAGCGATGGTCGTGTTGAGCTTGGTCCTGGAACGATTTATGGTGCGATTAAGACATTGGTTAAGCGAAAGTGGATTGTTGCTTTAGATGAGGATGGACGAAAAAAGGAATATGTTATTACGGATGCTGGGAAGCTGATGGTGGAAAATGAAATGAAACGTCTCCATGAGTTGTATCATAACGGTTTGCTCATTACGAAAGGGGAGAACCAGCTGTGAAGAAAGTAAGGTATCGCTTTTACTTGGATTACGAAAAAGAAGAAAAGTGGATTAATGAGATGGCTGCGTACGGTTGGCACCTAAAGAAGTTTTCGTTGGGGCGGTTCACCTTTACAAAGGGAGAGCCTGGTGCATTCCTTTACCGCAATGAGTTTATCATGGGAAAGTCTAAAAATGAGATGAAGGATTATTTTGACTTGCTTAAAGACAGTGGGATCACCATTATTCATGAATTTGGTGGCTGGGTGTACATGAAAAAGGTAGCATCTGAAGGTCCGTTTGAACTATATACAGATACTCAATCAAGGATCGACTATTATACCCGCATGTTGAATATTTTCCTTTTACTCTTTTTTATTAATGTATGGTCGGGTATTGTGAACGTAGGTGTTTTAGGGGATCAATCACTGCCGGAATTCTTTAACTCAGCTGTAGGTATTCTTAACATTGCCGTAGCATTGCTGATCGCCATTCCCATTATAAAAATCATTCAGCGAAAAAGGGCATTGAAGAAAAGTCAGCAATTTTTTGAATAAGCTAACCCATTAATTGAATTCAAAGAGAAAATAAAAAGGTCTGAGTCCAATGCAATATCGAACTCAGACCTAACCTTTTAATCAAGGGATTACTTCACATGTTCTTGCTTTAATTGTTTTGTTTACGTGCTGGTTTAAAAATAGACAGCAGGTAAATCACTAAACCGACAATACCGATTCCTGCAATCGTGATGAACGATCCACCAGTGTAGAAGCCACTACCGAAGTAGAAGATTTCACGTAATCCTTCAGACGCAAAGCGGATTGGAACCCAAGGGCGTATGAAGTTCACGAAGAAATCGGGTAGCATTTCTAGTGGTGTCATTAATACACCCATACCTAGAAGCATGACAACCATGAATAACGTGATGGCTGGTTTACCGATCCATGCCGTAATGGCTGATACTAATAGGAAGAAACAGAATGCTGCAAACGATACGAAGAATGCAACTAGTAAGTAACTTGGCATGTTAATACCGGCGATGGACGCTAATGTCGAAACTGTAAAGCCAGAGAATAGGGCGATGATCACGCCGAATAATACTTGACCACCCATTAAGCGTAATGTTTGTTTGCGTGTTAAGTTTTCTTTCTTAGTGATGTTTGATATGGCTAAGAATAGGATGAAACCGCCGATTAAGGCACCTACCCAAGCAGGTACGGCCATTAATGTTGGTGCACTACCATTTGCCGTTGAGGCTGTGATTTCATTAAACACTTTTTCTTCGGAAACGATTGGGTTCACTAATACAGCTGCTTGGGCTGCATCAATTTGTTGACCATCCATTTGCTTGATGAAATTTGTAGAATATTGATTATTTAATTGGGTAACTAAGCCGTTTAATGCAGTTTTCGCAAAGTTAGCACCCGTCATGTTATATCCTTGATTAATATAAATTTTCAACTGTGCTGATTTGTTATTCTTCACGGCATTTTGTAAGCTATCGTTATAGCCTTCAGGAATGACCAATGCGGCATAGTACTGTTTATCATCGAATAGATCTTCAATATTTTCTTCTTTTTCCTTTGTAAAAGCTAACATCGGTTCTTCGCCATCCGTGCCTTTACTCATTTGTTCAACGGCTGATTGGACAGCGTCTACATGTGCTCCTTCATCGTTGACAATAAGGGCAACCGGTAAATTTCTTACTTTCGGGTTACCTTGGGCGAATAAGTTTACCGAAAATAGAGCGATAATTAATATAACCGCGATGGGAGCAGCCCATGCTAGTTTATTTTTAAATAGTCTCAATGTATATCATCCTTTCTCAATTTTCAACATGTTGTTCAGTGGTATGTATATATCTTATAGTTTTTAGGACCATATAAGCAATGAACAAAAGTGAACAGATTGTTCAATTTTAGGACGGAGGTGATGATGATGAGCACGTATGCAGAGAAAAACCGAAAAACCAAACAGCTCATTCAAACGTCGTTTATACATATCTTAGAAGAAAAGTCCTTTGATTCAATTACGGTAGGGGACATTACGAAAACGGCACAAATTAACCGTGGAACATTTTATTTGCACTATCAAGATAAGTTCGATTTGCTAGATCGGATTGAACAGCAGTTGTTTGAGGACTTAGGCAATCATATTGATGAATTGCAATCTTGCTATTCACCTACTCATACTTTTGAAAAAGGACAGGAGCAATTAGCGGCTGCCTTATTTAGCTCCATTAAAATGCATGCGCCCTTACTAAAGATATTTTTAAGCAATCATGGGAGAACAGGTTTCCACCTTCGATTTCGAGATGCCTTTTCCGAAAAAGTGCGTGTTAATTTAGAGAAAAATGAAAGCTTCCATGCATCCAATGTAAAAGTGCCCATGGACTACTTTCTATCCTTCATTACGTCTGCTTTTTTAGGATTGATCGAGCAATGGGTACAAAATGATTTAGATAAAACTCCTCAAGAAATGACCGAATTATATATTGATATCATTTCCTATATTCAAAAGAAATAACCAGGTGCGAAAGGACAGTTAATTAATAGAGAAAAAATAAAAAAACGACATGAGCTCTGAAATTTCATAGAGCTCAAGCCGTTTAGTCATTATCTGAATCCCGCTGTGAATTAATTATGGGAGGGTCCAGTAATAAGAGAAGTAATAGCAAGTATGATATGAATAGGAAGCGTTATTCAGGGATATGAACGGTTAGGCTACCTATCACCCCATGTTATCCAACTCGATGTCCAACTAACTTTGATGTAGGGAGCATCCCTGCTTTTGCTTCACCAATCATTTTGTTTCCATCTACGTAAACGCTGAAATTCAAATTAAGGCGCATGGGCTTAGACACTTTCATGGACCACTTTAATTGATTCGATTCTAGTACGGGATCGTCCATTGTGACAATATCATCTCCTTGCTTTGCTGTACCTACTAGTTTCCCATTTTGATTGGTTACATGTAATAAAATCGGGATTTTTCCAATAGGTGTGGAGATGGTGGTATCCCAATTGCCTTGGAAGTCATCTCTTGAATCAGTTGGGATAGCGGACTCATCACTTGTCACTTTAATATCATTTTCCTGTCGGATTTCTTTCGGTACATTTCCTTCATTTCTCCAAACTGTACCTCTACGTTCGTACTCAAACAGCTGTTCCACCGCGTGGGCTATAAGTGGGCCTAATTCTCGCTCAACCAGGTAAAGGGCAACATCGAGTCCAGAAGTAACGCCACCGCCAGTAACAATATCCCCATCATCTACAATTCGAGCATGAACAGGAATTGCATTCGTCGCACTTAAAAGCCCCATTCCCATGTGATGGGTAACGGCATGCCGACCTTCTAATAAGCCGCTCATGGCCAATATAAGGGAACCACCGCAAACTGTGGATAGCAATATATCTGGATTTCCAATGGCTTGTTTTAATAATTGTCTCAAGTTAGTTTCAGATGCTTGCTGGAGCCTAACCGGTATCGATTCGGCTCCAGTATCATGAACGGAACCAAAGGCTCCCGGAATAAGAATGATCCCTTTACGAGTTACGTCCAGTTCCCCACTTGCTTGAATTTGTAAACCATTCACTCCACTTGTCACCATTCGTTCCCCTTCTGCAGAAACGAGTGTTACGGTTAAGTCATCTTTCAAGTACATCCCAGCAGCAGTAAACACTTCATAAGGTGCAATAGCGTCTAATAAATCAAATCCATCAAACAATACAATTTGGATATGCATACATTTCCCCTCCAAAATTAAATTTCCTATGTTCCTATTTAGTAAGAAGTTCTTTAAATCTTTGGTATTCGGCCTCTGTCATTTCCCCTTTGCTTACCAGCTTTTTTAGATGGGTAAGTTGATTGAAATCCTTATAACGAGATCGTATGGCGAATATGCGAACGGCTACAAAACAAAATAGTGTAAGACAGAACAATGCACCAAATGGAAAAAATGAATAACTTTGATCTTCAACACCCATTATTAAATCCCCCTCGAAGTTATTAGAATTGTGGAACGAAACATTACAATAGTTGAAGTTTGTTTCACAGTTATAGAATAACCGTTAAATATCTCAAAAAATGGTATGAAACAATCACAAAATAATCACAATCCATCCTAAAACGTTTCCTTTTTCAAAAAAGTGATAAAATTGAATCAAATTGTAAGGATAGTATATAGGGGAGCCAATTAGAGAGGGGAATTAGATTTGTGAAGGATGTACATACCGTTTTAGTTGTGGACGATGACCATAGCATTGTTGAATTATTGAGGGATTTCTTAATAAATGAGGGATTTCAGGTGAAACTTGCTTATGATACTACTCAGGCGCTTGATGTGGTAAAGCAATGTAGAATTGATTGCCTTGTCCTTGATATCATGATGCCGGGACAAAATGGTTTTGAGTTATGTCGGCAGATTCGTATGAAAAGCAACGTCCCGATTCTTTTTTTGAGTGCGCTTAGTGATGATGTAGACAAGATACGAGGCCTTGCACTTGGAGGAGATGATTATATAGTCAAAACCGCTTCGCCTGGTGAGATTGTTGCAAGAGTGAAGGCGGTATTACGTCGCTCCAGTTCTCAGCAAGAGTTAAAGGGGAAGGTCTTGGATTATGGGCGCCTCTCGTTGGATTTATCCACAAGAGAGGTATCTATAGAAGGGCAGCCCATCTCGCTTACACCGAAAGAGTATGATTTACTGCAATTATTCGCGGAACATCCGAAATATGTTTTTACATACGAGCAATTACTCGAAAAGTTTTGGGAAGGGATTGGGGACAAACATACTATTCGTGTCCATCTAAGTCGACTTCGGGAGAAAATTGAAGCGGACCCTAACGAACCGAAATTTATAGTCAATGTATGGGGTATAGGCTATCGTTTTAAAGGAGAATAAAATGAAAACCATTCGAATTCGTCATTTCACCATCCTCTGCCTACTCATTATCCTTACTTTCCCGTGGGTGTTTTATGTAGGTGGGCATATTCTTGAAACAAAGTCATTCAATCTTGGAATGGATGAACCACAACAGGAGAATATGGAAGCGATAACTCACTTGATTGAAACAAATACTGATAAATGGAAAAGTCCTGCTTGGCAAGACCAATTAAGCGGGCTTTTAGAGAAAGCAGACATGGGCGTGTCGATACTATCCGGATCTAATCAGGCGATTTTTCAATCGGACTCTGACCGAGGGCCGTCCTCTGCGAGCGTGGAACAGTTTTCAATCATACAGGATGGGCAGGTGCTTGGAAGGGTTGTCATCTATCAAGATCATTCAAAAATGACTCAAATAATTGCAGTCATTTCTGGCCTAATCGTGGCGATTTTGGTCATTACCTATGCAATGCGAAGATATATTCTCATTCCTTTGGAGAAAACGGGTCTATGTGCTCGACAGATTGGAGAGGGAGACCTGGATATCCAGTTACCTTCATCAAGGATTTCAGAAATTGATGAGGTACATGACGGGTTTACTATTATGGTAGATAGTCTAAAAAAATCTTTTCAGAAACAGGATGAATTGGAAGCTGAAAGGAGATTTGTCATTACTGCTGTTGCACATGATTTACGAACGCCTTTGTTTGCTTTGCGTGGTTACCTAGATGGTTTAGAGCAAGGCATTGCTGATACACCTGAAAAGAAAGCAAAGTATTTGGCGGTATGTAAGGAGAAGTCGGCGCAGTTGGATCGATTAGTAGAGGATCTTTTCACGTTTGCTAAGACGGAATACCAAGAAGTGAATCTGCCTGAAAACAGGATTGATCTGTGTCTTGTTCTCAAGAACTCCATAGAAAGTCTGCGCCTGCAGGCTCAGCAAAAGGGGATTTCTATCATGACAGATCATTTAAAAACGGGTTGCTACATCAAGGGTGATTCGCACTTATTGGAACGAGCCCTGAATAACTTGCTAGATAATGCGGTAAGGCATACACCTAGGAATGGAGAAATATTCATTACTTGCAATAGAGAGGATAACCAAGTGATCTTTACGGTACAAGATACAGGAAAGGGGTTCTCTATGGAAGACCTTCCGCGAGTATTTGAACCACTATATCGTGGGGAAGCATCGAGAAATCGCTCAACCGGAGGAGCAGGATTAGGTTTAACGATTTCTCAGCGAATCATTAGACAGCATGGTGGTGAGTTGGTAGTAGGAAATAACCCTGAAGGTGGTGCAATCTTAAATGGTTGGTTACCTTTGGGAAATTTTTAGTGTAGCATGCTTTCCGCAAACAGCTGGAAGGTATATCGAAACAAATCATCCATGAAAAAGCAGAAGGTGCCTAAGCGCCTTCTGCTTTTTCCTTCATGTTCATTAACCTTTTAAGAAATCAGCTTTAGCGAAAGCAGGGTTCGGGTACTTGTAGAAGCCTTCTCCTGCTGCTCTGCCTGTTTTCCCTTTGTCGATGTATTCCGTTTTCAAGAGGTTAGCCAATTTCACGAAATGTGGATCGCCTGCTTGAGCCTTGGCATTGGCAATGTTATAGGCGGTGGTGATTCCCACTACGTCCAAGATGGCGAAAGGTCCGAGTGGAGCTCCTGTTGCAATCATCCATGTCTTGTCGATGGTTGCAGGGTCGGCGACTTCATTCAATAGGAGTCCTTGGCCTGCTTCCAAGAACGGAACCAATAAAGAGTTCAGGATATAGCCGGGTTGCTCTTTATGTAATGGCAGGGCAACCATTCCGATTGCTTTTGCGAATTCAATCACTTCATCAAAGTACTGGTCATTTGTTCCAGGGTGCTTCATGACTTCAGCGGTATTGTTTTTCCAAATTTCATTCGCGAAGTGTAAGGCGAGGAATTTCTCGGGACGGCCTGTCGCTTCCGCAAATTGACTTGGCAATAATGTCGAAGAGTTCGTTGCAAAAACGGTTTTCTCAGGCGCCACTCTTCCTAATTCCGTATAAAAATCGGTTTTAATCTGAACGACTTCCGGAATCGCTTCAATCACAAGATCCGCATCCGCTACAGCCTTTGCAAGATCAGAGTGGAAGGTAAGACGGTCATAAGCCACGTTTAAATCTTCGTCTTTTGCCCCTAAATCTTCTTTATAATACGGCTTCAAGTTCGTGATTCTTTCTTTGGCACGTTCTAAAGCTTCGTCGTTAATGTCATATATCGTTACATTGAATTTTCCTACATAAGCAGTTTGGAAGGCTATCTGACTTCCTAAAACGCCGCTTCCGGCAACTGTGATGTTTTTGTAATTCATCATCGTAAAAACCCCTTTTTCGTTAGTTATCCTCGTTTGTTTAAGCTTTCATGAATGAAATGCAGGGATAGCCTTGATGTTTTTAAGTATTCCCGTAAACGACCTTAATAAACGCAAAGACAAATCCGGAAGCATGTCTAAAGTTCTATTTAATTTTAACAAAAAAGGGGAATAAAGTCCTTTTGGAAACCTTGTTATCCCTTTTTTAGACCCTGACTTATTTGTCTTTTGCCCTTGGGAAAAGCGTTATTTTGTTTAGGTCTATAGCAACGGGGAAGAAGAAATAATAGAGAATATCGATAGGAGGAATAGTAGATGACTAAAACGATTTTCATCACGGGAGCAGGCAGTGGGCTTGGAAGAGGAACGGCATTAGGATTAGCGAAGAGAGGGCACCACGTGATTGCGACGACCGAAATCACATCTCAGAAAACGGATCTAATGCGAGAAGCACAGGAGCAAGGCTTGAATATGGACGTGCTCAAATTGGATATCACGAATGAACGGGACAGGGCTCTGATTGATGTGTATGATTTTGACGTGTTTGTGGCCAATGCTGCTATCAACGAAGGCGGTGCACTAGGGGAAGTGCCGATGGATCGGTTCCGGGCGATTTTCGAAGTGAATGTATTTGCGACACTTGAATCCGTCCAACGCGCAGCAAGGAAGCTGGTCAAAAAAGGAAGCGGGAAAATCGTGTTCTTGAGTTCGATGGCCGGAATTATCACGACCCCATTCGGAGGTCCATATGCGACAACCAAACATGCCATCGAGGGTATGGCGTTAACCTTGAAGGATGAGCTTGAGCCATTTGGGGTGCAGGTGGCGACCATTAATCCGGGTGCCTATAATACGGGCTTCAACGACAGGGCTGCAGAGGAGAAATGGAAGTGGTTCGATGAGGAACGTAACTTTACACGGAAGGAAGATATGGAGAAACAGGATGCGGGATTAAAGAACCAACTTGATCCGGAAGATATGATCGAGAAGATGATTGAAATCATCCCGGCCGACCACCATAAATTCCGTACAGCCTATCCGGAAAAAACGGAAAAACAGATGAAGCAAACCGAACAGGATCGTTGGGACATGGAGATTTGATGAAACGACTAAAAAGCACTCATTTTGAGCCATTCAAAATGAGTGCTTTTTTTATGTGGTCTTTAGGCACGCCTGTACCGCCACATAGAAGAGACCTACTACCTACAAAAAAACCAAAGGTATTCAAATGTGGGTTTCATGCCCTATTACTTATTGCTTTTTTCAAAATACTCTGTTTAGAGTAAGCTGAACATACGTGCAAATGTAGAAGGCTGAGAATCTTTAGATGTTTTGAAGGAGGAATATGACTTAATGAACAAAGAAGTGATTCCTATTAAAGAAATTACGAATTTTCAGTCACGTGCTGATGAGTTTTTCCCGATTGAATGGTACAAAGAAATGCTTCACGATCATCCTGTCTATTTCCATGAGGGAACGAATACGTGGAATGTGTTTAAATATGAACATGTTAAACAGGTATTAAGTAACTATAAGGTTTTTTCAAGTGAAGGACCTAGAAGTGCTATTTTCGTTGGAGCGGGTAAGAAGGCAGAAAAACCTTCTTCCATAACGAATCTTACATTGGTGGATCCACCTACACATCGGAAGAGCCGCTCCTTGTTAGCAGCCGCTTTCACCCCGCGCAGTTTGAAAGAATGGGAACCTCGTATTCACCAAATTATTAGCGACCTTGTAGATGACATTCCAGCTGACTCAACGGTCGATATTATAAAAACATTCTCTGGCCCTTTACCTGCTATGGTTATCGCGGATTTATTCGGGGTGCCGATTCAAGATCAACACCAGTTCAAAGAATGGGTGGATATCCTGTTCCAACCTTATGACGAAGCAAGGTTGGAAGATATCATGCGTAAAAAGGAACAGGCGGCAAAGGAATATTTCCAATACCTATATCCGATTGTCGTTCAGAAACGTTCGAATCTGTCAGATGATATTATCTGTGACTTAATCCGGGCAGAAGTGGATGGGGAAAGGTTTACGGATGAAGAGATCGTGCAGGCGACGATGCTCCTATTAGGCGCGGGTGTCGAAACGACTAGCCATGCGATCGCGAATTCTTTCTATTCATTACTTTATGATGATCCGTCAATCTATGGAGAACTCCGGAATGAGCCTGAATTGATTCCGAATGCAGTCGAGGAAATGCTACGGTATCGGTTCCACAGCTCCAGACGAGATCGTACGGTTAAAGAAGATAATGATTTATTAGGGGTTCCGTTAAAAAAAGGGGATACCGTCATCGCTTGGATGAGCGGCTGCAATCTGGATGGAGATATGTTTGAAGATCCTTTCAAAATAGACATCCGCCGTCCAAATAATAAGAAGCATTTGACCTTCGGAAGCGGGCCACATTTCTGTTTAGGTGCACCGCTTGCACGATTGGAAATGAAATTGGCTTTGGAGCTTTTCACAAAGAAATTCTCTCGTATCGAACCTGTCGAAGGGTTTGATTTAGAACAAAACTTAACCGAATCCGCTACTGGACAGTCCTTAACGTATTTACCGGTCAAGGTCTATAAGTAAGAGAGGAAAGTACAATACTATAGGAGCATCAGAATACTCTGATGTCAGAGTTTAGACAAAAGGGGGTCGGAATTATTAAGTTCCGATCCCCTTTTGAAATTCTTTTCGAATCTTCGCCTAAACTTGCCGTGTCCAATTTGCCATCTTCTATACATTCAGGGCAGGCTCCATTTTAAGAACTAATAATTCTATTGTGAAACAATCTTGACTTAGGAAATAGGGTTTTATCTATGAGTTAAAACAAAGTTGATAGGAACGGAAGGTACGAGACTCCTGCGGGAAAAGCGTGTCTACAGGAGACCCCGCAGGCGAAAGCCGAGGAGGCTCGCGGACCGCCCGCGGAAAGCGAGTGCCTGGAGTGGAAATCAACGTCCACATTGTACAAGCCATACAAACTCGATTTTTATAGAGTTTGTCTACAGTCTGGCATCAGAATACTTCTGATGTTCTTTTTTTCATGATTTTTAGCTGGAGAATCAACTATCAGAAAACTTCTTTAATGCTGTTCGTGTGCTAGAAATAGTCATGAATGATTCCTTTAAATTGTTTGCATAGCAAGAGAGCTTTAGGAATATAAAACAAAGTTTACGAAAACCTAATCAAGAAAATACTTATAGATAGATTCTGCAAAAGACCAAGCAGGCTTTTAGGAATATCCAATCCAAAATAGTATAATAGAACGTATATGAAAGTTGATTTAGAAAGGGGCTAACTATTATGGCACAATCATTAAAAAATAAAGTAGCAATTGTTACCGGTGGGGCAAGAGGAATCGGGAAAGCAACGGCTATCGCACTAGCTAAAGAAGGAGTAAACGTTGGTTTACTTGCAAGAACAGAGGCAACTCTAAAAGAGGCGGCTACCGAAATTGAAGGGTTAGGCGTTAAAGTGGCCTATGCAGCGGCTGATGTTTCATCAAAGGAACAAGTGGAAGCAGCGATTGAATCTTTAACAAAAGAGTTGGGGAATGCTGATATTCTAATTAATAGCGCGGGTATCGGAACATTCGGTACGGTTATGGAAATGGATCCAGAAGAATGGAAACAAATCATTGATACAAACTTAATGGGCACCTATTATGTAACACATGCTGTACTGCCTCAATTAATCGAGAAAAATGGTGGGGACATCATCAATGTGTCTTCCACAAATGGATTGAGTGGAGCCGCTACATCAAGTGCATACAGTGCATCCAAGTTTGCCGTAATTGGTTTTACAGAATCCTTAGCACAAGAAGTTCGCCGCAACAATATTCGCGTGTCTGCTTTGACACCAAGTACGGTGGCAACAGATCTTGCGCTTGACCTAAGCTTAATTAAGGAAAATAACGATACAAAATTCATCCAACCTGAAGATATTGCAGAATTCATCGTGGACCAATTAAAGATCAATCCACGTATGTATGTCAAAACAGCAAGCTTCATCGCAACGAACCCATTTTAATGCCGTTTATTTTCAATAAATAAAGAACTAAAAGAGTTAGTTATCCAAAAGGATAATTGACTCTTTTTTTGTTATGAAGGCATCTAAGTTAATGAGAATAATTTCTGGTTTTCTGGAGAAATTTATCAATTATAGGTTTTCTTTTTTCAAAACGAAGGTATAGAAGAAGTATTGTCTAATTAGTTAGTAAACGACTTTTAAGAAATTAAGGGACGGCCCCTAATAGATAGATGAGTGGTTATCTAGTAATCCTCACTACTGAGAATATACGATATTTATTGAGAAAGAAAAATGTAATTCATTTTACGTGCATTCTTTACGTGCATACCCTATAATGGTTTTGTATTGATTATAATAATTATCATTTAATATTTAATATAAATGATAATTCCCCTTATAAACTGGAATACTAGTGAAGTAAGGGCCACTATTTTTAAGGAGGTTTTCATTTTGGCAGAGAACAAAGATATGAATGCTCCAAAAGGACAGGATCAAGAAAAAGATGTGAAACGCGATACGTTGACCACGCGTCAAGGTCACCCTGTGACGGATAACCAGAATATCCGAACAGTAGGTAATCGCGGTCCCGCTACACTTGAGAATTATCATTTCATCGAAAAGATTTCCCACTTTGACCGGGAGGAAGTGCCGGAGCGTGTGGTTCACGCACGTGGTGCTGGAGCATTTGGCTATTTTGAAGCATATGGAAAAGTCGGAGATGAACCTCCAGAAAAATATACACGGGCGAAAGTATTTTCGGGTGCTGGGAAGCGAACACCACTCATGGTCCGTTTCTCTACCGTGGCAGGATCGAAGGATTCGCCAGAAACAGCACGGGATCCACGCGGTTTTGCCGTGAAAATGTATACGGAAGATGGTAACTGGGATCTTGTCGGTAACAACCTGAAAATTTTCTTTATTCGTGATGCGATGAAGTTCCCTGATATGATTCATGCATTCAAGGTGGATCCAGCATCGAACGTGGCGAATCCTGAGCAGATGTTCGACTTTGTTTCCCGTTCACCTGAAGCTACGCATATGATTACATTCCTATTTTCTCCATGGGGCATTCCAGCTACATACCGCCATATGCAGGGTTCTGGAGTGAATACTTATAAATGGGTGAATGACAAAGGCGAAGCTGTGCTTGTAAAGTATCATTGGGAGCCTAAGCAAGGCATCCGCAACTTAACCCAAGAAGAAGCAGACGCTATTCAAGCGAAGACCGTCGCCCATGCGACACAGGATTTATATGAATCCATCGAGCGTGGCGAGTATCCGGAATGGGAACTCTATGTGCAAATCATGGAGGATGACTACCATCCAGAACTTGATTTCGATCCGCTAGATGATACAAAACTCTGGCCGGAAGATAAATTCCCATGGTTGCCAGTCGGTCGTATGGTCCTTGATCGCAATCCGGTGGATTACCATGCGGAAATCGAGCAGGCCGCCTTCGGTACAGGGGTCCTTGTCGACGGAATGGATTTCTCCGATGATAAAATGCTCCAAGGCCGTACGTTCTCCTACTCTGATACGCAACGCTATCGTGTAGGTCCGAACTATCTGAAATTGCCTGTGAATGCTCCGAAAGTGCCTGTCCGCACGAATCAGCATCGTGGTCAAATGGATATTCGTGACCCGAAAGAGAATGGTGAAAATCCATCGATTAACTATGAACCTTCGATGATCGGCGGGTACAAGGAAGCAAGCAAAGAAGAGCGTCCACAGCACCGTCCGAGCTATAATGCGGCGGTAATGAGCGAGCCGATTGACCGTCCTAATAACTATGGTCAAGCGGGCGAAACATATCGCAGCTTTGAGGACTGGGAACGTGATGAATTAATCAACAACCTATCCAATGCACTTGCAATATGTGACAAACGTATTCAAGATGCCATGGTTGAGCACTTTACACAAGCCGATGAAGAATATGGCCGCCGTGTGAAGGAAGGCATCGAAATGAAAATGAAAGAAATCAAGGAAAAACAGGAAGAAGGCAAGATTCCAGGCCGTGAATCAGGTAAGTCGAAATATGGCCAAGGTACATTAGCGGCAAATGAAGCGACTAAAGATGCCGTGAAGAAAAGCCACGAAGCCGACCCTTATTAAGAGGCAATAAAACAAAGCAGCTGTCCCAAAGTCGGTGAAAACTGACGGGCGGGCAGCTTTTTTTTAGTCTTTGGTTAAAGAGTTCTTGTTATTTCGGTGTCCCCTTTATTGGTACCAATAAATGTCGGAAATTGGATAAAATATGTTAAAATATAAGGGGATTATAATCTCCTGATCAATATGTAAAAGAAATAACGAATAGGGAAATGGGGAATGAAAATGGATGTGAGATTTCCAATTGGGGAATTACAAGTACCTGAACAAGTAACACTAGAAAACATTCAAGAATGGTTAAAGGATATCGAAACATACACCATTCAATTAAGAGAAACTGTTGACTCATTAAGTGATGAGGAATTAAAGAAAACATATCGTGAGGGTAGCTGGAATGTTCGTCAGCTTGTTCATCACATTGCAGATTCCCAGTTGAACATGTATCAACGTTTGAAGCTGGCTTTGACAGATGAGAACCCAACGGTACCAGGTTTTGACCAGGAAAAATGGGCGATTCAACCGGACACTGAACTTCCAATAGAAAGTTCCGTTAAAATGCTAGAAGGGATAAATGAGCGTATCGTTGCTTTAGGGCATAGTTTAACCGAAGAGCAAGTACGTCGAACTTTCACTCATCAGGAAAATGGTGAAATAACAGTGGCAAAAAAAATCGCAAAATTAGCTTGGCACGAAAATCACCACTTAGCCCATATAAAAATCGCCTTATCGAAATAACAATTGGATGGGATCGGCTTATCGAAAGTCGATAAGCCATTTTTTTAAACGGGTATCCTCGAAAGGTTGTAGCAAATCAGCTAAATGTCTTCAATTTCTTGATTGAAAAATTGTCCTCTAATAAAGCCCAGTTTTGGGGGTAAGGGAAACCTAGTGCCCAGTAGCTGATACCGCGGAGCTTATATTGCTTTGCGAGTTCAAACTTGGCTTGGGCGCTCCGTGCATCTTCAAACCATACTTCATGCGTTTTCCCTTTTTCGTCTGAATAGCGGAAAAAGGGTGATTGGGCGACCGGATCATATTGAATGGGTGCTCCGTGCTTAACGGCCCTTCTTACGGCTTCTTGTGGGCTGAATGTCTCGGCTTCCTGGCCTTTAACATGTGGGAGGAGCCAATCCCGTGCATATATTTGGAACCCTAAAAAGATCTTTTCTGCAGGAATCACCGTCAAGGCATACTCCACGACCTTCCTCATTTGGTCGAGGGGAGAGATGGCTTGAGGAGGACCCATCCGATATCCCCATTCATACGTCATGAGCACGACGAAATCGACAATCCGTCCATGCGCTTCATAATCATGTGCTTCATATAACACACCAGCTTGCTCTTCGCTCGTCTTGGGCGCAAGGGCAGTGGAAACCAAATAGCCTCTAGCATGAAGGCGCTCAACGGCCAGTTGCAGGAATCGGTTGTAATCCTCGCGATTCTCGGGCAATACATTTTCAAAATCGATGTTTAGTGCGGTATAGCCTTTGTCATCCATCACTTCAAGCACATTCCTGATGACCTTTTCCCTTAATGAAGAGTTGGACAAAATGACTTGGGCTAGGTTGGATCCGGCTTCCGTTGAAGTGAAGTTCGTAATCGACATCATGGGGACGATGCTTTTTGAAATCGCGGCGTCGACCATATCTTCATCATTCAGTCCTTCTAATGTGCCATCTTCCTTGATTTTATACGCAAAAGGGCTGAGGTAAGTAAGTAGTTGGCCGATATCTTGGATGGATTGGACGGCTGCATCACTTGATTGATAGGTATAAGCATTCACTTCTATCGCTCGTTTCGACCTTGGGATGATGAGGTTCATTCCTACATAAATCGTGTTTGGGTCTTCGATTTGATTGACACTCAAGATGGCCTGAACGGTCGTGCCATACCAAACGGAAATGTCCCATAACGTTTGTCCCGACTGAACGACGTGTGTAATGGGCGGGATATATAGAACACTGCCTTGGTAAAGTACGTTTGGGTCGGTAAGTTGATTGGCTTGCATGAGTGCTTGAATGGTCAGTCCATATTGCTGGGCAATCGACCATAAGGTTTCTCCGGCTTCAACGATGTGAGAGGTCCCGATGTGAGGAATAACCAATGACTGGCCAAGCGTTAATTGGCTTGGGTCGGATAATGCATTTAATTTAACAATTGAATCGATCGTTACTCCATAGCGGTTTGCAATTTTCCATAACGAATCGCCACTGCTTACTACATAGATAATCAACAGAACTCCCCCTTAAGTCATTTCATTCATGCATTCTATGTAATAGCCGTTTAAATGTGTATTTACCTATGGTGTTTTTCAAACGCGATTGCTTAAAAAGGGTCATCTTGATGTGGAAGCGGTATAATAAATGGGCATATGCAGACATTAAAAACGTGCATAAGGACCATGCAAATGACTATTTTTGTTTTAAATATGAGGAAAAACCAGTACAGACATGACTAAAGAAAAGGGGATTCTATGACAAAAAATAATGAATCAGGATGGAACTTCGAAAATAGCTATGCTGGACTTCCAAAAGCTCTTTTCACCCTTACCGACCCGACTCTAGTAAGTGCACCTGAATTGATCATTCTCAATGAAAAGCTGGCTGCTACTTTAGGGTTGTCCGCGAAAGAATTAGAAAGCGATGAGGGTGTGGAAGTACTTGCTGGAAACGAGATTCCTGAAGGAGCCTTGCCTCTTTCCCAAGCATACGCGGGTCACCAATTCGGTCATTTCACGATGCTAGGTGACGGGCGAGCGGTGCTCTTGGGTGAGCAGATTACGCCAGAGGGGGAAAGGATGGACATCCAGCTTAAAGGTCCAGGAAGAACACCCTATTCACGCGGGGGGGATGGACGCGCGGCACTGGGTCCGATGTTACGTGAATATATCATCAGTGAAGCCATGCATGCGCTGGGAATTCCCACATCGCGTAGTTTGGCTGTAGTGAAGACAGGCGACCCGGTCTATCGGGAAACTGTGCTACCAGGTGCGGTTTTAACGCGAGTGGCTGCCAGCCATCTTCGTGTCGGAACTTTTCAATATGTTGCTAAGTGGAGGACAATCGAGGAACTGCAGGCCCTTGTAGACTATACTATCAAGCGTCATTTTCCAGAGGTGGAAGCTGCTGAAAACCGAGCTCAATCGATGCTAAGGGAGGTCATCAAACGACAGGCCAAGCTTATTTCAAAATGGCAGTTGGTTGGCTTCATACATGGGGTGATGAACACCGACAATATGACCATCAGCGGAGAAAGCATCGATTACGGCCCATGTGCCTTCATGGATACCTATGATCCGGAAACGGTATTCAGCTCCATTGACGTTCAAGGCCGTTATGCCTATGGAAATCAGCCATACATTGCCGCTTGGAACCTAGCCCGATTGGCGGAAAGCCTACTGCCACTGTTGCATGACGACCAGGAACAGGCCATTCAACTGGCGCAGGATGAGATCTCGGAATTCAATAAGTTGTATCATACACATTGGTTCAAGGGCATGAGGGCAAAGTTGGGCATTTTTAATGAAGAGGCAGAGGATGAAGCGCTGATCGAAGGACTCCTCGACATGATGAAGAAGCATCGGGCAGACTATACGAACACCTTCCGTGCCTTAACGTTTGAAACAAAAGGGGACGCAGCCCTTTTCGATTCTCCGGAGTTTGACGAGTGGAAAAGACTGTGGCAGGAGCGAGTAGGGCGTCAACAGGAATCGAAAGACTCTTCGAAGAAACTGATGCAAGAAAGTAATCCTGCGGTGATTCCACGAAATCACCGGGTGGAAGAAGTATTGGATGCTGCGGTGAAAAAAGGCGATTACAGTGTGTTGGAACGACTTCTAGAAGTACTCTCACACCCATACGCGCATACGAGAGATCAGGAAGCATACGCAACAGTACCTGAATCATGCGGCCCGTACCAGACTTTTTGTGGTACTTAATGAAATAGAGAAAAAAGAGAAAAAGCAAAGCTGCCCCATTTTTTAGGCAGCTTTTTTGTAAATCCCCATGATAGGATATTATCTTCATTGGAATGTGAGGATAAAAGAACAGTTTAAAAGTATTTATTAAAGAGTAATACCACATAGAGAGTAAAAAAAGAGCTGTCCGAATAGCCGAATTCGACTTTTGGGAACAGCTCTTCTAGATATTATAAAACTTTTTTCACTTCTTGGTATTCTTCCTCTGAAAAAACCCGCGAGCGTGTGATGAAATGTTGGTCTTCCACGCTATCAAGTGAGAAATCCGGGCCTCGTCCTTCAGTTGCATCGATGATCAGTTGCGTGTGCTTCCAATAATCGTATTGGCTTTTATGCATGTAGAAGGGTACATCGCCAATCGCACCGAGATGGATGTCTGCATCCCCCAGTTGAAAATCTCCTTCTCTATAGCACATCGGAGAAGATCCATCACAACAGCCGCCGGATTGATAAAACATGATAGAGCCATGTATTTTTTTAATAGAGTCTATTAATGTAAGTGCTTCGTTCGTTGCAATAACACGTTCTACCATGTTTGATCGTATCCTTTCGATTTAGAAGAATCCTTGAGCGTCTTTAGCGTAGCTTACTAATAGACATTTTGTTTGTTGATAGTGATCAAGCATCATTAGGTGATTTTCACGGCCGATACCTGATAATTTGTATCCACCGAATGCTGCGCCAGCAGGATATTGGTGGTATGTGTTTGTCCAAACACGACCAGCTTCGATTCCACGACCAGCACGGTAAGCGATATCTCCGCTACGAGACCATACTCCAGCTCCTAAGCCGTAAAGAGTATCGTTTGCGATTTCCATTGCTTCATCGAAGTCTTTGAAAGTAGTAACAGCAAGAACTGGTCCAAAGATTTCTTCTTGGAAGATACGCATTTTATTGTTTCCTTTGAAAACAGTTGGTTTGATGTAGTTACCAGTTTCAAGTTCTCCATCAAATTTGTTTTCTTCTCCACCGATAAGTAATTCAGCGCCTTCTTCTTGTCCAAGCTTGATGTAAGAAAGGATTTTTTCTTTTTGTTGATTAGAAGCTTGAGCACCCATCATTACTTCAGTATCAAGTGGGTTACCAACTTTAATTTGTTTAACGCGTTCTAGTGCACGTTCCATGAATTTGTCATAGATTGATTCTTGGATAAGAGCACGTGAAGGACATGTACAGATTTCGCCTGAGTTCAATGCGAACATAACCATACCTTCGATTGCTTTATCTAGGTAAGCATCATCTTTATCCATTACATCTTCAAAGAATACGTTCGGTGATTTACCACCAAGTTCAAGTGTTACAGGGATGATGTTTTCAGTTGCATATTGCATGATTTGGCGACCAACTGCAGTTGAACCAGTGAAAGCAATTTTAGCAATACGTGGGTTCGTAGCAAGTGGTTTACCAACTTCGATACCGAAACCATTAACGATGTTAAGAACACCAGCAGGGATGATATCTTGAATTAATTCAACCAACACCATGATAGAAGCTGGAGTTTGTTCAGCTGGTTTCATGACGATACAGTTACCTGCAGCTAGAGCTGGAGCAATTTTCCAAACAGCCATTAGAATTGGGAAATTCCAAGGGATGATTTGTCCAACAACACCAAGTGGCTCTTGGAAGTGGTATGCTACTGTATCATTATCTATTTGAGTTGTGCGGCCTTCTTGAGAACGAATGGCACTTGCGAAGTAACGGAAGTGATCGATAGCCAATGGAATATCGGCATTCAATGTTTCACGTACTGCTTTACCGTTGTCCCAAGTTTCAGCAACAGCGATCATTTCTAAGTTTTCTTCTAAACGGTCAGCAATTTTGTTTAAAATGCGAGCGCGTTCAGCAGGAGTAGTTTTTCCCCAAGCAGCTTTTGCAGCATGTGCAGCATCTAATGCCAATTCGATATCTTCAACAGTAGAACGAGCAGCTTTTGTGAATACTTTACCAGTTACTGGTGATTTATTTTCGAAATATTGGCCTTTAACGGGTGCAACCCATTCTCCACCAATAAAGTTATCGTATTTTTCTTTGAATTGTACGACAGAACCTTCTGTATTAGGATTAGCATAAATCATAGTTGTATTTCTCCCCTTTAATTGGTTTAGAAAACTAACCCCGATGAACACGATTGCTTGAACAATGATAGGGAAATCATCCAGGTCTGCTTTCTATCTTTATAATCGTCTTTTTTCGACAAAAACACAAGCAATAAGAACTAGAAAAATAGATTACTAATAGCATTTTTGTAAAAATGTGGCTATTTTCGAAAGGGAATCGCCCTAATTATTCCATAATTTTCTCGATATTTCCTGTTCTTAGAAACTCTGAAAAAAGAAAGTTATTTCGGAATATTTCCTATTATTCTTTTAAATGATAGTGGCCGATTAATTCTCCGAAGGGACTGTCCATTGACGATTAAATCAGAGCCATCTAACTAGGAAAGCAAGGGGATTTCGGAAATAGTATCAGGAGCGTTAGTGATTTCATTGAATGACAAATCGATTGAGTAGTAACCAACCGTCCTTTCCCTTAGCATTTCTTATCTGGAAGAAACCATACGACAATAAGAAAACTTGAAGGTAATCGAACTACCCATAAAGAATAACCAGTAAGTATCATGTGAATTTCTGCTTAATTAAAGGAAACAAAAAATACTTATACTGGATCAATACTTTTCTTATATAATGTTAAAGTGATTTGAAATGATTTTTTTACTTGAAGAATTATGATCGATCATACATATATAGGAGGGATACGGTATGAAGAAATTTGGATTTATCTTTTTAATGGTAATGATGGCGATGCTTGCAGCCTGCTCATCTGATGATGATAATGCATCGAAAAAAGATGAAGAGGGGGCATTGAAGGTCGATAAAGGCCTCCTAAACGTAGAAGTGACATTGCCTGCTTCATTCTTTGAAGGTGAGGACATCGATAGCGTCATTGCTGAAGCCAAAAAAGATGGTGTAAGTAAAGTGACGAAAAACGAGGACGGATCATTAACGTATAAAATGCCGAAGTCTAAGCATAAGGAAATGATGAAAGACTTAGAAAAGAATGCGGAAGAGACAATGGAAGAGATGAAGAATGGCAAAGATTATCCATCCATTAAAGAGGTCTCCCATAACAAGGCGTTTTCAAAGTTTACTTTAGAAGTGGATAAAGAAACATATGAGAATGGTTTCGACGGTTTTGCCGCCATGGGACTAGGGATAACTGGCATGTACTATCAAGTTTTTAATGGAGCAAGCCCGGATGAGTATAAAGTTACGATATCGGTTAAAGATGCGGCGACTCAAAAAGTCTTTGACGAAGTCGTCTACCCGGATGATTTAGAGGGTGAGGAAGAGGTAGAGTAAACTTCCTGCGTGTTAAAAGTATGATATGAAGATAAGAGGCATGAGAGTACAGGAGAAATCCATACATCTCATGCCTTTTTACATGTACAAAGGCTAATATCCGTATTTTTATATGAGGTCACCTAATTGATGATTATTTTGATTATTCACTTTTTAGTCAATATCAGCTAAATGTTGGATTTGCAACAAGCCGATAAAATTGATGGTTTGTTTAGTTAATCAATCATTTTACACTAAGTTTCACAACAGTTGTTGTAAATTTAAAAGAATTAGAGGTAATTATTATGACTAAGGTGTTATTCATTACAGCAAATCCAAATGATGAAAATCGTTCGGCTAGTATGGCAGCAGGAAAAGCATTTATTGAAACATATAAAGATACAAACCCAACGGATGAAATCGTGACCGTGGATTTATTTAAGGAAGAAATTCCAAATTTGGACGCAGATGTTTTCAGTGGTTGGGGAAAACTTCGTGCAGGACAGCCAATGGACGCTCTTTCAACTGAGGAATTAGCGAAAGTTAGTCGCTTAAACGAAATTCTCGATCAATTTGTTTCAGCAGATAAAATGATATTCGTAACGCCGTTATGGAATTACTTATTCCCAGCAGTTCTGAAAGCATACATTGATGCCGTAGCTGTACCTGGTAAAACGTTTAAATATACAGAAAAAGGTTCTGAAGGCTTACTTCAAGGTAAGAAAGTGCTTCACATTCAAGCCCGTGGTGATTTTTATTCAGAAGGTCACCCTTTAGCACATTTAGAGCTTGGCAATCGCTATTTAAAACAATTGATGGCGATCATGGGTATTACTGAATTTGAAGGTTTATTTATTGAAGGACATGATGCAATGCGAACTAAAGCTGAGGAAATTAAAGCAGCAGGCATCGAGCGTGCGAAGCAATTAGCCCAAACCTTCTAATCGTCTATTATCTTTATATTGCAATTCGTGGTTCATATGAATGGACCACGAATTGCTTATTTTTTTTCTGGGAATTCTTCTGTTATAATCGGGTCATTCAATTCATCCAACAAGTGTTAGAAATTATAGTGTTTTGAGAAGGTGGGTACGAATGAAAAAACAAGATCCACGAATCCAACGGACAAGGCAAAGTATCATGAATGGTTTTATGAGACTGATTAAACAAAAGGAATTTAGTGATATTACCATTGCTGATATTACACAAGAAGCAGAGATTAACCGTTCAACGTTTTACTATCATTTTATGGATAAATACGATTTAATCGATGAGATTCAAAGAGAAGTTCTTACGAAAGAAATTTTTAAAGAAGTAGCATTACAAGAAGTCATCGATGAACAAACGATTATTATGTCGCTACAGGCTATTATGAGTTCTCAAATAGATTTATCCCTACAATGTCAACATGCTCTTGAAGAATTTAAATCGAAAATGGACCATGAAATTAAACAACGATTGACGGAAACTTTACAAGCCTTATTAGATAAAGAGTATGGTGTGAAGGAAGAACATTATTTACTTGCTACATTTTGGAGTTGGGGCATTTATGGTGTTGCAATGGCATGTGTAGAGGGGAAAGAAACTTTGCATACGGCGGTAAACCGTTTGACAACTATGATTTTAGGCTAGTGTGAAGGTCACCCATATAGAACGGGTTAAGAAAAGACAGAGGAAATCAAAAGATTCTTCAAGCCATTATTCACCGGATTTTCTCTTATGATGTTTTCTGATACAAAAAGAACTGTCCATGTCATGATGGGCAGTTCTTTTTGCATCATTCATAATTCCTTTCAATTACGAAATGGGAACGGTCTCCCCTGAAGTAGGTTTTGGAGTATTCGATGACGCTCTGGTCGGCCTCGTACGTATGGGTTTCAAGCGAGAAACAGGGAGATCCATTGGGAATTTCCAGTTTTTCTGCAATGGACTCGTCGGCTAGGGCCAGTTCCAGATGTTCGATGGTCTTCAGGACTTTGAGATTAAACTGGTTTTTAAGCAGTCGGAAAAGGGATGTTTCACAGGCCTTCATATCAAGACCGGGTGTTTTATGCCACGGTAGGTAGGCGACTTCGTATTGAAGGGGGACGGAATCTACATAACGCACCCGAACGAGTTTATTGATGGGATCACCAATATCAAGGTCGAATCGTTTGGCAAGGGATGCGTTTGCTTCAATGACCGTTAAACCCAAGACCTTGGTGGAGGGGTTTTTGCCCTGCATCATCACCTGATCGGAAAAGTTTTCAACCGTGCTGGTAAGTGTTTGGCGTACTTTATTTTCTGAAACGAAGGTTCCCTTACCTTGAATCCGGTACACATACCCTTCCACGGTAAGTTGTTGGAGGGCTGTTCGGACGGTCGTCCTGCTCACTTCGAATGATTTACAGAATTCTGCTTCGGTCGGTAATTTAGTGTTTGGCTGATAATCCCCATTCTTTATCATTTGAACGATGGATTCCTTTACGGCAGAATGAAGGGCTGTCACTTTATTCGTGGTTTTCAACATGCTTCCTCCTAGACATTTTTCGCTACTTCTAGAGTATATCTTGTTACAACAAGAATCAACTATAAAGTTATTTGTAGTAACAAATTTAAAATTTGTATTGAAATTAGATATAAATGACTATACAATGGAATATATAGGTAATGACCAATGTTCCACTCAAAAAGGAGGAGATACATTCGTAAAAGGTGAAATAAGAAAAGGAAGCACCTATTTACATCAAAAATACAGAATATTTAGAAATGAAAAGGGGAGAAATCTATGAATATCTTATTATGTTGTTCTGCGGGAATGTCTACGAGTTTACTAGTGACGAAAATGGAGAAAAGTGCGAAGGAACAAGGCATAGATTGCCACATATGGGCAGTGTCTTCTACTGAGGTGGACAGAGAAATGGATAAGGCAGATGTTGTTTTACTAGGGCCACAGGTTAGGTTCCTGCTTTCTAAGATGAAGCAAGCAGGCACAGCAAAAGGCATTCCAGTCGATACAATCAATCCGATGTTCTATGGTTTGTGCAACGGGGAAGAAGTGCTCAAACAAGCTGTTACTTTGATAAAAGGAGAATAAGGATATGATGACTTTCATTGATAAGTACATTATGCCGGCTGCAGTCAAGTTGGGGAATAACCGACATCTGTTGGCCATTCGTGACACGTTGATTGGAATGATAGCGATTACAATTATCGGATCGTTCGCGGTTTTATTGAATAATCTAGGGCAAATCATCAAGCCATACGGAAGAATGATGGAAGCCATTTTCGGTCCTACCTGGACGACGCTTGGCAATGACATTTCATTCGGTACCTTTGCATTCATGACCATTTTTGCCGTTTTCGGTATATCTTATAAACTTGCTAAATCTTATGGAGACGATGGATTCGAGGCGATGCTCATTTCGGCGGCCTGTTTCTTCTTATTGCTTCCACAGATGGGATTGGTCTCGCTGACGGTTGATAACAAAGTCGTATCAGGCGAGGCAGCTGGCTTCATCAGTACCAATTACTTTAATGCAACCGCTCTCTTTACGGGAATTGCCGTTTCCCTTATTGCGACGGAGATTTTTGTAAGGCTTTCCAAACTCAAATTCTTGGTGATCAACATGCCGGAGGGTGTACCTCCTGCAGTAGGGCGCTCGTTTGCCAAATTGATTCCAGGCATGGCAACCATTTTCATCATCGGGGTGTTCGGATTGCTTTTCCGTATCGCAACGAATGGCCAGATCGTGAATGACTGGTTAAGTAAAGTGATTGTATCTCCGATGCAAGGGGCCGTGGATTCACTTCCATTTGCCATCCTTCTTGTCTTTTTCGTCCATATTTTATGGATGGTGGGATTGCACGGACCGAACATCCTTGGTGGAATCACGACACCGCTTTTTGAAAGTTCAGGCGTAAAGAATATTGATCTGTATGCAAAAGGTATTACAGATATGGACCAATACGGCGTCTTGGCCGGCTCATTTCTTGATGCTTTTGTTTATCTAGGTGGATCAGGCGGAACGATGGGCTTGATCATTGCGATGATCATAGCCGGTAGAAGGCGGTATAAACAGATGATTGGGCTTGGTGGGGCCCCGGGACTTTTCCAAATCAACGAACCGATTCTTTTCGGGCTTCCCATCGTATTGAATCCAATCTGGTTGGTTCCATTCGTTTTAGGACCTATCATTACTACAGTCATTTCGTACTTAGCGGTGAGCAGCGGTCTGGTCTTCCCAATTGTAGCCAAAATTCCATGGGTGACCCCGCCGATTGTCGGAGGATTCCTGGCGACAGGTGGCCATGTTTCGGGGGCTGTCCTGGCAGGAATCAATCTCGTCATTTCAACCGTAATCTACTTGCCATTCGTGTATGCCCAAGTGAAAATCGATTCGAAAAATAAAACGGAGCTTACTAAGGATTCGGAATCAGAATCAGTAAGTCTTTAAGAAAGAAGTGGGGAACATGGAAAAAGAAGAATTATATCAGTTATCCTTCCAACTTGTTTTACACAGTGGAAATGCACGGAGCTTTGCGATGGAAGCCTTGCAAGAAGCCAAGAAAAAAGATTTCGAAGCAGCCAGGCAGAAGATAGCGGAGGCGGAGACGGAATTATTGCAGGCGCATAAATTTCAGACCCAGTTGATTCATGCGGAAGCGGGTGGCGAGAAATTAGACATCCCGATTATCCTGATACACGCACAGGATCATTTGATGACGGCGATGACTTTGAAGGATTTGGCGGTTGAAATGATTGAGATGAGAGAAGAGTTTCTTGGAGCCAACAAGATCAAGGAGGGGACAGCGGAATGAGTAAGGGGTTGAAAATCGTTACGATAGGCGGAGGTTCAAGTTATACGCCGGAACTGATTGAAGGATTCATTAAATATTACAAGGAGCTTCCTGTAAGTGAAATCTGGCTCGTGGATATAGAGGCTGGCAAGGAAAAGCTTGAAATCGTCGGCGGGCTGGCAAGACGGATGGTGGAAAAAGCGGGAGTGCCGATCGATATTCACTTAACGCTTGACCGTAAGAAAGCTCTAGAGGGTGCCGACTATGTCACGACCCAATTACGGGTCGGGCAGCTGGCTGCAAGGGCACTTGATGAGAAAATTCCGCTGAAGCATGGGGTCATCGGTCAGGAAACGAATGGACCAGGCGGGTTGTTCAAAGCATTTCGGACGATTCCTGTCATTCTTGACATCGCCCGGGAGATGGAAGAGATTTGCCCGAATGCCTGGTTGATCAATTTCACGAACCCTGCCGGCATGGTTACGGAAGCGGTTCTGCGTCATAGCAACATCACTAAAATCGTCGGTTTATGCAATGTGCCGATCGGGATGGAACGCGGTGTCGCCGAGTTGATGAAGGTGGAACCGGACCGGGTGCGGATTGATTTCGCCGGATTGAACCATATGGTATACGGATTGGATGTATTCGTGGATGGAAAGAGCGTGAAAGAGGAAATCATCGATATGATTTCAGACCCGGATAAAGCGGTGACGATGAAGAATATCCATGCGATGGGATGGGAGCCGGAATTCCTTCGTGCATTGAACTTATTTCCTTGCCCATATCACAATTATTACTACAAAACGGGAGATATCCTGGCTCAAGAGCTGAAGGATGCAGAAAATGGGGAAACAAGGGCTGAGGTCGTACAAAAGCTGGAAACGGAACTATTTGAACTATATAAAGACGTCGATCTAGACATCAAGCCACCACAGCTTGAAGAACGGGGCGGCGCTTACTACAGTGACGCCGCGGTGCGGTTGATCCATTCCATGTATACGGATAAACGTGATATACAGGCGGTCAATACGATGAATTATGGTGCGATTGAAGGAATCCCGTACGATTCAGCCGTTGAAGTGAGCTGTGTGATTACGAAGGATGGTCCAAAACCGATCACGGTAGGTGAATTACCGGTAGCCGTTCGCGGACTCGTCCAGCAAATTAAGTCCTTTGAAAGGGTGGCTATCGAGGCTGCCGTAACAGGCAACTATGATACGGCCCTGCTTGCGATGACCATCAACCCACTAGTTCCAAGTGACCGGGTGGGGAAATTGATTCTGGATGAAATGCTCTTGGCGCATAAGGAGTTTTTGCCGCAGTTCTTCGAGAATAAGGAATTACAAGGAAGTTTTCATGATTGAAGTGCTGGTCAATGCTGATGATTTCGGGTTTTCGCGGGCTGTGAATTACGGCATATTGAATAGCCACAAAAATGGAATAGTCAATTCGGCGACCATGATGATGAATGCAAAAGCGACCGATCATGCCATCAGAATTGCCAAAGATCATCGCACGCTTAAGGTGGGCATCCATCTTGTCCTGACATGTGGACGGCCGCTGCTACATGATGTGCCTAGCCTTGTAGACAGAGAGGGAAACTTCAAAAAGCAAGATGAGGTATATGGGAACCCGGGTAGTATTTCCTTGGAAGAGTTGGAGAGGGAATGGTCTGCCCAGATTGATAAATTCATCGATTTGGGGATGATGCCGACCCATTTTGACAGTCATCATCATGTCCATGCGATCCCGGCCTTTTGGCCGGTCGTGAAAAAGCTTTCCGCCCATTATGGGCTACCAGTCCGAAAAGCGGGACCCCATTTTCAGGACATTGAAACAGTGACCGATACATTCCTTGACGATTTTTATGGGGAAAAGGCGGCCGTCGATTACTTTCAAACCCTTAACGAGCGGATTAGTGAGGGCAAAAGCGTGGAGGTCATGACCCACCCAGCCTACCTGGATGATGATTTGCTCCAGCATTCCTCCTACAATCAAGAAAGGCTCAAGGAAACGGCCATCTTGATGAAAGCCACATTGCCGGAAGGATTCATTCTCCGGTAATGATCGGTTCAGGAAGGCCCATTAAGACAAAAAAAGCAATCGGATCTCAGTTTTCACTGAGGTCCGATTGCTTTTTTTTATACTTCTTTAACCACTACGGGTTTAACTTCGGCAACTACCAGCTTCTTGAATGCGAGGCTGACAACCATCATCACGATAAAGTTCACAGCCAAGGCGATGATTCCGACATTCAGATCCTTCGCCGCTTGTGGCAAGGATGGGAACAGCGTGCCGATTGTCGATTGGCTGATAGTGATATAGGTGACGATGGCCAATCCACAGATGATACCCGCTATTGCCCCATATTTATTGATAAAGTTCTTCTTTTTCAGGCTGAATAACAGGGACGGGAATAGTTGTGTAATGAAGCTATATCCCATCAAGATCAAAGCAGACATCGTTTCTCCGCCGTTTAAGGTGAAGTAAACGGATATGAGTGCAATCACGGGAACGAGTAACTTGGCCAAACGTACCACATGCCGGTCTGATGCTCCAGGATGGAGTTCCTTATAGACATTTTTCGCAAGGAGCGTAGAGACGCTCATCAACAGCATCGATCCTGGTACTAATGCCGTCAACATGCCAGCTGCACCGATGACTCCTATAAACCATGGATCAAAGGTCTGTATCGCAAGGCGCAATAAGGAAAGGTCCGCATCGGCGCCTTCCAGTCCAGGCACTTTCAAAATAGCGGCAAATCCTACAAAAAAGACAAATAGTAACATGAGCGTATACAGTGGACTGATGATGGCATTTTTACGAAATGTTTTTCCGCTCCGGGCCGTATAGACGGCACTGAATACTTGGGGCCACATGTAAAAACCAAATACGAGCAAGATGACGGTCGAGATGAACCACGAAACGCTAAGACCTTGTTCGGGCAGCGTCAGGAAACCTGGTTTGGCGGCATTTATGGTTTCGAACATCGGTTGAAGACCACCAAAGTAATGAATTGGAAGATAAATGCCCAGGAATGCGATGATGACGATCATCATGATGTCCTTGATGACGGCTGTCCAGGCTGATCCGTGAATGCCTGAAATCATGACATAAATGGTCAGGCTGATAGCTCCAAGCCACACAGCGGTGGACATGGAAATGGCGCCATATGATGCTTCGGAAACAATGATCCCTAAGCCTTTGAGCTGTACGACGACGACCGGAATCATCGATACCACGCCGACAAGGGCAGCAAGAATCCCTAGAGTTGGGCTCTTGTATTTGCTTACGAAGAAATCGGATTGTGACATAAGCCGATTTTCTTTTGCATATTTCCAAATGGCCGGAAGTAGCCAATAGGATAATACATAAGACAAGGTAATATAAATGAGGACGTATAAAGCGGGCGCACCCTTTCCATAAGCCCAGCCGCTTCCTCCAAGGAAGGAGAAGGTTGTGTAAATTTCCCCTGCCATCAATAGAAAGACGAATATGGCACCAAAACCGCGGCCGCCCACCGTCCATTGTTCCAGGTTCATGTCTTTTCCTTTTGTCGAACGGATCCCAAGAAAAATCGATAAAAGTAAAAATGCTAAAATAATGATAAGAGCAATATTCATTCTTCTTCACCTTCCCGGTTCCTAGGATCCAACTTATACATGACGGCTAGAGTGACGGAAGTGAGCACGACCCACATCGCCATCCAAAACATATAAAAAGGCATCCCCAATACATAAGGTTCTACTTTATTAACAAAAGGAAGAAACCCTAATATGCCGATAAAAGGAACGAGTGTAAGAATATATAATACTTTCATGAAGCAACCCCTCCATTCTAAATATGTTTCACAGATTATGATGTTTTTCTAAAAAAATGTTTCCGTAATACCTAGTACCTTACACTAATTCAATAAAAAAATTAATAGTGTGGCAGAAAAAAATATTCGTCACGCTTCATTTTACTCTCTCATTTAATCACAGGAAAATGGGATAGGAAGGTAGACTTCCGTATCCCAAAATTCCTCGTTCATTTTTTTCGATAGTTATATATGACAACTAAAAGAATGAACCAAAGCGGTGTCAGCAATAATGACGGCCTGGTCGCCTCAGCAAACAGCATGACGATCAAGATGAAGACAAACAGCCCTAATATTACATAGTTGATGAAAGGTGTTAAGGGAGCCCTGAAAGTGGACGTAGCCCTTAAGTCCGGACGTTTTTTCGTATACCTGATATGGGAAATCAAGATGATGCTCCAGACCCATAGGAAGCAGATTGCACTAATCGTTGTCACGATGGTGAAAGCTTGCTCCGGTATGATTTTACTTAATAATGCCCCAATGGAGACGACGATGGTGGACGTAACCAATGCATTACTCGGAACAGCACGTTTATTTAATTTCTTAAGTTTAGCAGGTGCTTCGTTATTGTTGCTCAAGGTATAAAGCATGCGGCTTGTTGAAAACAATCCACTATTCCCGGCAGAAGCGGCAGATGTCAACACGACGAAATTGATAATCCCTGCAGCAACCGGAATCCCGATCAAGGCGAAGACCTCCACAAATGGGCTGCTTGCGGCATCGAGCTGTGTCCATGGATTGACGCAAAGGATGACGGTGATGGCACCGATATAGAAAAGCAATATCCGGACAGGGATCTTATTGATCGCTGACGGGATGTTTTTTTTCGGATTGGCGGTTTCGGCCGCTGTTACCCCAATGATTTCGACACCAACAAAGGAGAAGACGACTAGCTGTAGGGAAAGCAAAAAGCCGGATGCGCCGTTCGGGAACATGCCCCCATGACTCCAAAGGTTGTTGAGGGAAACGGTTCCTGTATCGGTTTGGAAACCAATGATGAGTAAGACAATTCCCACAACGATCAAGGCGACGATCGTGATGACTTTAATGAGGGAGAACCAGAACTCCAATTCTCCAAATAGCTTCACGGTCAACAAATTCAATCCTAGTAGAATCACCAAGCAGGCAAGTGCAGGGATCCATTGCGGAATGTCGAACCAATATTGCATATAGACCCCGACAGCGATAATATCGGCCATGGCCGTCATGATCCAACAGAACCAATAGGTCCAGCCAGTCACGAACCCAGCCCACGGTCCGATGTATTCCGTGGCGAATTCGGTGAATGAGGAATATCCCGCGTTGGACAACAGCAATTCCCCTAAAGCCCTCATGACGAAAAACAAGGCAATCCCGATAATCAGATACGAAAAGATAATGGAGGGTCCCGCCAACTGTATGGCTTTTCCGGATCCCAAAAATAACCCGGTCCCGATGGTTCCTCCTATGGCGATGAGTTGTACATGTCGATTTTTCAAATCCCTTTTCAATTCTTGTTTAGCCAATTTGTGCGCCCCCGTTGTTATAATTCTTGAATGTGAAGTACATGGTCCGTTGATTCCAATCGATCACCAGGGCAATGAATCTGTCCAGTTTAGTAGCGATTTCACTTCGTTTTTTTAGTGATGATTGAAAAAAGACAATAAAAAAAGAGATTGGAAGCTACCAATCTCGAAAGGTTAAAGAATAACAAATATTCGTTACTCTTCTGTCCTTTTGCCTGAGATTGTGAATCCTTCGGCGCTGCACGTGTGTACAGTCTCTCCAGAAGCTGCTCCTGCTATAGTGTGATCCATAGCATTCATCGCTTGCTTAGTATGTGGTTGTCAATAAATGGCCACTGTTAAAGATAAAATTCTTTTTAGCAACTCATTTACTCTTTTAAAATAATAATGGAATTCTATCACTATTTTGATTTTGGGTCAAAGGGATATATTGTAAATGTGGTGGGGGTGAATCTATATGCTAACTTTGATGCCAAGAAACGATGCGAACCCCGAATCAGTTTGATAAGGACATTTTTTCATAGTCCCTTTTAAGAATGGCCATGATGATTTCGTCCGAATATTTTCCGTTGAAGTATAAAGACTCTCGTAAAATCCCCTCTTTGATAAAGCCAACTTTTTCATAGGCTCTTATTCCACGTGAATTATGGCTGAATACTTCCAGTTGCAGACGATTTAAAGATAATTCTTCAAAAACAAATGCTAAAACAAGTCGGATAGCTTCTGTACCATACCCTTTGCCCGTTAATTCAATGGCATTCATCGAAATTCTAAATCCTGCCTTTTTGTCCTCTTCGTCCATATCAGAGATGGATAATTCCCCGATCATCCGATCGCTTTCGTTTAAGCAAATGGCTAGATCATGGCGTGATGGATCTTCACGTACATTCTTTATATGACATTGAAGCTGCTCTAAAGTGAATATAGATCTTGTTCCTGTCATATACCGTATCTCTTCATCCTTTGTATTTTCTAAAAGGATAGGTGCATCCGATTCTTTTAAATAGCGGAGATAGATTCTTTCTCCTATTAATTTCATTGTCTTTTCACCTCCGTCGATACTTACTATCAATAGTACATAGGATTTCTTCACCCGTATAGGGAAAGAACCATTACCAATCATGTCCTCCTATCCATTACTTCTAGACGGCCAAAAGTGTTTTTCCTAAAAGTACATTTGTATTTCTACGGAATATTTATTATTATAAGATAAGGAAATGCTTTTGTGGGTAGAGTACTTTAGGAAGCATTGTAAATCTATTAAATTACTTATCTTAAATAAGGATTAGAGAATCGTCATTTTATGCTTGTACATCTGGGGGAGTTATCATGTCAAATAAAGAATTAACTAGAGGGCTGGAGGCACGTCATATTCAGATGATTGCCTTGGGCGGTACGATCGGTGTTGGATTATTTATGGGATCTGCCAGCACAATTAAGTGGACCGGCCCCTCTGTTATGCTGGCGTATGCCATCGCGGGACTTTTTATCTTTTTTATCATGCGTTCGATGGGGGAAATGCTGTACCTGGAGCCTACTACGGGCTCATTCGCAACGTTTGCGAGTGATTATATCCATCCGTTGGCAGGATTTGTAACTGCTTGGAGCAACTGGTTCCTATGGGTGTTGGTCGGCATGTCTGAAATCATTGCCGTAGGATTATATATGAACTTTTGGTTCCCTGAACTGCCGGCTTGGATTCCTGGAGTGGTGGCCATGGTCATCCTTGGCGCCGCTAACCTCATTTCCGTCAAATCCTTCGGTGAATTCGAATTCTGGTTTGCACTGATCAAGATCGTTACCATCATCTTGATGATCATTGCCGGTCTAGGTCTTATCTTTTTCGGGATAGGGAATGGTGGAGAGGCAATTGGACTTTCCAACCTATGGGATAATGGCGGTTTCTTTACGGGGGGATGGAAAGGTTTCTTCTTTGCCCTTTCCCTTGTTGTGGCATCTTATCAAGGCGTTGAACTTATCGGGATCACTGCAGGTGAAGCAAAGGATCCGAAGAGGACCATTACAAAAGCGATTCAAACGATCATATGGCGCATATTAATCTTCTATATCGGCGCGATTTTTGTCATCGTCACGGTATTTCCTTGGAATCAACTTGATGAACTTGGAAGCCCGTTTGTATCGACCTTTGCCAAAATAGGCATTACCGCAGCCGCGGGCATCATCAACTTTGTCGTGATCACGGCGGCAATGTCAGGATGCAACAGTGGGATTTTCAGTGCAGGGCGCATGCTTTATACCCTTGCGTTGAACGGACAAGCCCCAAAAATCTTTGCAAAAGTATCGAAAAGCGGAGTGCCGGCCTATTGTACAATCGCTGTCATGCTGGGCTTGGCCATTGGCGTTGTCCTGAACTACCTGGCTCCACCGGAAATATTTCTGTATGTGTACAGTGCCAGTGTACTGCCAGGGATGATTCCATGGTTCGTGATTCTTATTAGTGAGCTTAGGTTCAGGAAGGTACGAGCTGAGGAAATGAAAAACCATCCATTCAAAATGCCTTTTGCTCCGTATACCAACTACGCAACGATTGCATTCTTACTATTGGTATTGGTCGGCATGTGGTTTAACCCGAGTACGCGACTTTCCTTGATTGTGGGCATCGTTTTCCTAGCAATCGTTGTAGCTTGTTACTATCTACTGAAAATGGATAAGCGGGTACCCTTAGACGTGAAGGCGAAAGAGGATGTATCTGCGTAATATAGAGTGTCGGAAAAAGTTATGCTTCGTGCATAGCTTTTTTTGTTTGACCGATATAGTGAGGGAATTGACCGATAAAAGTGGCCATTTGACCGATAAACCTCTTAAATGGACTGATAAAAATAGAATCAATCCAAAATTTATAAGTCGATATACCTGGAAATCTGATATAGTAAATATGGACTACTAAAATACTACAAAAAGGAAAGAAGGGGAAAAAATGAAAAGATTTATACTGTTTGTTATTAGTGTAATTATTGTTATTTCTTTTGTTACACCTACAGCTACAATAGCAGCGTCGAAGTCTACGTACTATACCGTAAGTGGAACGAATAACGTTTCACCTGGTGTTTATCAAGGAGTTCCAAATGGCAAAAGCAAAATTGTTTTAAAGGAAAAAATGTATACACTTAAAGAAACAGCTAAACCTCCAATGAAGATAGAGGATATGAATGTATTTTATGTAAAAGGCCGTTTAGCAAAAAAGAATGATGATCCTTGGGGTTTAAATACATTACCCATTCAAGAAGTAGAAAGTGTTGGTAATGACTTGTATATAGCAAAATTCTTATTCTCTGCTGCATACTATGGTAGTTGTGGCGGCGGTGGCGCTGATATTTTAGAAATTTATAAACGAAACAGTAAAGGGAAGCAAAGTAAAATTACAAACGATAAGGTGAGTAGTAATACCACTGATACATTTTCCATCAATGGTAAACACATTTACTATGCAAAAGTAGTAAATGAGGCATTGAGTAATTATACAATCGTTAAAGCAACGCTGGAAGGAAAGAAAAAACAGACACTAAAGAAAGGCGTCGATGATTTCTGGGTAAATGGAAAATCTATTTATTATATTGATAATAATGCTCTATATAAAATGGACCTTAATGGAAAGAACAATAAGAAACTATCTAAACTAAAAGCAAAGTTGTATGGCAATAGTGGTTGTGATGGCGGGAATTATTCTATTTCTAATAATGGATTATCTGTATCAGACTACTCAAGTGAGGCCCAATATTTTATAGATTATTCGACGGGTAATGTACAAAAATTAAAAGTGAATGTTGATATTCAAGATGTGGATGTAAAGAAAAAAAGGTTGGTTGCCACTACTTGGAATGGAGAAAATTATACGTATAATTTATATGATGTAAAAGGGAAGAAATTAAAAAAGATAAAGACAATGGATGACAGCATTAATTATCAATCAATCAAAATTGATGCAAAAAAAGGTGAATTTTATTATGTAAAAGGTACGAAACTTTATTTGATAAAGTACTAGTCTTTCTTAAAATGGTAGGATGATATTTTCAATTACTGCACTATTTTTATATACCTTGGAGGTTATTATGAAGAAAGTATTATCAACTGCTCTAGCTGTCAGCATCGCTTTAACTGCTACATTATCCACAAGTTCTGTTTCAGCAATGAACCCAACAATAGAACCTAAAATGATTAATCAATCACTCCCACAACAAGACGGATATAAAACACAAGCAAAACAGAAAACGTATTCGAATGCACTTTATAAAGATGCGAGAAAAGCAGAAGCGTACATAAATGACATAAGAAAGAAAACGGGATTACACCCAATGAAACTAAATCTTAAGGCAAGTAAAGCATCTCAGAATCATGCTAATTATTTAGCTTACAACGGGTATGAACTTGGTCATTACGAAACAAAGAAAGGCAAATACGCTACGGGAATGACGCCTGATGATAGAATAGAAAAAGTCGGTATACCCATGAATGAATCATTTACATCTGAAGTTATCGCGTATATGGGTGATGATTATAAAGAGAATATCAATGCGCTTTTGGACACCGCCTATCATAGGGGCGTTATATTAAGCCCACTGTTTCCTGAAATGGGGATTGGACAAAAGGACCTGGCATTCGTCATAAATCCAACATTAGGTGCATACACGGAGGATAAAGCAGAACTGGCTAAAGACTTTGTCTACCCATATAATGGTATGAAAAATGTACCTATAGGTTTTTATGGATTCGAAAACCCAAACCCTTTGGAACAATTCAAGGTCGATAAATCAGGTTACATCATCTCTTTCAATGGGAATACAACAGATGACGACGTGGTATTTGAAATGAAAGATAGTAAAGGAAATGTTCTCCCTTACTTCTATGACGTGGATGGAGGCACCATGTATTTCTACCCTAAAATAGAGTTGGCACACAATGAGAAATATACGTCAACCATGAAATATAAAAACGAAGCAACAGGGAAAGAGAAAACAAGAACATGGTCATTCACTACGAGAAAGGAAGTATTGGATTATGAGATGGAGGATAATGAAGCAAACCTTGTTATCAATGGGAAAGTTGTTCCTACAGCTGTTGAAGATTATTACACTAGACACACTGACTACAGTAAGCCTATTATAAAAAACGGTATTGCTTATATCAAGTCCGGATATATCTTTCCTCGACTGAACGGAACAGCGAGTTATAGTTCAAAAACAGGTAAGACAACAGTCAAGACGAAGTCTAAAACCATTATCTTTAAAACAGATTCCAAGAAGGCAACCGTTAACGGAAAGAATAAAACACTTAGTCAAGCACCAATTAAGGTTGGCGGAAAAGTATATGTGCCGATTAGTCTATTGAAAACAACCATGGGGATAAACGGAACGTATACTAAGAAGAAGAGAACAGTCTCTTTAACTGGGAAACTTGATACACCTTATAAGTACAGTAGTAAAATAAAGGTAGGGCAAGACTGAAATAATCATCAATCACCTTCATTTGATGTCTATACTTTTCTCACCTTTTATCCGTATATAGTTATAACCGGAGAAGTTACCGAACCCATGGTAACTTCTCTTTTTGCATTTACTGATAAACGATTAATCTATTTAAATATTGAAATAAAAGGAGATTATAAAAATGGTTTTAGATTTTGTAGCTGTAGATATAGAGACAACAGAATTTTCAAGACAATACGATAGTATTATATCAATTGGTGCTGTACATATTTATGATGGGAAGGTGGCTAATGAATTCTATGAACTCATCCATACTTCAAAAGCCATCACAAGTCAGATAAGACATATAACGGGTATTTCAAATCGTGACCTGATTGGAGCAAGAAACGCGGCAGAAGTATTAACTGACTTCATGGATTTCTTAGGCGAGCGAGCTTTTGTTGCCCATAATGCACAGTTTGACCAAGCTTCATAAAAGAGAAAGTCATGCATAAGGTGAATCGAGTCATGTTGAACCCTGTGGTATGTACTGTCAAAGAATCAAAAAAGGTATATAAAGACCTAGTCAATTATAAATTAAACACAGTAGCTACACACTTAGGCATACCAAATTTAAGGCACCATAATGCTCTAAATGATGCTAGGGTTTCAGCTGATATCTTGCTATGCATACTTGGCAGGGAACCTGTAGCCACACGAATAGACACTCCCATGGTGGACTTGTACCAGCGTATAACGAAACCATTTTCCAACGAATAACTATACACTGACTTTCACCCTCAACGAATGAACGGAAGAGGTGAAATCATGATACCGTAATAAAAGGGATTCTCACCCAAACAGATATTCGAACACTTTAACTGAGGAAGATACAAGCAATGACCCATTCGAATAGGAAATATGGAATAGTGGCTATTGTAGTAGATTACTATTCACTTTCTTTTTTATAGTTACCCTGTTGTGTTCAAACAATGGGGCAGATTATCATTTATTCTTAAATGAGACATGAATTACTTTGGATAAAAATAGTGATTTTTCAATTATATCTCCCATATTCTTACTTTAAATCTATTTATCTAGATTATAATAATAGAAGATGATACGTAAATCCTTACATCCATATCCACATTACTTTTTATACTGGTCGGTGGAAGCTTAAGAGAATAAATTCATAAATATCAAAAAGAAGGTGATTCGATTGAGAAAAGTGGAGAGAATTTTTAGCATTAATTCCTTGGTTAAGGAATTGTGGGAAAGCCAGCCGGATATGAGATTCTTTCAATTGTTGGATTGGATAGAATCGGAGTATTCGAAGCAAAATGATAGGTTTGGGCAACAGCATTTGTTCAAACGGGATTCTTATCAAGTCGAAGAGCCTTTTTCTTATATCGATTTATTTTATCTTGAGGACGAACAGTTAGAGAGTTTCTTGAAACGGTTCGTTGAGGAGAATAAGATTAGACAGGTGCTTGAGAAAGGTCAGGCGGAGAAGGGAAGTCAATATTGGCTTCAGCAATTCGTGAATAACAGGCAAGAGGATCTGAATGACCTCATCTTAATGAGTTCTCCTTCCTTATTGACTTTCCTAGATAAAGAGCGGTCCATACAGTGGAAGTCCCCATTACGGGAAACGGGTTACCAAGAATACAGAAATGAATTTTTGGAGCTTGAAAGTGTGAGACGGGGCAGAAGAATCGAGTTGGAGAAATACTGGCCAAGAATGGGACCGCAATGGGATGGATATGCTGCGGTGGCAGGGAAAGATGGCCAAAAAGGGTTCGTGTTAGTGGAAGCGAAAGCCCATGTCAAAGAGATGAAATCATCGATCCGGGCAAAGGATCTGGACAGTAGATTCCTGATAGAGAGTACCATGAAAGAAACGATGGAGGCGATGGGATCCCGGGCTCCTATAGAAATATGGCAAAATCGCTATTACCAGTTTGCCAATCGTTTGGCTTATTTATATATCTTGAATGAGAAGATGGGGATTCCAACGTGGCTTGTCCTCGTGAATTTTCTGAACGATGGCACGTATATTCCAACTGATTCTCTGAAGTGGGTCGAACATTATCAAAAAGTTTTTAGTGAGATGGACATTAAAGCTGAATCTAATCCATTATTTGACCGAATCGTCACGGTCTTTCCGAAATGTCATTGAAAGTGAGGGAGAGCATACACCATGGCTCTCCTATTTATAATGTATTGACAATAAAAGGAAGTTTACGTATATTATAATTAACCAGTGGTCAATAAGGAGGAAATCATGTCACCTAGAAAATCCGTAAAACAAGAACTAACACGGGCTATGATTATGGACGCAGCACGAGATCTCTTTGTGGCGAAAGGGTATCAGCATGTTTCCATGAGGCAGATTGCGAAAGAATTAGGGTACAGCCATGGCGCTCTTTACTATCATTTCAAGAATAAAGCGGAGTTGTTTTACGCGTTAGTGGAAGAACATTTCGCCATGCTCGATCAAAAACTGGATGATGTGATGCACCAAGCCATCCCAAATGGGGAAAAGCTAGAGAACATTCTTTTGGGCTTCATTGAATTCGGGCTGACCCATCAAAGCCATTATGAAATCATGTTTTTGATCAAGGACGAAGAAGTACAGAACTTCATCAATCAAGGGCCACACAAAACCTATGAAAAATTCGCCCAGATTATTTTCACTTTATGTGAGAACAAAGTTTCCATCCAGCATATTTACAGCATCTTTTTATCCTTGCATGGTTTTGTCACGCATTATTGCCGTCATGTCACGACGTATGAGGAAGTAAAGAATCTAGCTGTGTTGCACGTGAAATTTTTAACAAAATCAATTAGCTGATTTTTTTTACCACGTATTGACCAGTGGTTAAATAAAAGGGAGGGCGTCCATTATGAAAAAAGCATTGGTAGTAGGAGCTTCAGGAGGAATGGGGTATTCAATCGTCAAGGAATTATCAAACAGGGGGATCTCGGTGACGGCCTTTGCACGCACCCGCAGTAAGCTAGAAAAACTTTTCGGAAATGATTCGAATGTGACGATCCATACGGGAGATCTATTTCAAGTGGAGGATTTAGAAAGAGCAGCCCAAGGTGTTGACGTCATATTCCAATCAGCGAACATTCCCTATTCAGAATGGGATGAGAAGTTAGTGGTCATGATGTCCAATATTATGGAGGCGGCGAAAAAGAATGAAGCGAAACTTGCCTTTGTCGACAATATTTATGCCTATGGACGCAGTTCAGGGAAAAGCGTGACTGAAATGACGGTTAAACATCCCCACACGAAAAAAGGAAGCATCCGCCTGAATGTCGAAAACCTGATTAAGGAATCAAACATTCCTGCAATCATTGTTCACTTTCCTGATTTCTATGGTCCCAATGCGGAAAGTTCTTTACTGCATTATACGCTTGAGAATGTCATTAAAAATAAGAAAGCCAGTTATGTGGGCGACCAAAGCATTGCCAGGGAATTCATATACACCCCGGACGGAGCAAAAGCCATCGTTGAATTGTCCCTTAACGAAGAAGCGTACGGTCAGAACTGGAATATACCCGGTCATGAAGTGATTACTGGAAAAGAACTAATCAAGATCATTCGCGACATAACGGATTATCAAAAAGGAGTATCCACCATTTCAAAGAAGATGATTCAATTCTTGGGGATCTTCAACTCCCAGATGCGTGAAGCGGTCGAGATGTATTATTTGAATGAAGAACCGGTTGTGTTGAACGGGGAAAAATACGAAAGGCTGATTGGACCGCTGCCTCGGACTCCTTATCGTGAAGGGTTGATCGAGACGGTGGAGTATATGAAAAGCCATGGATGAAAAAAACACGGCGTAAGAACGCCGTGTCGGTAATCCCTATACTATAATCAACCTTTCCCAGCTTCGAATCCAGGGTATTTGGTCATGCCGCCATCCGCATATAGTGTCAAGCCGGTGACGTAGCTGGATTCCTCGGATGCGAGCCAAACCGCACATGCAGCGATTTGTTCCGGTTTTCCGATATAGCCCATCGGAATCAGGTCGATGACTTCTTGTGTCGCCTTTGGATCATTGAATTTCTCGGCGTTAATCGGTGTATCGATTGCTCCAGGGGAAATGTTATTCACGCGGATTCCTTTTGGCGCATATTCAAGGGCAAGTGTTTCGGTCATCATTTTGACGCCGCCTTTACTTGCTGCATAGTGAACAAAATGTGGCCATGGAATTCTGTCATGAACCGAAGACATATTGATGATGTTTCCTTTAATATCATGTTCTAACATATAACTGATTGCATCCCGACTTGCTAAAAACATGCCGGTAAGGTTGACGTCGATGACCTTTTGCCAATCTTCTAGCGTCAGTTTTTCGCTTGGCACTTCATTTTCAATGCCGGCATTGTTGATCATGATGTCGATGGTACCGAATGTATCCACTGCAAACTGAATTAATTTCTTCACATCTTCTTCTTTTGTAACATCGCCTTGAATGGCTGCGGCCTTCCCGCCTGAAGCTTCAATCGTTTGAATGATTTCCTTATAGTCGTTCTCTTCCGAATGATAATTTAAGACAACTCGTGCTTTTTCCTTTCCGAAGCGTTCCGCCATTGCTTTACCTAATCCTGTTGCGGCCCCTGTGATTACGACTACCTTGTTCTCTAAATCTGTATACATACTATATCCTCTCCCTTATTTATTCTTTTGTGAATCCAATCATGACGCCACCGGCGATGACTAAGATACAGCCGATGATAACATAGGTCATTTGTTTCTTGGATTTTTTCTCTCCTAATAGAAAGATGCCGCCTAAAGTGGAAATGACGATACCCATTTGCGAGAATGAAAAGGCAATGGCAACGCCCACTTTTGGATTAGCGAGAAGGAGACCGATATTCCCGGTCGCCCACATGATTCCCGTCAAGATGTTGCGTCCGGCATATTTGTTGAACGGTTTTTGCTTGATGGATAGTAGAAAGGCGGTGATAAACATCCCGATGGCTTGTGGCAGGATGGCCGACCAACCATCTATGTCAAACCATCTGACGACGATGACATAGGTGACATAACCGGCAGTCGAGATAATCAGGTAGACGATTCCTCTTTTCATGCTTCCTTCATTTTTACCTTTACTGTCTCCGTTGCTTGTCAGCAATACGCCGGCAATCAAGAAGATGATGGCAATCACCCCAAGGACGATCGTCGAAGTGGTGTTCCACTCCTTAAAGACGATAACCGCAAAAAATGTATTTCCTAGTATTTGCAATCCGGTTGAAATGGGAACGGTTTTGGAAACGCCCATTTCCTTGACACTGTTGAACTGAAAAAGTTGACCGAACGCCCAGCCAATCCCTGAAATGATTCCGACAATCCAGATGAGGCTCGTCCATTCGGGGGGATTGATGACCGACATCACGATGGCAAACAATAAAGAGCCGATGGTGATGCCGAGTGTTTGGTTATATGAGTTGCCCCCGAGTTTTTCGGAAACAAGTACCAAGCTTCCCCACGTTAATGCGGGGATAAGTGCATAGAGAAAACCTTCCACAAAATCCATCTCCTAAGTTACAAACATTTGTATTAATGAAAAGTACTAGTTATTTAGTTAGCTACTAATAAATTTCCCTTGTTTTCTAAAATGAAAACATTTTTTTAATATATTAATTTAGATATATGATTCGTTTCTCCCGAATCAATGGGCTGAAAAATAAACCGGTTTATGGTATTTTTAATTAAAATTAGTTAGGAGTGGGAACATGACGACATTACATGAATGGTTTGAAAAGGGGATACCTGCAAAGGAATTTGTGGAGTCGATGAAAGTGAATAAGGAAGGCTTGCAATCCGTATACGAGCGTTTTTCCATTTCGGAAGAAGACCGTTCATTTTTCGAAGAAGTAAAAGGGAAAGAGCTGAGAGCGATTGTCATTACAGAAGATTGGTGTGGCGACGCGATGATGAATATCCCGATCCTTTTGAACATCGCACAGGCAGCGAATATCGATACGCGGATGATTCTACGGGATCAAAACCTTGAGCTGATGGATCAGTACTTAACGAATGGAACGGCACGATCGATTCCCATCTTTATTTTCATCGATAATCAAGGGAAGGAAAAAGCAGTTTGGGGCCCTCGAGCACCTAAAGTACAGGAGTTCGTAATGGAATTGCGCAAGGATTTGCCAGCTAAGGAAGACGAACATTTTGAAGCGGCACAAAAGGAGCTTTTTAAGAAAATCGGGGAATCTTATGCCCAAAACGAACAGCTTTGGCAAGAAGTGTACAGCAGCATTAAAGAAACATTGACGAAGGCGTAAACCACTTGCATCCCCGTTTTTAGCGGGGATGTTTTTTTTAAAACCTTACAAAGTCTTGATTCTTTCCTCTTTATTTTCAGTATGTGATGGGACCGACATGCCCAACGCCGGGATAGCTGCCAGAGCAACGGTGATAGCGGATAAACTAAAAACCGTGAATAGCGAAGTTATTTTCAGCAATGGACCGGATGAAGCCGTTCCAATTAAGAGAAATAGAATGAAGATGGGCGTGATGATGCCATTTGTCCTGCCGATGAATTTTTCTTCCACAAGTTTAATCATCATGGTGCTTAAGAGTATTTGCATGAATGCCATCATGAAGGCGGTGATGAATCTCATCGATGCCGTTAAAATAAAGGAAGTGGACAGTACTTCGATAACGGTGGAGAGGGCTAATAATAAAAACGTACCAACAAACGTCACCCTCACATGAAGACGATTAACTAAAGTGGCCGCGATGATTCCCCCAATCAGTAAACCAGCCCCTGCTGCAGCGGATAACCATTGAAGGGCTTCTTTTGGCAATTGTAGCCTATCCGTGATCAGAAAAACCTCGAGCGGTTGTACCAGGCCTGCTCCAAGACCCAAGAAACAAAAGGTCAGGGCGATTCTTTTCAAATTGTGATTATGGAGTACATAGTGAAAGCCTTGTTTAATTTCTGTAACGATCGTCGAGTCAGCCTGTTTTTCCTTTTTGGCATCCTTCGGTAAAAAGAGCGTGATGACCGTGGATAATCCAAATGTAAGAATTAACAAGGAAAGGGAAACCGAAATGCCAAAATTCGAATAGACAGCCGTACCGATGATGGGTCCCAGAATCAAGAACAGGGAACCTAGGCTTTGCACGATGCCTATCGCCGAACCGACTTGATTTTCAGGGATGTGCCGTTTGAAAATCTTCGCGGAAGAAGGTTGTGAAAATTGAGAGACGATTGCTGAGACGAATGTGGCAAAGAAAACGGCTTCCCACATCCCGAATGAGATGAAACCTAAAATGATCAGAATCGAAACGATGCTGAGCAGCCCGCCGCTAATGATCGTCTTCTTTGGATTCCAACGGTCGGCAAAGGTTCCGCCTATAAAGGAAAATAAGAAGATGGGGGCGTACTCGATGACAGTGATAAGGGATATCGCGACCGGATCCTGATTCGTTTTTTCGATAATGTAAAACAAAACGGCCATATTTCGAATCCATATGCTGATTTGATCAAGCATATCCGAACTCAACATGATCCAGAAAACCTTATTTTTCAATAATTGGTTCATCCACAGGCAGCTCCTTCTTAATTAATCTGACCGTTCGGTTTAATAAATTCCTAAAAAAAATCGTTCTACAGGACTATCGTTAAATAATCGAGGAACATCCTTTCTTGGGAAAAGGATAAGAAAGGGATGTTTGTTCCTCTAGTGTTTCGAAATGCCTTTTAAAAAGACGTCCACGCTTTTGTGATATAGTCTCCTGATTTCAGGAAATTCCATCTCGTAATAGGTGGCATGTAATCCGGCATGCATGCCAAAGAGAATGTACATAAGGTCTTTGGGATTATCTTCGATGAACGCCCCTTCTTTAATTCCCTGGTCAATGACGGCTTCATACGTGTCATAATACTGACTGCGATAAATTTCTAAAATATGCGCAAAAATCTCAGGGTCAGCCGTTTCACTTCCGCCAAATTCCTCAGCGGCTTTAATTAATGGACTTTGCAGATCTTCAAGATAATGGTCTGCCAATGCATATAATTTCTCTACACTCGTGCGGTAGTTCTTTTGCTTGATGTTCCAGGCGCGCTTCCACTCGTCGGCGTTATTCTCGACGATGTACAAGAAAAGTTTTTCCTTGCTTTTGAAATGATAATAAATGCTCCCTTTACTGCTTTCGGAGACGTTTGTGATGTCTTCCATTGACGTAGCGGCGTAACCCTTTTGGGCAAACAATTTTTCTGCTTCTTTAGCTATCTTAAGCTTAGTGGGAGAGGGGGTACTTTGTTGTTTCATGTCAGATAAGCCTCCAATGATAAACTGAACGTTCGGTCTATAATTAAACTATCGTAATTTCCTATAATTGTCAATGATGTTTTGTTATTCAAAAATCCAGCGCGCATTAAATGGAGGCGCACTGGATTAGTTATAGTGATCAAATCAAAAACATCGCAACAATCGTCGTCACGAATAAACCGATGCATACCGGAAGCAAGTTTCGGCGGGCCAATTCGAAGGGACTGACGTTACAAATGGCCGCCGCTGGGATAAGTGCCCATGGAATCAAGGTACCGCCACCGACCCAGATTGCCGTGATTTGGCCGAGGGCAGTCAACGTCGCAGTACCGCTTCCAATCGCCGTCCCGAATAGATTTGCGACCGAACCGGCTAGGGAAATACCTGAAAACCCGGAACCATCCAAGCCGGTAATCGCACCGATGCCTGTCAGTGTGACGGCGGCTATCTCTTTCGTCAACGGAACCGAGGCGGCGAGTGCTGCGCCCAAATCGTTGACGATACCGAGAGAGGCTTTCGGTAAGTAGTCCCCGATGATTTTAGTGAAGCCGGAATCGCCCAAATAGAAGAAAGCGGCAATCGGGATGACCGGACCGAAAACCTTGAAGCCAAATTGGAACCCTTGAATCAAGTAGCTCGTTGATTTTTCAAGGCCAAGATGGCCATGGGCCACGAGAGATAAGATCAGCAAGATAAAAACGGCGGTTCCGCCAACCAATGCTGTTGCTTCGCCGCCTTGTAATTTCAGAAGCCAAAGAGCGACGACATCCAGTAAAAAGGCCAATGGAATGAATATCGCAAAAAACCTCTTCTGTCCTATCGTAAGTAACTCTTCATTCATCCCATCCTGGTCTTCGTCGAGTGTTTCCTGTACGGTAGGCTGAATGCGACCAAGCCGCATATCCCGCTTCAAGAAGATGAACGCTGAAACCGTGGTCACGACGCCCATTGTGATGACGAGCGGGATGCTGGCTGAAATGACGTCACCGACCGGAATCGAAGCCGCATCAGCCGTGAGTTTTGGTGCCGCTTGAATGACGAAATCACCCGAAAGCGCAATGCCGTGGCCAAATAAATTCATCGCCATCGCTACGCCTAGTGCAGGCAATCCGGCCCGCAATGCTACCGGTAGCAGCACGGCACCAAGCAAAGCGACGGCAGGGGATGGCCAGAAAAACCAGGAGATGCCCATCATGACGATTCCAATCACCCAAAAAGCGAGTGTGGGGTTTTTAATGAATCTAGCAAAAGGTGCAATCATGACATCATTGATACCTGATTTCGTTAAGACTGTACTCATGGCAACAATGATGGAAATGATTAAAATGGTCGACATTAACTCGGTAATGGCGAAAGCGAAACTATTGAATACGCCACTGATGGAGGAAGCCAAACTGCCTGTAGAGACGAGCGCCAAAATGAAGATGCCAACGATGCAAATGAGGGTGGTATCCCGACGCTTTACCATAAACCCGATGATCAACACGATGAATAAAACATAAATCCAATGGAGAGCCGTCAATCCCATCCCATAATCCATCTCCCTCAAAATCTTCCTGATACAGATTATGAAGGGGAGCCCAAATGGTGAGTTGTTTTAAAAAAAGTCATAAATCGGACTTGTTGGAAAGCTGTCCAAGCAATTGTTGAAAAAAAGACAAGAATGAGAACATTCAAATGAAAGAAAGTTAGAAACACATGATAAAATAAATGGAGGGTGATAATAATTGTACCTAAGGATGAATATAAAGAGTAAGTGCATAGAAAAAAGGCAGAAAGCTTAATTCAAAGCCTTCTCCCCTTCTTTAGAGTTAAAAATTATAATATTGGCGTAGTAAATAAGCTAGGTACTTGCAATGTGGATGAGCGTGAAGGTTCTCGAGCAATCCTTTTATGATGGCCGGTCCGAAAGTTTGTTCAATCAGTTGCTCCTTGAGCAGGAGTAAGGATTCTTTTTCAATGGACTCTTCGATTTCCTCAATCTTATTATCCATAAGATCGAGTAGCTGTTCCTTTGTCATTTCTTCGCACATGACAGGACTGATTATTTCCGTCAATTCTTGTGAAATAAAAGGAATGGTTGAATGCCTTGCCAGTATATTCGTTTTTTCCACAAGAGATTGCGAGAGTCGGACTAAATCCAACGGTATATTATAGAATAAAAATAAAACAGCATACTGTTGCAAGAATCCTTTTATACAATAGGTTAAATCATATTTTGTTTGAATGATATCGTCCCCATATAGTCGTTCAACCAATGAGAGGATACTCGTTTCATTGATTCTTTCATAGTGTTGAATTCGTGTTATGAGCTCTTCATTTAATGATTGTGCTTGTTCTTTAAAAATAATCTTAGCGAAGTCTGTATGGTTCAGATAAGATTTAAATGAGGTATAGAAAAATTCATATAAAAGGTCTTCATCTGCTGTGTTTTTGACTACGTGGTCAATATCTGAGACGAGCTGTATCATAAAATAATCGACTAGCGCTATAATCAATTCATCTTTGGATTTAAAAGATAAATAAAAGGCACCCTTTGAAATGCCGCAGTGATCGGTGATTTGCTGTACGGAGGTAGCGTTAAACCCTTGTTTTGCAAAGAGTTCGATGGCCGTTTCCATTATGAGTTCCTTTTTAATCATTCCATTCGCTCCTAGGTCATATTGTTGACAAATGACTAATTAGTCATTAGTATAAGTAAATATGTTTGATAAGTCAATTAAGGGTAGGTGTAAAGGTGAGAGGTTTAGTCAATTTTGTTCTAAGGAATAAACTAGCAGTGTGGCTCCTTACAATTATTATTACGGTATCTGGTATTTATTCGGGTACGCAAATGAAAACGGAGACAATCCCGGATATTACAATTCCCTATTTAACGGTGATGGGTGTATATCCTGGTGCTACTCCAGAGAAAGTGATGGATGAGGTCTCGATACCATTAGAGGAAGCGGTTGAAGGGCTTGAGGACGTGAAAGCCGTTTATTCCAATTCGTATTCCAATATGTCCAATATTCAAGTGGAATATGAATATGGGATCGATATGGATGAGGCGAAGCGTGCTCTTGAATCGGCAATTGACGGAGTAAAGTTACCGGAGAAAGCGGAAGAGCCGACGATTACAGCCATCAGCTTAAACATGATGCCTGTTATGGCATTGAGTGTAAGCAGTACAAAAGAGGATATTGTTGAATTAACGTCAACCGTGGAAGATAGTTTACTTCCAAAAATCGAGAAAATCGACGGGGTTGCTTCGGCCACTACCACTGGCCAGCATATAGAAGAAGTTGAATTAACGTATGACGAAGCAAAAATGGCTAAACTGGACCTTACGGAAGATAAGGTAAAGGAAATGATTCAGGCAAGTGATTTAGCTGTATCATTAGGCCTTTACGAATTCGAAGAAGGGGAACAGGCCGTTTCAGTAGACGGTAAGTTCATGACAGCTAAAGAATTGAAGGGAATGCTTATTCCTGTAACACCATCAGCTAGCAATCCAGCACCTTTTGTGAAACTTAGCGATATTGCTAAAGTTGAGCTAGTTGGGAAAGAAGAATCCGTATCACGTACGAACGGTGAAAATGCGATTGCCATTCAAATTGTCAAAGGGCAGGAAGCAAACACAGTTGACGTGGTTAACGATGTAAAAGATCTAATTAAAGAAGAAGAGAAAAAGATTGATGGCCTAGTTGTCGATGTCAGTCTTGACCAAGGGGAACCAATTGAGGAATCCGTTTCGACGATGATAGAAAAAGCGCTATTCGGCGGTTTAATTGCGATATTAATCATCCTTTTATTCCTAAGGGACATTAAATCGACGATCATTTCGATCATTTCGATTCCTGTTTCAATCTTTATGGCCTTCCTAATCTTAAATGGCCTGGGAATCACATTAAATATCATGACATTGGGTGCGATTACGGTTGCCATCGGACGTGTAATCGATGACTCGATCGTTGTTGTTGAAAATATTTACCGACGCATGCATTTGAAAGATGAAAAATTAACGGGTCGTGCATTGGTGCGAGAAGCGACAATCGAAATGTTCAAGCCAATCATGTCATCAACATTAGTAACGGTTGCGGTATTCGCTCCGCTTATCTTCGTTGGCGGTATGGTAGGCGAACTGTTCACGCCATTTGCATTAACCATGACATTTGCCCTTTTGGCTTCGTTAGTCGTTGCCATAACGATTGTGCCGGCATTATCTCACTTCTTATTTAAGAAAAAATTATATGGTGAGAAGACCGAGAGTAATCATAAAGAGCTTGGCAAATTAGCTAAGGGATACAAACGTGTTCTTAGATGGACATTGAATCATAAAGTGATCACTTCCATCATATCTGTGGTTCTATTAGCCGGCAGTTTGGCGTTAACGCCATTAATCGGTTTTAGTTTCTTAGGTAGCGAAGAAGAAAAAGTGATGTACTTAACCTACACACCAGAACCAGGGGAGCTCAAAGAAGAAACATTAGCGAACCTTGAAGTGGTGGAAAAGAAGTTACTGAAACGTGACGAGATTGATATTGTTCAGTTATCCGTAACAGAGGATGGCGACTCCATGGCCGCAATGATGGGCGGGGGCGGAAGCGGTGCCCTCATGTACCTGATCTTTGACCCAGACATGAAAAACTTCCCGGAAGTACGGGAAGAGATTGAAGAATATGTCTTCAATATTGGTCAATCAGGCGAATGGAAGAGCCAGAACTTCTCGTCTATGTCTGTGGCGAGTGATGAAGTCAGCTACACGTTCTACAGTGAAGATTTAGGTAAATTAAATGACGCGGTAAAAACAGTAGAAGGCGTTATGAAGAAAAATGACGGCTTAAAGGACGTTTCTTCTAGTACAGAGGATGCCTATGTGGAATATACATTCAAAGTAGAACAAGATGAATTATTGAAGTATGGATTAACTACAGCTCAAATCATTGGGATGTTAAGCCCTTCTACCCAAGAAGAAGTATTAACAACCATTGAAAAAGACGGTGAGTCAGTAGAAGTCATCGTTCAGCAAGATCAAGACGAACAGCCAAAATCAATTGATGATATGTTAGATAAAAAAGTACCAACCGCAACAGGTACGACGATGAAACTTTCTGAATTGGTCACGGTTAAAGAAGGAACCACGTTGAATACATTGGCCCGTAGTAAAGGTGAATACTACGCCACTGTTTCAGGAACCATCACAGATAAAGATATTTCAAAGGCTACTTCTGAAATAGATGAAGACATTGATAAATTAGACTTACCAAAAGGCGTGACAATCGGTGTAGCCGGTGTAGCAGCGGATATGTCAGAAACATTTACCCAACTTGGTTTAGCCATGATCGCAGCAATCGCAATCGTGTACTTCATCCTTGTTGTCACATTCCGTGAGGGTGTCGCACCATTTGCTATCCTGTTCTCCTTACCGTTTACGGTCATTGGTTCGTTTGTAGGTTTATTAATCGCTGGTGAAACGATCTCGGTATCGGTCATGATGGGACTTCTCATGTTAATTGGTATCGTTGTAACAAATGCCATCGTACTTGTAGACCGGATCATTCATATGGAACGAGATGGTATGAGTATGCGTGAAGCCATTCTAGAAGCTGGCGCAACACGACTCCGTCCAATCCTGATGACGGCCATTGCAACCATCGGAGCATTAATGCCATTAGCATTTGGCTCAGGCGGCGGCGGTTTAATATCAAAAGGCCTTGGTATTACTGTAATTGGTGGATTAGCAAGTTCAACGCTATTAACATTGCTTATCGTTCCAATCGTTTACGAAGTATTATCGAAACTATTCAAGAAAAAACGTAATGAAATAGACGAAAACTAATAGTAGCCCTGCAGGATGAAAATCATCTTGCAGGGCTTTTTTTGCGGCATTCCAGGAGATATTATCGGTGCCGACCTCAATGAAAGTATTGCTACAGTCCCTTTTCTAGAAGAAGAGTTGGTAACGGCTAATCATAATGCTAAGGAAATGGTCCGCGCTCAGAAAACGGATGGCTTCAAATAAAAGCTTATCATTTTTATAAATCGTTATTGGGCAAGCCATAAATAGTCATCTCCTTCAGATTCATAGTAACCTTTTTTTTTACTATACCGAAATACTCTTACATTTACAGAATTATTTCCACGCCACTTGTTATATTAATAGGGGTCATTCTCATAGAGGCCATCATCCCTTTGAATGGTTTTAAAACCATATCCCACCGAATCAGTGAGTAATTTCTAAATAAAAAGCATTAGTTTCTTTATTTTCAACTATACATCGAGTATTCTTAATGGGAGATAACCACTAGGATAAAAGAGGGATAATTCGTGAAGCACCTATACAGTGAAATACTACAATTTAGGGGTACGCATTATGACTTTGGATTCATGCAGGGGGAAAAGTTAAAGGATTCCCTCACTGTTAAAAATCGTGAAGATCAGTGGAAAGTAAGGCAGCCACGTTTTACGGTTGAAGAGGAAGAGGTCAAAAATGCAATTACTTCATTTGCACCTGGCGTATGGGAAGAAATACTCGGGTTCCAAGAAGCATTAAAATGGCCAATCGAACGTGTTCTCCAGGAGTTCGGCGGCTATAGATTGGATTATGTTCGATCAGGTTGTTCGATCATGACAGGCGATTCGTATTTGGTGCGTAATTATGATTACCATCCGAAAACCTATGAGGGACGTTATGTGCTATTCCAGCCGACGGACCAGGGGTATGCGAGCATCGGTCCGAGCCAACGCGGGACTGGACGGATGGATGGGATGAACGAAAAAGGGCTATCGATGGGATATAATTTCATGAATCGGAAAAATCCCGGCGATGGATTCATTTGCTGCATGATTGGCCGATTGATATTGGAGTCTTGTGCAAATGTCGAGGAAGCCGTTGCGATGCTGAAGGAAATTCCGCATCGACATTCATTCACCTATGTCGTTCATGATGGAAGCGGGAAGAGCTTTATAATAGAAACGTCCCCAAGAAATGTGGAGGTCCGGACAGCGACTGCCTGCACCAATCATTTTGAGATCCTGAAGCATGAAAACCGTCATCATCTTGTGGATTCGAAACGGAGATTGGACACTATCCATCAACAACAGGATAGTATTTCGGATACATATGAAGCATTTCGTTTGTTTAACGACACCAATCAGGGTGTTTTTTCCGATTTGTATAGCAGCTGGGCTGGGACGATCCATACGTCGGTTTATTTGCCGCGTGAAATGAAAGCATGGATTGCACTGGGCGGCAATCAAGAGCCTACGGTTTTGGACTTTGCAAAATGGCTTGCAGGAGAAGATATTGAAAAAGAAAGAATCATGGGTGTGATTGATACCACCATACCATTTGTACATATGGATGAAGGGGCGAATTGGTTCCGTGAGTAAGAGTGGATAATGGAGGCTCGATCTTTGGATTGGGCTTCTTTATTTATTCGTGTCTCCAAAATTGAGTGTATTTTTACATGATGAGGGATAATATGTAGGGATGACGACATCATTATTAGATTAAAACGAATGAACATAGTATGAAACAATGCTGTGTAAAGGGATAGTTGTATAATAGAATGGATGGTAAAGTGGATACATATAAAATCTAACAGAAGATTCTACCAAATGGGGAATAGAGGGAGATAAATCATGGAAACAAAAAAGGTATTACCCGTTCTTTTCTTAGTGATGTTTTTAGTCATGGTTGGGTTTGGAATCATCATTCCCGTCATGCCTTTCCTGGCTGAAAAAGTGGGAGGAAGCCCGACAGAGCTTGGTCTTTTGATGGCTGTCTATTCGTTCATGCAATTGATATTCGCACCAATGTGGGGCCGCGTATCTGACCGGATTGGCCGGAAGCCGGTTATGATGATCGGGATCGCAGGCTTGGCTGTTTCATTTTTCATCATGGCATCGGCGGATTCTTTACTGGTGTTATTCATCGCCAGGATTATCGGGGGTGCCTTATCTTCAGCGAATATGCCAACTGCCATGGCATACGTAGCAGATATTACGACACCTGAAGAACGGGGAAAAGGGATGGGAATCATTGGGGCCGCTACAGGACTTGGCTTCATATTCGGTCCGGCCATTGGTGGGATATTCTCGGAGACGAGTTTGAATATGCCGTTTTACATCGCCGGCATTTCATCCATCATTACCCTCATATTAGTCATGATATTACTGAAAGAATCGCTTACTGAAGAAAAAAGATCCCACCGGACGGAAGAAAAGGTGTCCATGTGGAAATCCTTTAAAGGTCCGATGAGCGTCCTGTTTATTCTGCAATTGATCATTACCCTTTCCATGGCGGGCTTAGAGACGACGTTTGCTTATTTTGCAGCCCAAAAGGCTGATATAAGTCTTGTTCAATTAGGTTATATCTTTATGATCATGGGATTCGGTAGTGCGATTGTTCAAGGTGGATTAATCGGACCGATGACCAAGAAGTTCGGGGAAGGAAACGTCATTCGAATCGGAATTGTCGTATCGGCGATTGGATTTGTGCTCATCTTGTTCTCGACTAATTTCTGGACATCGGCGATTTTCCTGACGATTTTCGGATTGGGGAACGGTGTCATCCGCCCTGCCATCTCGGCACTGGTCACTAAAAGTTCAACATCCGGCCATGGTGGGGTCACGGGCTTACTTTCTTCCTTTGATTCATTCGGAAGGATTGCGGGCCCTCCTATAGGTGGTTGGTTATTCTCCATCTCCATCGGTTTACCTTTTATATCCGGTGCGATCCTATCACTGTTTGCATTGGTCCTTTATCAAGTGTTCCATGCAAGGAAACGATCAGTGGAAACAAGCATCTAATCAAGAACATAAATAAGAAAAAACGAGTTAGGAAATTCCTACTCGTTTTTATTTTTGGCTGATGACTTTGATCTTGGAGAGCACCCAATCATATTCCCCGCTTGAAATTACGCTATCGCAATATTCGCATTGTCCGGATGCATTGATACTGACATTCGCCCCACAGTTTGGACATTGCGTCACATCATATTTCTCTTTTTGAGTCTCGGTCAATACGGTTTCCTTCCGGATCAGTGTCCAGATATAAGACATGTAAATATCCCGGTCAGGATTGCCTTTGAGGACTTTCTTGGTGTGATCATCGATTACGTAATCATTCATCCGGGCTTTGATATATACATCGAGTTCGTCATTGGATCCGTCATTTTCATAGCGAACGATTTTCGATTCAAGGATGGCGATATTTTCGACCACATTCGTTTTATGCTGGTCAATATAGGACTGTAATTGCCGGTTATGCATATTGAATAATGGATCCGTTTCAAACGGTCGGATACTGTTCCACTGTTTCTCCATCCAAGCTTGCTGTAATTGGAGAAACATATTATTGATTTTCGATAAAAACACTTCATCATGAAACAGAGGATCTTTCGATTTCAATCCTGCAAGATTAGCGTCTACAGGCCGGTAGGCAGGCTCTGGGCTTTTTACGGTATTCCTATTGGATGTGGTGCCTCTTCGTTGTGTTTGTTGGCTGCTTTTACCGAATTTTTTATAGGCAAAGAAAGCGATGATCAAAATGACTCCCAATACGGGATATTTTTTTAGAAAGTAAAACAAAAACCATAAGTCGATGCCTTCCCCTGAAGTCGTGGAAGTATTGACGAATTCGTCTTCCGGTTCCTCATTATGCGATACACCATTCCCTACATCGGCTAGTGTTACATCGACGGGAAAGATGAGGAGGGAGGTGAAACCGAAAAGCATTGTGATGATCAAGTGAATGTTCCATTTCTTCATCATTTTAGTTTATTCCCGCATTCTGCACAGAATTTAGAATTCGGCGTATTGGGATGGCCACACTCCGTACAAAAGGCGGCAACAGCCTTTCGTTCTACTTTCGTTCCGCAATTGCCACAGAATTTTGCGCCTTTTTGATTGTCATGATTACACTCAGGACACTTTTCGGTTTGTTCAGACGGTGCCGTTTTCTCCGTGTGCAATGGTTCATTGTTCTGGTTTCCACCTTGAAGAGATTGGGAAATGAGTTGCCCAAAACCGAGGCCGGCACCAAGTCCCATCCCGGCTTGCATCATATCACCGGCAGAGCCTTCCTTTTCAGAAACATTCTCTAAGGCATCAAGCTTTCTGACATCTTTGTAGTTGTTCATGCCACCCATCATGTTAATGCGCGTTCTTTCTTTCAAGAACTTCGTTAAATCTTCCGGCAAGGAAATGTTGGTGACGGTAAAGGAAACGATTTCAAGTCCCATATCCGTGAATTCGTTTTCCAGTTCCTGTTTCATCGCATCGTTCATCACTCGATAGTTCTGGGATAACTCGGTGATCGTCACACCTTGTTTGGCAACGACATTGGAGAATTCGCTTAAGACATATTCCTTCAATTGCCCTTTTAGTTCATTCAACTTATAGATCTTGTTTGTGGAACTGACGGTATGAATGAACATCTTGGGGTCTTCAATCCGAAAACCAAAGGTCCCGAAGGCCTTGACTTCCACTTGTTCAAACTTTGGATCATTAATCCAAATCGGGTTGGATGTCCCCCATTTCTGATCGATGAATTTTTTGGTGTTTACAAAGTACACATCGGTTTTGAACGGGGATTTGAATCCGAAAGCCCAGCCTTTAATGTCTGCTAAGATAGGGAGGTTCTTCGTCTCAAGCTTATACATTCCTTCGCTAAATACATCAGCCACTTTTCCTTCCTCAACGAAAACGGCGTTTTGGCCTGGGCGTACGGTCAACTGTGCCCCATTTTGAATCTCGTTATCTTTCATGGGGAACTTATAGACCAAGGTATCGTTGGTGGCGTCTTCCCATTCGATAATATCAAGAAATTGTTTACCTATAAAATCCTTAAAACCCATAGTGTCATCCTCATTTCAACATGTAGTACGTCCCGATTGCATTTCTATATATATTCATATATTGATAATATTTCCCATTACATTTTATAATAAATGGTAAATGGTGTAAATGATTAAGGGGAATCTATGAGTCTACCTGTTGGTTTGTTCAATATTCAAGATATCCTTTCATAATGAAGGTTTTGGAGGGATTCGTGAACGAAACCACGAACTGTTTAGATAACGTAAAGAACAAATTCCACCTATATAGCTGACAAGCTAGGAACAGGACATTTACTAAAGCACTAGATAAAAAACACGAGGTGAAGGGGAATTATCATGAAAATTACTCCATCTGCAAAAGTAGGGAATTTCGAAACGGGAATCTTTTCGGAGCTGGCGAACCGTAAACAAAAGGCGTTGAGGGAAGGCAAGGATGTTATTGATTTGAGTGTCGGAAGTCCGGATATGCCTCCGCCGGACTTTGTAAGAGATACACTTGTAAAGTATGCAAAAGATCCAACTGCATACGGGTATACGTTGAAGGGAATACCGGAATTCCATGATGCTGTTTGTTCTTTTTATGAACAGCGTTACGGGGTGCATCTTGAGCCGGATACGGAAGTATTGCAGCTGATGGGATCGCAGGATGGACTTGCCCATTTGGCGACTGCGATGATTGACCCGGGCGATTATGTGTTGGTGCCCGATCCGGGCTATCCGATATATGAAGCAAGTGTGAATCTTGCAGGTGGCGTGATCTATCCGATGCCGCTTACGCAAGAGAATCATTTTCTGCCCCAGCTGAGTGATATTCCGGCAGATATCTTGGCCAAGACGAAGCTGATGATTCTTAGTTATCCAGGAAATCCAGTCACGGCCCTTGCGGATGAAACCTTTTTTGCCGAGGTCGTCTCCTTTGCAAACAGGAACGACATTCTGGTCGTACATGACTTTGCCTATTCAGAACTGATTTTCGATGATCATCCTCAGATCAGCTTCCTATCCATCCCGGGTGCAAAGGAGGTTGGAATCGAGTTCAATTCGCTTTCAAAAACGTTCAATATGGCCGGCTGCCGTATTGGGTATGCAGCCGGAAATCAAGAAGTACTGAACATCTTAGGGACTTTGAAGTCCCATATCGATTATGGGGTCTTTTACCCGATTCAAAAGGCGGCCGAAATGGCACTTACCTCCAACCTTTCCTTGTTGTCCGATCAGGTGAACGTATATGAAGCCCGTCGTGACGCCTTGATATCGGGTCTCGCAAAATCCGGTTGGCACGTGCCGAAAACTGCTGCGACAATGTTCATTTGGGCCCGCATTCCGGCTGGATGGAAGTCACGCGACTTTGCCTATAAACTGATTGAAAAGGCGGGTGTAACCGTGGTCCCAGGAGATGCTTTTGGAAAACAGGGTGAAGGATATGTTCGAATGGCCCTTGTCCAGCCGGTTGAGAGATTGACAGAAGCGGCCGAACGGATAGGGGCGTTTTTGATAGACCATCGAATAGTGGCGCAGGATTAGATGGAAGATCCTAAGCCTAATGTCATTTGTTATTTCGGATTAGGTATTTCCAGACCGTTCATATAGTTGAACGGTCTTTTCTTGTTATTTAATTCTTTCCCCATTTCGTTGGGACTAGGTAAGCTAAAGTGGCCGCTACTGTTGCAATCAATAAAGTCGGGATTTGTGACTGGTCACCAAAAGTCACTTCCTGGGTTAATGGGAGGCTCAGTTGTGCGTTGGTGGGATTGGGAGTGTATGTAGCGGTTAATAATAGACCTGCTGAAATGTGTAGCAAGGTAAAGAGAAACAAGAAGCTCAATATGAATATCGCATACTTTTTCATGGTACACCTCCTATTTTATTTACGGCTACCCTGTTAGAAAGGTTTCAAAAATTCCCATATACAAGTGCTAAGGGATTAAGCTTTTCTATGAGCCTATCAGTTTTTTTACCTATAAATTACTTTTATGGTTGATAATTGTATGTATTTAACATATAGTGTGTATATAGATATAAACACCATAACAATTTGAGAGGAGTTTAGATGATGAATACATGGAAAGATGCTTTTTGGCTCGCAAGTATCGAATGGAGGAAATCTTGGTTCGGCACGCTATGTTTATTCTTTGCACTGTTTGTACTGGCTGCTTCCTATTCATGGGTTTTGGAAGTGGAGACACAGGCACCATCACTTTTGACCGACATTGGTTTTATATTGTCATTTGGTTGTGTGGCCTTCATGGTAAGGCCGAAAGAATTGCAGCTTCAAAAGGTGGAGGGAGATGTTTGGGTGTCCCCGTTTTTCATGATGTTAAATATGTTTCCTATCGAAAAGGAAGTATTGATTAAAAGCCGGTTTGTTCACATGCTGTTCCCTAGTCTGCCTTTCCAGGTTTTGTTCTTGTTATTATTTACTCCAAGACTTCTAGAATCCATGGTTGTTTTGGAGTATGTTGCCTTCTCGATTATCTGGCTGGCTTTTGGTGTTTCGTCCTCTTTCGTTTTTGCAGCAAGTGATGTAGGGGAACGAATCACCCCGATTAAGTTAGGTATATATAGTGTAGTCTTTTATGGTGGAGTGACGTCCGTGCTCGTGTGGTTATCCTTGAAAACAGATAGGGGAGTTGTCGGTTGGGCGATGGAAGCCGCTAAGAACTTCGCGATCGGGTCGATTCTCATTTCGGCAGTCGTAACGGTCGGGGGCTATTACTTCTGGAAGCGATATATGAAAAAGAAAATGTTCCAAATTGATTATCTAAAATAATGATATATAGGGAGGAGAAGTAAAGTGGAGCTGCCGGTTCGTTTATCAAAAGAATCAAGAATCCCCATTTATCATCAGATAACGGCTCAAATCCAAGCTTTGATAGCAAGCGGACAGCTGTCTTCGGGTTCACCTTTGCCATCGATCAGGATGCTTTCTAAAGATCTGGAAGTCAGTGCCATCACGACCCGTAGAGCTTATCAAGATTTAGAAACGGAAGGCTTTATCACAACAATCCAGGGAAAAGGGACGTTCGTGGCAGACGTTGAGGAAAGCCTACTCCGCAGTGTGAAAATAAAATCAGTCCAGGAAGCCATGAAAAATAGCATTGAAGCTGCACTTCAACAAAACTATTCATTCAAGGAAATTGAGGAGATTTTTACGGGTTTAATAGAAGAGCTCAAAACGGAAAAAGGAGAGGGGAAACCATGACAACGTCGCTTGAGATTCATTCTGTCAAAAAGAAAATCGAGGACTTTTCGTTGGGACCGATTGATCTGACGCTAGAGCCAGGTACCGTGACAGCCTTGATTGGGAATAATGGCGCCGGGAAGAGTACACTGCTGAAGATGGTCATGCAATTGGCGCGACAAGATGCTGGTGATATTATCATTTTTGGGAAGAATACGAAGCAGGAAGATGAAGCCTGGAAACAAAAAGTCGCTTATCAGCCGCAAGCTTTGATTGGCTGCGATTCGTTTACGGGGCATGAATTACTGCGGTTATCTTCTAGATGGTATCCCACTTGGGATAAGGTATTGTTTGACGAGGTGATCACAACCTTCGAGGTCCCCCTGAATAAGAAGTATGGAAAGTTGTCTCAGGGAAATCAACAAAAGCTAATAGCTGCGCTGACTTTAGCAAGAAATGCCGAACTATTGATCCTGGATGAGCCAACGGCTTCTATGGACATCATCTCAAAACAGCGATACATGAATTTTTTGATTAAGTGGATGGAGAGGGAAGGGAAAACCATCTTCTTTTCGACCCATCAAATGGAAGACATCCGCAAACTTGCTGATTACCTGATTTTCATGAATCACGGCCAGCTCATCGGTCATTTCGAAAAGGATCAGTTGGGACAGCAATATAAACGGTATTGGTTAACAGAGGATCTGCCGGCATTCTCCATTCCAGGGGAAATAGAAAGAAAGGGATTGCGGATGATTACGTCTAATTTGCCACTCGAAACAGAAGCGTATTTTCAAAAGGAAAACATGCAGTGGCATACGGATGAATTTGTTGAACTAGAGGAAGCCGTCACCTATTTGTTAAAGTGAGGTGTGGTGATGCTATAAGGATTTAAAAGGGAGTTCTGTCTTTGGATGGATCTCCTTTTTTTGGTCTAAGGGATTTTCTAGGGGGGCATGAATTTCTCGAACGCTAAAAGGACAAGCAGCATATGATATAGCAAGTTCGTACCATTGTAGTGTGGACGGCACTGATAATAGGGGATAGAGAAAATTGATTAACTGGAAAGTTCGTTTTAAAAATCCTACGTTTATTTTTACTGTATTTTTGCCAGGTGTTTTGATGGTAACGCAGATGGTTGCTGCGTTTATCAATAACTTTATACACCCGATTGGCTTTACCATCACCGATGATGCATTGAACGGGGCTATGGGGATCATTAATTTCATTGCGCTTACGTTTTTTGGAATCGGCGGCGTAATTGACCATACGACACAAGGCATGAGCGACAGTGATGAGGCTAAGAAATACGAGAAACCTAAATAGTAGATCATCCTTCTTGAATCAAAGAAAGCGGAGAAACCAGATATCACCACCTATCTATGGAACGGTGATATCTGGTTTCTTTTTTTAATTTTGAATAGGATTTTTCAAACTTCCTCCAATGGAAGTCTTGCTTCCTTTAGAGAATGCCGTGAAGAACCAGATTGTATTGATGAGTACATTCATCCCACTGACGATGACCACGCCGATGAGTGATGAAGTGAAGCCTTCCATTACACCAAGAAATACGACTATGCCGATCATGGGTAACAAAGACAGTAAGGATAATGAGCAGAATACGGCCATTACATATTTCATCCACTCCAAGCCGATAACATACAGGAGCAATGGGACGAAATACAGTACCAGCATCATCGCAATGGAAAGCCACATCCCGATAGAATTAAATTGATTCGCATTTTTACCTGTATCCGCTAGTGGTGAAAGAGAACTCAAAACGATGACCATGCAGAACAGCAAAGCTGAAAATAATGTCATGATGATTATTTTCTTTTTATTCCTCATAAAAAACCCCCAGTCTATTATTGAAATTACTTACAATGGTTCATACATGATTATACTTAATTTAACATAATTTAACAGCGTCGTTTTTTATATTTGATCTAAGAAGTTTCTAAGTTTTTGTCTGGATTGTAGAGTTCATCCTCAATACAAAGCTTTTTTTTGAAAAAAAGGTGAATCAAGGAATGAAAGCGAATGTACTTCATATATTTAAAATTGTGTTTCATTTACAGATTGGGGGAGAAAAAAGATGAGTCTTAGATTACCTGTTTCAAAATGGCTTGTGGCCGTACTTGCACTTGCCGCATTGTTGGTAGCTTTCGTTTTCAGTCCGGCCAATGCTTCGGCGTCCATTAATTATGGAGACGAAGTGGCTGCAGTAGCAGCAAAACAAGTGGGAAGCCCTTATAAATATGGCGGAACGACACCAAAAGGATTCGATGCAAGTGGACTCACTCAATATGTTTATAAACAAGCGGCGACAGACATGAAAATTCCAAGAACCAGTGCGGAACAGTATAAGAAAGGAAAGGCTGTAAAACAGAAAAACTTAAAAACAGGTGATTTGGTGTTTTATGCGACCGGTAGCAAGAAAGGCAAGGTTTCCTTCGTCGGCATTTATAATGGGAACGGTACATTTGTCGGAACGACCACAAAAGGCGTGAAGGTCGTGAAGATGAGCGACAAGTATTGGAAGGATCGCTATATCGGGGCTAAAAGGCTCATCAAATAAAATAATGTTGCCAAAAAAAAGCATAGGAAGCATCTCATTCGATGCCTCCTATGCTTTTCGCATGTGTAATCACGGTACGATGATTTCCTGCAATACCGCATTTCCGTTCTTCACTTTCACCACGGCCATGGCCGTTTTTGTAGCAGCGGACATTTCCAGTTCCGATGCCTTGTCTTTAGGAGCGTAATAATTATCTAAGCCATATTTAATGTGAATGGACGAGGCCCTTTGTAAATCATAGGGGATTTGTAATTTTCCTTTGAGATACATGTCTTCATCCGGTTTTTCCTTCGATACATGGTGGACGCCGTAATGCCCATTACTGTCTTGTTTTAATGAAACATATACACTTTTGTAATCTCCGACATTCTTACTGTGGAAATCAGTTTTCACCGTCTCATCAAGTTGGTCGAGCGTGACGGATTCTATCTCATATCCTAATGCTACATAGCTTCCCCTGAATAAGTCCGTCGGATCGATCGGAGCCGTTCGGATTTTGATTTCTTCACCAAACAAAGTTGTCCAGACGGGTGGAACGGCCAGGGCTATAAGAATCAAAACAGGAATGGCGAATACGATGAGCGGGCGCAAAAATTTATTACGATTCAATGGATTCCCCTCCTTTTTGGCGTTGTTTTTCAAAGAAGAAGCCAAACACAAGGAGCAGGAGGCCTCCGATGATGAAGGTCAGTGACTTCGGCAGGAATTCAAAGGAATCGATATAGTACCTGAATATCAATGCACATATGATCACGATACTGGTCAAGCTTCCTTTTTGTATCAGGTAAAGGAGAAAAAGAAAATAAGCTAAAGGAAACCATATGGCAAGCTCGTAAGTTAAGAAGATAGCCGCAATCCCGTGGAGGAGATGTCCTTGAATATGTGTGATTCTCTGCAACTTAACTGGAACGCGAATGTAAGCGAGCAGGATTCCTACGATAAAAAGAATCGAGAGAATGATGGTATCCCCGTTACCCTCCACTAGCTTAGGTACGAATTCCATGAGAAAAAGGATGAGGGCATTGATCGTTAAGCCATTAACGATAAAGGATAGAAACCTAGGATAGTTGAGTTGCTTTACTAGAAAATATAACGCCGGTAGAAGGATGATAATGGCCAGCGGATAAGACGTTTCATCAAGAAAGATGCTGCCATTAAGGTAAACGAAAAGTAAAAATGAAGTGAATAGGAGGACAATGGTGTCCTTTAGGTAATATCCGATGCAGATGGCTCCAATCCCCCATAACAAAAAGGAACTGTTAAAATTGATGCTGATGTTAAACATCTGCTCGACTAAAAATATACCTGCTCCAAATATGAGAATCCCGACATAATGCAGACTTCGGGAGGTTTTTGGAAAGCGTGTCTCCCACCTGACCCCGGCAACATTCACGCCAATCAAACAGGCGATGATCAATAGGAATTTAACGCCTTTACTTATATACATCCAGTTGCTGGCCACGAATGTTAAGACGCCAAGCCCTAAAAGGACGGCTCCAATCGCTAATAGGATGGAGACGAAACTTAAAGAGGCCTTCACATGATAGGAAGCTAACATCTTTTTCTTCTCTTCCTCGGAAATGGTCCCGCCATTTTGCAGGTAGGTAAATTCTTGTTCAAGAAATTCAAACTGCTTTTTGGTTATTTCTTTTTTGACCAAATCAATTCCCCCTTTCCATATCCTTCTATTATACGGATTGAATCGGGGAAGATGAAGTAAGAAGAAAAAACAACTTGAAAAAATTAACAAAATAATTTCCACAGTACCTTGCATTAAACAGTAGCATGTGGTAAATTATTGAATAAGATGTATTATTCGCTGTCAGGTACTATTCATTAAATAGTACCGAGACATATCAGAAAGGAGTGATGGTGCATTGAATGTACAGTTTAAGAAGGGCGTCTTGGAGCTATGCGTACTGGTGTTGCTTGATAAGCAAGATCGATATGGCTACGAGCTAGTTCAGAAGATTTCAGACCAGATTGAAATATCGGAAGGGTCGGTTTATCCACTGTTACGAAGATTGACGAAGGAAGAGTACTTTACGACATATTTGCAAGAATCATCAGAGGGTCCACCACGTAAGTATTACAAGTTGACTGATAAAGGGCGGGAATACCTTCACGAATTGCTGACAGAGTGGAATGAATTTTCTAATGGAGTCAATCAATTAATCGAGGAAGGTGTCGCAAATGAATAAAGAACAATTTTTAAAGCAGTTGGAAGCTTCCCTAAAGAGGCTTTCTATAGAAGAAAGGCAGGATATCCTGCAAGATTACGAAGAGTACTTCACAATTGGAATGGAAAAGGGAAAGTCGGAGCAGGAAATCTCAGCGTCCCTAGGAAACCCAAAACAAATAGCCAAGGAGCTTCTGGCATCCTACCATCTTGATATGGTTCAACAAACGACTTCCACGGGAAACATCTTACGGGCAGTATGGGCCGTGATTGGATTGGGATTCTTCAATATTGTGATTGTCCTCGGGCCTTTCATTGCACTGGTGGGCGTCGTGTTTTCGGGATGGGTAGCATCTTTAGGGTTCATCCTCGCTCCACTTAGCATCCTTATTAATCTGTTCATGGGTGAATTTAGATTGTTTGATTTGTTTGCTTCACTTGGTATTTGTGGAATCGGAATATTCATCGCCATGGGGATGTTCATTGCAACAAAAGCTCTTACTAAAGGATTTATTCGTTACTTAAAATTTAACGTGTCTCTTGTAAAGGGTGGTGTGAAGCATGGGTAAAAAATTATCAATCCTTGCGTTGTTTCTATTGATCGTTGGCGGTATCGGCAGTCTCTTTACGTATTCACAAACCAATCATGATGAGATTACGACAGAGAAAAAGGTGAGTGCCGAAATGGTAAAGGATATCGAGGTCCGTTCGGATAATGCAACGGTAGAAGTTCTTCCGACTTCGGATACAGAGATTAAAGTGGAGCTTGTCACAAAAGGCGTGGATGTGTCTAAGTTGGATTTAGCTGCCGACGTGGAAGGAAAGAAGCTGACCATTAGATTGAAGGAACCTAACCTCTTCAGCATTGGATTTAACTTTCAATCCTCTCATTTATACGTATATGTCCCGCAAAAGTCGTATGATTCCTTTGTCTTCGATAATGATAATGGAAAGATGAAAATATCAGAATTGGAAATAAAGGATTTGAAAGTGAAAACGGATAATGGACGGATTGAATTAAATAAGATTGTAGCTGAAAACATTGATGCAAAAAGTGCAAATGGCAGGTTGGACCTTAATGATGTAGAGGGCAATCTCAAGGGCTCCTCAAATAATGGTAAGATATCGCTCGTTACAAAGGATTTAGATCGGAACATTCAATTAGAGAGCGACAATGGAAAGATTATCATTAAAACGGATAAAGAACCGACGAATACAACCTTCAAGGTATCTGTCGATAATGGTACCATCAATATCCTCGATAAATATGAGGGGAATACGGTCATTGGAAAGGGAGAAAATCTGGTTGATCTAGAATCGAACAACGGCAAAATTGAAGTGACCAAATAATGTAGTAACCCAAACGTCCCCCGCCTGGCAGGAATCCTGCCAGGCGGGGGACGTTTGTCCGTTCATGACAAAAGCACCCAACTGATCTGGTCGTTATTCGTTAGTTAAAATGGCTTGTATCCTTGGGGATGGATATACAAGTTCATGGAAGCTCAGTACGCATTACAGCTCAATCAGTTAGATGCCTTTACTTGTCTTCTACTGCGTCAGGTGCAGAGAAAAAAAGGGTGTAGTAGGTTTGCAAAATGTGAAACCATGGTAAGTAATTTTCAAGTATCGTCTGCCTTGTTTGCTTCTCTACCTGTCAGCTCCTTTCTGGAATTGGTGAATCTACTTTATCACTTACCCAAAATATGAAAGGATTTGTCCGATTTTATGAATAAAAATAGAAATCGTTCACACCTCCTAGCTTGCATATGTGCTGAACTATCTAATTCATCTAGATCATCGTTACTTGCTACCTATATTTCTTATGGTGAAGGGGGGACTCTAGTTCATTCCCTTATTCATAACGATATTCAGAACTTTTTTTAGATAAGTGATTGAGACCCTTTCTTTAGACCCTTGGATAACTTTTATGAGAAAACCGTTGGTATGACTGGTTTCATCGATGCCTATCAGGAAAAAGTAGGGACGTTCCTTTTTTATTCACAGACAAGTATCGGATATGTGAAGGAAGGAGGTGGTTATCCACAACTGAATACAGGTTATTCATAGGAAGGGCAGAGAAAATCAGAGGAAATCCTATCGACTCTGACGATGTGGGAAGGAACATAGGGTTTTCTGAGTGAAAGGAAGGATAAGGATGCATGACAAAAAACACTCGCCCAAAAGCCAGTGTTCACTGAGTTATATGATTCCCTTTATTTTTTCAGGCGCTCTTTCTGAATGGCGAAATAGGATTGGAGGGTTTCTTTCTTCTGTTGTAAAATATCCAGAACATATTCACCGTGATTGATGTGTCGGTACACTGACATGTGTCGTTCCAGTTGTTCGTATGTATGTTTTTTCAGATAGTCGAGATAGTCGGATGGACTTTGGTTGTTTAAGATTCGTTTCTTAGATGATCCTGTTTCAGTCATTGCGGATTTTACCCGGGAAATCACCCAGTCTTCGCACCATTTATTCAGCGTCTGGTACATGTCCATTGCCAGGTTATACTTCGCACGAATGGGCTCAATATGCTCATCCACTTCACTATAATCTACATGCCGGTCCAAAGATTTCTCGGAAATCTCGCGATGAAAGTGTTCGCGGTCTACAAGCTCTTTTATGCAGGCAGCCTGGTGAGCATATACCCCCAATTGTTCTAGTGCTTCATTATATACGATCGTACTGAAATAAGCGGAAGCCTCTTTCGGCTCAGCCAATAATGGTTTGTTGCCGTTCAAGGCACAGCCAAACTTTTTAAGGGAAGACTGATAGATGAAGCGCGCTAGTTTCAATAGCTCGTCTTTGACAGGTCCTTCTGCAGCATGAAGAAACGAATGGAAAATATATTTTCCGACACGCTCCAGTTCGATACAGACTTTATCCTCAATATGTTCCAGAAACCCCGCTTCATATATGGTTTTTCTCAACATCATTCTTTCTGTCCGATTTTCGAGGTACTCGTTAAGTGTGCCCGTTTTGAAGGAAACCACGATGAATTCCTTACGGTTGAAAGTGGAGGAAGCCATGGTAAAGGCCATGGTGCCGTTCAATGTTTCGTTAATGATCCTCATCGCTTCGTAAATATGCTTTCTTTTAGCCAGGGAACTTCCCGACTGAATGACTTCCTCGTAATTCAGTGAGACAACTTCGGATTTTTTCACGGACATCGTGAAGGCAGCCATAAGTACAAGTCTCTTGGCCGCTAGGGGGAGACTGCGAAAGGCATCAGTATAGAAGAAACGGTATTTTTTACAATATCGATCTTTTCTGTTGGTGAAGCTGCCGGTTGGACCTAAATTGAATTGGTATTTCGTCACCATTCCCTGATCGACCGGAAGGAAGATTCTACGTCCGCAACCGGGCTGCGGCGATGATAGCCTCTTGATGATTTTCTTTAGGTATTTTTCAGTCGTTCCTATTCCTTTGGCCATTTGGTGAATCGGGCTTTGAATTACGCCATCCCAATCCATATGCAATACGGAGTATAAGCATGTGTCGAATTCAGTGGAGTTTACATTTCGTAATAAATAGCGATACGTTTCTTCATAGATCATTAGTTTTCGGCTCCTTTTTAGCCCATTGAGGTTTATTTTGAGTTCACTGTCTATATAAACTCTAAAAAGGAAAAAGTAGCATGCTGTTAAAAAAATTTTTCATGAAAAGTAAGGGGCAGGGAGAAATAAGGATACAAGGGGTCCCGTTTTGAACGGGGCGTTATAATTTGATTCGTTTGGCACTTCAAAATTCAATTCATCGCTAATTTTTTCCTTTTTTAGTAAACTGGAAATGACTATTTCGGATAGAAGGTGAAATCATATGGGGGAACCATTAGCCGAGGAACGGGTTAAAGGTTCGGAAAGAATATGGACGCGTGACTTTGTCATGATCTGTTTGGCGAATCTATGTATCTTCATGGGTTTCCAAATGACGATGCCAACGATCCCGCTGTTTGTTGAGCAACTTGGAGGGGATGACCGCCTGGTTGGGGCAGTCCTTGGGGTATTCACGTTTTCTGCATTGCTTATAAGGCCATTTGCGGGCAAGATGTTGGAAACGAAGGGAAGAAGGATCATCTTTCTGATTGGGTTGGCCATATTCGCCTTCTCTGTGGGTTCCTTCGGTTTCATGGGAAGCATCGGCTTGTTATTTTTGATGCGTATTGTTCAGGGAGTCGGCTGGGGGTTGTCTTCAACGGCGTCCGGAACGATTGCTTCTGACATCATTCCGGCTAAACGTCGCGGTGAAGGGATGGGGTATTACGGATTATCTGGTAATCTAGCACTTGCACTTGGACCGACACTTGGCCTTTTTCTTGTGACAGTCCTTCCATTTCAACAGTTATTCCTGATCTGCTCGCTGTTGGGAATACTGGCCATGATCATGGCATCATTGATCACCTATCAGAAAGTGGAAAGAGATCCGATTGCCGCATTGAGCGCTAAACGGTTTGATATTTATGAAAAAAGTGCGTTGCAGCCTTCGCTGTTAATCTTTTTCATATCCGTCACATTTGGAGGAATTGCGACGTTCCTGCCACTTTATACGGCGGAAAAAGGGGTCAGTGGCATTCAGTGGTACTTTTTGCTGTATGCCTTGGCACTCATGGTTACGAGGTTATTTTCCGGACGTTTATATGATCGGAGAGGCCACCGGGCCATTTTCGTGCCCTCCGCATTGCTTATTATGTCGGGGATGTTCCTATTGGCATGGATGCCGGGTGAATCGGTTCTGTACATCGCAGCCGTGCTTTATGGAATGGGGTTCGGTTCTGTGCAGCCGGCTTTGCAGGCATGGTCAATCGAGAAAACGGCTCCGAATCGTAAAGCGATGGCGAATGCCACGTACTTTTCCTTTTTTGACCTGGGCGTTGGAATAGGAGCCATCGTGTTCGGACAGATCGGGTATCTATTCGGGTATCGAAGCATTTATGTCACGGCAGCTTTTTCGATTGTGATTTCAATCATGGTCTATTTATGGATCGTAAGAAGTGAAGATAAGTTAAGAATGTTATAGGAATTGGGGGGTGACCGTTAGTGGGTCGCCCTTTTTGTACTTGGATATTCTCTCCAGAAGGATTGTAGCATTATATGATTCAATGAACCTATTGTGGGGGTGAACTAGTGGCATTGGGCTATCTTTGTTTCTCTATTTCTAGGAAACTGGACACATAGGGTAGGGGGACTAACCTTGGCTGTCAAATCGATGGCTTGTTCGTTATTAAATGGTTTAATATTCTATAAATAGGTAATTTTTGTTATTATCAAAAGTAGTAGATACATAAAATGGGAAGAAGCTATGGCGAAGGAAGGGGTTTCTGGATGGTTGATTCTTCAAATGAGGAAATGGGTTTAGAAAGAAGGCAGCAGATTTTCCAAGAAGAGCTCCAAGCTTTATGGGAAAAGCGGCTCATTCCTAAAACCGAATATATCCGGATCAGCCGGGCATATGACCGGCATGTTCAACTGGCCATCTATCAGGAAAAGCGCCTGAATGAGGCAAAAAAGAAAGCTGAACTTGAAAGAGAGCCTGCAAGGAAAAGTCAGGAGCGTGAAGACGAAAAATCGTCCGTTCAGCCTGTGGATGACGTGACAGGGGAAGAGCAAACGGTACAAGAGACTCCTAATCTGCCAAATCTTCCACGAGTTGAGGAATCCACCGAGGAGAAAAAGGACTCAAGGCCTCTAGAGGAACCGGTCATCATAAGCGCTCCCGTGGAAAAAACTGTTCCCCAGCCACAGGTGACTCAGAAGAAAAAGGTTGTGCGCCCAGAAAAACCGAAAAAGACACCGGAGCAGATACGGGAGAGGAATATTTCCGTCGTTCTCCTTACCGGAGTCATTCTTCTCTTATTTGGCGGATTGATTTTGGCGACCAGTTCATGGGGGGACTTGAACGAGGTGTGGAAGGTCTTGTTCATCGGAATGGTGTCTGTTGTATTCACTGGCATGGCCTTTATCGCTTCCAAGCTGAAAATTGAACAAACGGCTTTTGCTTTTCTGACATTGGCCAGTTTATTTATCCCGATTACGATTTTATCAGCTTCCTATTATCAGATCTTCGGAGAGTATTTATCCCTGGAAGGCGGGGGAGGAGGCCTGCTTGGGTTTCTTGGCGGTCTCCTTTGCTTAGGGATCTATTACAGAATTGCAGCATACTTTAAGTCGAAAATATTCATTTTCATTTCCATTTTCACTTTTGCCATCACATGTTATTTCGGTTTTGCCTATTTGACGCCGACAATCGAGTGGTTGTTATTGATGGTCAGTATATTTAATTTATTGCTGGTATGGAACGTCGAATATCTGAAGAATCGAAAGGTGTTGGCCCTATTCAGGCCATATCTGTTTCGATTCATCCAGTTTAAGATCATCGTGGAAAGCTTTGTCGCCTTCACGTTATTTTCGAGTAACTTGGTCTATTCGATTACATTGATGGTCATCTCTATCTTGTTTTTGATATTGGCCGTGAAATTCCACAAGAAGTATCATGAGCTGGCATTCAATTTCATCTTCACTTATGGATATATCCATTTTGTCTTTAACTCTGTTCTAAGCGATTACATGGTCATCGCTTATGCGAGTATCCCGCTGATTTTCATGGCACTTTCAACTTATATGGCAAGAAGGAATGAGCCTGGGCTATCCAAAAGCTTCATGGTGACCAGCCTGGTCGAGGTCGGAATCGTTTTCCTATATATCAATGCGATGGCCTATCAGGAAAAATATGCCCAGATTTTTATCGCTCTGATGATCGTGACTGCCCAATTGGTTTATGTTGCCCTGCACATGAAAAATAGGAACTTCACCTATCCGGCGGTTGCTGTCTTTAATTTTGGATGCTTTTATCTTTGTTTTGCGTTTTCACTTGCTTTCCCCGCTGTTTTGAATCTGATGTTCCTTCTTCAGATCCTTTTGTATGTCGGTCTGTATGTATACAATCGCCATGCAAGGTACGGCTTGTTTAAACAGAGTGTCTTGCTTATTTCTTCCTTGATCATGGTGGGAATATTGACAATCAAATTTAGCGAGATGGCCTGGCTAGAAGTAGGCATCGGTCTTATCGTAGTATCTGGCACGTTCTTTCTTACCTATCTTAAAGGGGATGCTCGACAAATCAAGGAAGTCAGTGTATATGGATTTCCGATTTCCTTCTTATTGGGGCTTATCGCGTTTTACCCGTATTTGATGGAAAGAAGCGATTGGTTTCAGTCGAATATGGCATTCAGCATGCATCTAATGATGGTAGCCCTGATTTCCATCGGAGCAGCGTATGCCTTGAAAAAATCATTGGGGATCTTCTTCCCTCCCTTTTTCTTTAGTGGCCAGTTCCTGTCCTTCATGGCTTTCTTGCTGGTCGGATATGGTGCATTGAGTCCTTTGGAGGTCACCGTTTTACTGGCTATTGCGACGGCTATAAACGGGTGGTCCGTTTATTTGCACCGTACATCTCTTTATTGGCTTCCGGTCATCGTTACAAGTGCGGGATTGTATGGTTCTCTATATGAGGTCTTTGATTTCAGTGAGACTTCATACCAGATTGGTTTTGTGCTGTTTGGGCCATTCATCTTTTTCCTTGTCGGGGAATGGATAGGGAGGCATTCACAGACTGGAAGAAAGTATTTCCTTTATTCGAGCCATTTGGCCAACCTTGTTGCCATACCGCTTGGATTCATCCTGATCACGATGTCTGATGTTTCACCCTTTCTATTTATCACACAACTTCTCCTATATGTGAGTGCACTGCGAACCCAGGTGAAATGGGAAAGGTTCCTCTTCACATATCTTGGATTTACCGTCCTGTTTCTACAAATCCAGCTGTTTTTTACCGACATGGAGCCAACACGGTTCGTCTTTTCGATTTGCTTGATGATTACGGCGGGAATCATTACGGGTTTATGGGCGGTCTCCAAAAAAGAGTGGAAAGGCATCATCGAGTTTTATTTGATTCCTTTCATTCATATAACGGCTGCCATGTCGATTGTTGAAACGGCTCTGTATGAATTCCCTCTTGATCGAGAAATCATTTGGGTAGGTTTGGTGACTATACAGCTTCTCTTTGCTTGGTATTTACTCATGAGAAGGAACTGGCAAAATTATGTGGTGCTTCCACTCGGCATGGCTTTCATTTTCTATGTGATGTATGCGGGCACTTTATCGATACTTCTTGGAATGGCCGTCCTGTTTGCCTGTGCTGTTGGGATGGTGTTCATGAGTAAACGATATTTCACGGGCTTGGTCAACCAAGCAGGTGACAAGCAAATCATTGATTTTTATAGAATAGTCGGCTTGTTCTTTATACTTGATATGAATGGGGAAGTATTCTGGGAGTCTACGGAATTTGAAATCTTGAAAATAACGGTATCCTTGCTGCTGCCGATTTACTTTATCGTGATGAGAACCTTTACGATAGGCAGACAGGAAAGAGGTATCTATTCAGGTGTAGCGGCCGTCATCGGATTGTATCCGTTTTTCAACATGTGGGATTACGTCCACTCGCTGCCGACCGTGACAGCTCTGGTTGTCCATTTCCTCTGTATGGTCGTGTTGCTGTTGTTGAGCAGGCAATACTTCAAAGGGCTGTTTAAAACGGACGAAACAGGGACGGCAATCGATGCATTCCGCATTTATGGACTATTATTCTTACTTGCCATGAATGGGGAAGTGCTCGTGCATGAACCATCTTATCCACTTTTAAAAGTCCTTGTAGCGCTATTGATCCCAGGCTATTTCATCCTGATACGAAGCTTTACAAATGGACGGAAAGAAAGGGAGGTGTATTCCGCTCTTGCGATGATCCTCAGTCTGTATCCGTTCATTATCATCGTGGATTACATTCATACGGTTTCGTTGATTACGGGTGAATGCGTTCTTTTTGCTTGTATGCTCGTGATGATCCTGTTGAGCAGACATTTCTTTACAGGCTTGGTAAGGAAGGATGAATCAGGAATCAAGGTGGATGTATACCGGATATATGGCTTGCTTTTTTTACTGACCATGAATGTCGAAGCATTTATGAATGAACCGACGTATTGGCCACTCAAGGTCCTTGTTTCTTGTTTCTTGATTGGGTACTTCATCTTGATGAGGCACTTTACGATCCCTGCAAAGGAGAGGGAAACATACGCATTGCTGGCAGGGATTCTTGGATTGTACCCGTATTGGACCATCATGACCTATGCAGGAACATTGGACATATTCATTGGCACTGGGGTCCTTTTCGGATGTACGGCGGCAATGGTGTTAGTAAGTAGAAGATCCTTTAGTGGAATCGTGAAAAAAGGCGCGATCATTTTGCAAATCGATTTTTACCGGGTGTACGGATTTCTTTTCCTTGTAGCGATGATGATGGATATTCATAATCGAGAATCTAAATCCATCCTTCTAGACATTTTCGTTTCTCTTTTATTGCCGGTTTATTTCATCTTGATGAGGGCGATGACGGTGAGAGTAAAGGAAAGGGAAATCTATTTGGCAGCTTCCATAGTGCTCAGTCTATATCCATATTGGGTCATCATCGATAAGATTCCATTCCCGGATGTCCTGGAGGTAGAGGCACAGATCCTGCCACTCTTTATCATAAGTACCATCTTATTACGGAAAATTTTTAATAGAGGCAAATTAACGCAGTATATCGAGATGGGCGTCGTCTTCGTCCTCTTTATTATCATGATAGGAGATGCCATGGCAAGCAACACCCTATATGATGCACTGGTTATCGGGACGATATCTTTAGCGGCGATCCTCCTTGGATTTACGATGAAATACAAATCATATTTCTTGGCGGGAACCGTAACGATCTTGTTCAATATCTATATGAATACAAATTCGATGTGGGGACAGATGCCATGGTGGTTGTACTTAGTCATCGGCGGAGGGCTCCTCATCGCCATTGCTTCTTTCTTTGAATGGAAAAAACAAAAAGACAACCAAACATCGCAGGAAGTTCTCGAAAAGAATAAACAACGAGTCAAAAATTGGTTCAACCGATGGAACTAATAGGGCAACCTATTAGTTTTTTTCTTGTAAATTTATAAAGGAAGAAATGTAAACGGTACCAATCGACAATTATTAGAAAAATCTAAATTATTAGTAAAAATATTGTTAGAAAAGAAGGATATCCCATGAAATTTGTCGTAATTAAATAGTCATTACTCTTTACATAACATTTTTTGGAGGCGTGTAGCATTGTTCAAAACTTATGAAACGGGCTCCTTTTTCGATGAAATGCTTCAGGAAAATGGAGAGCCAAAAGACCACTATCGATACTTCCATTCAATTCTTCAACAGTTTTCAGAAGAAGAGTATAGGGAAAAGCATGAAACAGCTCAATTCAGTTTTTTAAGACAGGGAATTACTTTTACGGTGTATGGGGAAGAAAGCGGAACGGAGCGCACCATGCCGTTTGACTTCATACCAATTATCATCCCTGCTGAAGAATGGGGAGTGATTGAAAAAGGCATGATTCAACGAGTCGAAGCACTTAATCACTTTTTGGATGATATCTATCATGATCAACGAATTTTAAAAGATAATATTATTCCGAAGCATCTGGTAGAAAATAGCCCGTATTACTACTATAAACAGGTAGGCGGGGTTGATAGCCCTTTACAAAATCATATCTTCTTGGCAGGAATCGATCTAATCAAAGATGAACATGGTGAATATCGAGTTCTTGAGGATAATCTACGAAATCCTTCAGGACTTTCGTATGTGTATCAAAATCGTTATGTTATGCGTCAGGTTTACCCCGAGTTTTTTTCTGAACATTCTCTCAACACACTTGAAAATCAAATTGCTCATTTACAGCACTCCTTATTGTCGCATGTGCCAAATAACATCTCGAAAAACACTGAACCTAGAGCAGTCCTCTTAACAGCCGGAATGTATAATTCGGCTTATTATGATCATGTATTTCTAGCACAACAAATGAATATCCAGCTTGTAGAAGGAAGAGATTTGATCGTGATAGACAACATGGTTTACATGAAAACCATTCGGGGATTAAAAAGGGTGGATATCATCTATCGCCGTATAGATGATGATTTTCTTGATCCGGAGGCGTTTCGTGAGGATTCGTTACTCGGGGTGCCGGGATTGATTGCTGCTTATAAAGAGGGGAATGTCTCCATCTTGAATGCGATTGGAAACGGTGTGGCCGATGATAAAGCGATATATTCCTATGTACCGGATATGATTCGATATTATTTGAAGGAAGAACCGATCATTAAAAACGTGGATACCTACCTGTTAAGCGATCCAATCCAGAGGGAGTGGGTTCTTGAAAGGTTGGATGAACTCGTCGTGAAGAATGTAGGGGCTTCTGGTGGCTACGATATGCTAATCGGACCCCATGCTACCGAGGAAGAGAGGGAAGTATTCCGTCAGAAAATCATTGAAAATCCTTATCAGTACATAGCACAGCCTACCATTAAATTATCACGGGCCCCGGCGTACCAAAAAGGCCGATTCTACCCGTGCCATGTAGATTTACGCGTATTCGTCATGAAGGGGGAACAAGTACATGTACTGCCTGGCGGACTTTCGCGAGTGGCTTTAAAGGAAGGATCACTCGTTGTGAACTCCTCACAGGGCGGGGGCGGAAAAGATACCTGGGTGTTAAAGGAGGAGATGCAGCATGCTTAGTCGTGTAGCCGATTCTTTATTTTGGATGGCAAGGAATTGTGAACGGATGGAAAGTAATGCAGATATCCTTGAGGTTCAGTTAATAAAAATGCTAGAGGCATCCGAGCATGAAATCCTGGTCAAACATGACTTGGAAGCGATCATCGGGATTTGTGGGGATAAAGAGGAATTCGATTCTCTTTATGAAGAAATTACGATGAAAAATGTCGTCCATTATTTGGCCTTTTCAGAAGATAACTTCAATTCGCTATCGAGGATGACCAAGAATATTCGAGAAAATGCCAAGATGACAAGAGATAGAATCCCTAACATGCTTTGGGAGGTATGGAATGAGTTTTACTTAGAGCAAGAAAATGCCGAAGCAAGGGAGGATTACTCCATCCAAGAGATTCATTCCTATATCAGGCGTATTAAAACCACTTCAATGATTGCGACTGGAATAATAGATTCTACCATGTCACGAGATTTACCCTATCATTTTATTAAGATAGGAAAATGGCTGGAACGGGCTGAAAAAACAGCTCTTGTCATGCAGATGATGTATCGACAATCCGTTCCATATGGTGACTTGGAAGGGCAAGAATTGGACTGGCGTACAAGTCTACAGCTCATTAATGGATATGAGGACTTTACTAAGAAATTCAGACCTTTGATGGAACCCAAATTTGTCCTGCAATTCATGATATCCGATCATAGCTTTCCTCGTTCCCTCTGTTATTGCATGGAACATGTCAGAGAAGTGATTAAAGGACTTGAAGGCGAAAAGGTGGCCCATTATTCTTGGAAGATGTATGCGGCCATTGACAATATGATCAGTGAATTCAAAGATGTGGACATCAAAAAACTGAATACGGAAGAGATTGGGGTTTTTATTGATTCGGCTTATAGCCAGTGCCTGGAATTTGGAAAGTTATTCTCCGAAACGTATTACTTAGAAGCTGATCCTGTAAAATGAAAGGGAGCATTCCCAGAAAAAACCCTTCCTCTTACAGGACAGTAAAACCATAGTATCAGGGAGAGAAATGGCCATGAAATATGAAGTTGAACATGTAAATACTTTTTACTATGATACAGCAGTAGACCAAAGTATGAATACCATTCGTTTGAAGCCTAGGACGGATGAATGTCAGCGTTTATTATCTTATAAAAATGAAATCACACCTGTATCGATGCCAAAGGAACATGTGGATTTATGGGGGAATCACGTGGAGAGTTTCTTTATCCCTCAAAAACATACGAAGTTGGAAGTGAAGACGACCTCCATTGTCAGTATTCAAAGGTCGCCATTTATTCGACAAATCGAGTATTCTCCAGAAATGAGATATATCTTTCATTCGGAATTATTTCATGATCATTATAAGAGTTTTTTAAACGAAACAAGCTATACCTTCTTATATCAGTATCAAATCGACCAAGTTATCCAAGCGGTAGGTGATATTGAAAATCCAGTTGAATTCTCCCTTCAGTTAATGAGGTATCTACATGAGGTTATGAACTATGACGGAGAATCGACTAATGTAAGCACAACGGCTAATGAAGCGTTTGACTTGAAAAAAGGCGTATGTCAGGATTATTCTCATATTATGCTGGGCGTTCTTAGAGCCAGGAAGATTCCGGCCAGATATGTAAGCGGCTATCTCTACGTCGGTGAAAACTCGGAGCTGATTGGGGATGCTGCCTCCCATGCGTGGGTTGAATTCATGGCTCCTGGTATCGGCTGGATTGGGCTCGATGCTACGAATAATGTAGAGGCACTTGAAAATCACATTTGTCTTAGCGCTGGGCGGGACTATTCAGATGTCAGCCCGTTGCAGGGAGTTTACAGAGGTGGGAACCAAACGCTTGATGTAAAAGTACAGGTGAAGAAACTGGAACATGAATAAGCAAAACTGATATCCATTAATGCCTCCTTGAGTAAAAGGAGGCATTTTTAAATGGGTAGGGGAAGCTGAAATGGTAACGGGTACTTTATTGATTGGACAAAGCCTGTTCAGCACCTAGATACCATCTAACAAACGGTGGTGCTGTTTTTATGAAGAGCACGAGCTACAGGAAGAACAACTCGAGGAATCAGATCCACTATCATGAACACTGCCATGACTGTCGGTACCTACATTTCCAGAATGGGAACCGTGAGCGGGATCGTCACCAAACAGATGCTTGAAGTCCGAATCACATGCATCCGCACTTGCATAAATGAAGTAAGCGGGTGCAGCATAATCCATTTGATTGTACCGTTTTTGCCAATCCACACTCCGTTCCGTGCGGTCTTCTTTTATGAGGGCCGAGAACCTATCAAAGGTATCTTCCGCTTCCACACTCGTCGGTTTTCGCATGTATGTTTCCTTTAACTGGTCAACTTCCAGTGTTTCGAAATCGTGGAGCAAGGAGGTTGCTTTATCATGTTTGAAGAACTTTCCCCAAGTTAGAATCGAGGGCGAATCAATAGTGAACAGCTGGACATAGTAAAAGTCGAACAGTGTCCGTTCCACTGGTTTAAAGACAGGCTCTGTGTGGGGATGATGTAGGATCATCTGGCCAAGGAAGTCCCGACAGAACCTATCATATTTCTGTTTATCATCCAGCATGATATGCCAGAGTTCATCGACGGTGGCATGAAACATTTCCATTTTACCGAACACGGCCGTCATGATGAAGTACCGTTTTAATTCCCGCCATAACTCGTTGACATTCCCCTGTGTATAACGTGGGTGTCTCATACGGAAATCGGTATTGACCTTTTCCATATACTCGATTTCCATGGCTTGATTAAGCTTTTCTATTAAGGCTTCCGATACGATAGCATTCCCGCCTATGTCCAATGTCTCCTCATATCTTCTCCGGAATTCTTGCTGATACCGTTCCATTCGAACCGGCTCGCTTCTTCGTTTTACCAGGATAACCACAATGATCGCGAAAATGGCTGCAAGCATGACATAAAATAAGGTCATTTTTTCAATCCTCCTAGTCTATAGAACTCCTACACTAACACCATTTTACATTTTATGGGTTTGATTTATAAGGTATAAACGCATTTTATTTTCCTTGATATTCACGAACCAGGAAATAAGGTGGACATATCAGGCTTTAGTCCCTTTACGCACAGAGTAATTATTAGTATATTTTGGTAAAAGAGGGTTTATTTTATTTTTGCATGTGGTAGAGACAAGGGGAAAAGAAGAAAATCTTTTACTTTATTAAAAAGGGAGAGAACTATGAAAAAATCATTTGTTTTTATTCTGGCATTGGTATTCAGTCTATTTTCGCTTAATTTAGGGGCGGTTGGAGCCGCTACAGTTTCAGTTGAAAAGGGACCAGGCCTGAAAAGTCCTTTCGAGCGTGTACATAATCAGTCATACAAGAAGATGGCAAGTGAGTATCTCATTGAAAAAGAACCGAATAATACGATTAAAAAGTCTAACTCGATAAGCCTGAAACAATTTGGTTTGGGGATTTTCAATAAAGCGAAAGATGTAGATTACTATAAAATCAAAGTAAAGCATTATGGTTTCTTATATGTGGTCGCTGCTACGGAGTTTAATAGTTCGCTAGATTTTTCCTTATATAATGCCAAGAATAAAGCGGTGAGCCTGGAAAGTTCCAACCGTGTAGATCAAGCGGATACTCAACTATATTCCGTATCTCCGGGAACATATTATATTAAAGTGAAAGACACAGGGAGTTTAAAGAGCCAGGAAGAATACGCAGTAGGCGCAACCATGTCTGGGCCGACCATCAAAAAGGTCGGGGATAAGGATACAAAGATAAGCGGGGAAGCTGAACCGAATACCACAGTATATGTGAAGGTCAATAATAAAGTTGTTAATAAAAAGGGAACAAAGATAAAAGCGAACGGCAAGTATTCTGTCACGATTGGTAAACAAAAAGCCGGAACGAAAGTCTCTGTTTGGTCTACAGGAACCGTGGGTGGCAAAGAGTACCAGACCACCCCGGTCAAAACGACGGTAAAAGACGTGACGGCACCCAAAACGCTTACAGTCAGCGCGGTGACGAGTTCAAGTAAATCAGTTTCCGGTAAAACCGAGGCCAAAGCAACCGTGCAGGTTAAAGTGGGATCCAAGGTTCTTGGAAAGGCGACAGCCGATAAAAATGGAAAATATAAAGTGACGATGAAAAAACAAAAGAAAAAGACAAAGTTATCGGTTGTGGCAACCGATAAGGCCGGAAATGCCAAAACGGTCAAAGTGACAGTGAAATAATAGAAGGGCCTTTCCCAATCTGGGAAAGGCCCTTTTCAAATGGATGGAGGATATTGGGCAATAGGAGAAAAGCAGAAAAAGTGAACTACTGGTATAATAGCTATAAAGATAGTAGTAGGAGTGACGAAAACGTGTATTTAACAGTAGAGGAAACGGCTGATTATTTATCGGTGTCCATACCATATGTCGAAAGTTTAATCTTACAAGGAAAAATTAGAGTGGTGGATGACGGCGAGGGTGTAGTATTGATCTATAAGGACCAGTTCAAGACGCACTTTGAACAGCTGGAGAAATATAAAATGTTAGTCGAAGAATTGGCGAATGAACCGATTCCGGAAGATCTAGACATTAAGGACGAAGACTAAGTCTTCTTGATTGGGATGCATAATAGGTGCATCCCTTTTTTGTACCGGTTATAGTTAATACAAAGCCGGGGCTTTTGAGGGAGTCCGGGCAAGATATTTCGAATTATTATTTTTTGGAAGGTATTTGTAGTAGATTTCCTCCATTCCGTGTAAAATAATAAATACAAAGATAGATTACGGCAAAATGGTAGATAGGAGATAGGTAAGTGGTAAAAGAGTATTTACAAAGCGAAGGATTTTCAAGATTCATTACCTTACTTGTGCTGTTTTTATTTCTTGTAAGCATCGGAAGTATGGTCAATATCGTTTTATTCACATTTGTTTTCACTTTCCTGATGGGAAGGCTTGAACAATTCATCATGCTTCATCTGAAAAAAGTGATGCCCATCAATTCCAAAGTGGTCATAAGTTTCATTTATATAGTGTTCATTGCTTCTTTAGCTATCGTCCTTTATAAGTACTTGCCGGTTATTACGACACAATTTACTGAGCTGATTACGCAGATTGTATTCTTCTTTCAACATCCGCCTGATAGCAAAGTCATTCAATATGCCATTAGTTTAATGAATGAACTTGAATCACCTCTGGATCTTCAAAAGCAGATGAATACGCTCTATCTTTATATATCTGACTTTGGAAAACTGGCGTTTCAAATCTTCATTTCTATACTGCTTAGCTTGTTTTTCTTGTTGGAAAAGGATAAAATCATCCGCTTCACTTCCAAGTTTAAGCGGGGGAAATTCAATTCCTTCTTCATTAATATTGGACATTTCGGTGTGAAGTTCGTTAACTCATTCGGAAAAGTCATTGAGGTTCAATTCCTAATTGCTATTACAAATGCCATTCTATCCGTTGCGTTCTTATGGATTCTTGGTTTTCCACAGTTAATTGGTTTAGGGATCATGATTTTCTTCCTTGGTTTGATTCCGGTGGCTGGGGTCATTATTTCCTTGATTCCACTAAGCATGATTGCCTATAGTATCGGAGGCATGCCTAAGGTCATTGCAGTGTTGATCATGATTGTGGTGATTCATGCGCTTGAAAGCTATATTTTGAACCCGAAATTCATGTCGGCCAAAACAAATCTTCCTACGTTCTTCACGTTTATGATCTTGCTGTTTTCCGAACACTTCCTTGGAATTTGGGGATTGATCATCGGGATACCAATCTTTATCTTCCTATTGGATATGTTAGATATTGATGAAGAAACTAACCGTGCACTGGACGAACCATAATAAGCAGCAACCCTCTAAATGGGTGGTTGCTTATTTTTTTATATTCGTTTTCAATATAATTTTTTATTTTTTGTGGAAAAAGAAGATGAATCGATTGTTCACATATTCAAAGTCCATTATGATACTCGGTTTTGTCATTTACTGTAATAAACTTGTATTCTACTAAAGTTATTTTTTTACTTTTTATTGCATGAAAACTCAAAAAAACGTATACTATTTTTAAGTAAAAAATACTGAATAATCATTCAAATCTAAATTATTAGACTATTTTGAGTGAGAGTTTACGGGAGAAAAGAGGGGATTATGTTGAAAAGGGTATCTGTATACATGTTGGTCGTGATATCTTCTTTGCTTTTGATCATGACAGGATGTGGCAAGGAAAAGGAAGTTTCCACTACAAGTGATGAAGGGCCGAAGGAAAAGACGCTTAGAGTCGTGACGGATGCGGCATATGCGCCTTTTGAATACCTCGAAGGTGATAAAATCGTCGGATTCGATGTTGACTTTATCAATGCCGTAGCGAAGGAAGCTGGGTATAAAGTCGAGATTGAGCATGTAGGCTGGGATCCGATTTTTGTGGAGATTGAATCAAAAAGAGCAGATTTAGCTGTATCGGCGATTACAGTGAATGATGAAAGAAAACAATCGTATGATTTTTCGGTTCCTTATTTCCTTTCCACTAATAAAATCTTGGTTCCCGAAAAAAGTGATGTGGAATCGGGAGAAGATCTGAAAGGGAAGAAGATAGCTGTCCAAACAGGTACAACGGGTCAAGAAGCGGTGGAAGCCCTTCTTGGGAAAAACCATAAAGATATCAAGAAATTCGAGAATAATAACTTAGCCATTCAGGAATTGCTCAAGGGTGGGGCTGAAGCGGTCGTGGCGGATAATACGGTCGTTGAAGAGTACGTAAAAAATAATCCTGATCAAAAGTTGAAGGTCGTGGAAGACAGCAGCAGCTTTGAAGAGGAGTTTTATGGAGTCCTATTCCCTAAAGGCAGTGAGTTAAAGGCTGATTTCGATAAAGCGATCAATACCATGCTCGATAATGGCAAGTACGCCGAAATCTATAAAAAACAGTTTGGCACAGATCCAGATATCGAGACGGTAAAAGCACAACAATAATATAGGTTATGAGAAAAATTGCGTAACTTTACGTGTGAAGTTACGCAGTTTTTTTGGACTTTAGGAGGTACATAGAATGGGTTTTCGTTGGGATATTATTTTTGAATATGCTCCTTTCTTATTGAAGGGGACGTTGCTTACGATTGGTCTATCCGTTTCTTCGATTCTAATCGGGACGTTTCTAGGATTGCTGATTGGATTAGGGAAGATTGTAAGAAATAAATGGCTCGCCTTTCCATTTTACTGCTATGTCACGGTTTTCCGGGGGACACCATTACTGGTCCAGATTTTCTTGATCCACTTTGGGGTGGTTCCTTTCTTTACCGGCGAAACGAATGCCGTCGCAGCGGGAGTCATTGCACTTTCTTTAAATGCAGCGGCATATATTGCTGAAATATTCAGGGCCGGAATTCAATCCATTGATAAAGGACAAATGGAAGGGGCACGTTCTTTAGGTTTGACGCACACTCAATCCATGATTTCCGTTGTCCTTCCACAAGCATTCAAACGCATGATTCCTCCTCTAGGTAATGAATTCATCGTATTATTGAAAGATTCTTCCTTGGTTTGTGTCATTGCTGCCCCGGAATTGATGTATTGGGGAAAAGCGATGGGCAGTCAGTATTTTAAAGTATGGGAGCCATATTTGGCCTGTGCCTTCATCTATCTTTGCCTGACGCTCGTTCTAAGTTTCGTACTAAATAGACTTGAAAGTAGGTTGAAAACAGAATGATCAAGGTGGAAAATTTAAATAAGTCATTTGGTGACAATGAGGTATTGAAGAATATCAGTGCAACCGTTGCCCCACAGGAAGTCGTCGTGGTCATTGGTCCGTCGGGATCTGGGAAATCCACTTTCCTAAGATGCATCAATCAGCTAGAGACGATAACGGGTGGCCACATTTACATTGAGGGGCTTGATACGACGGATAAGAAAGTCGATATCAATAAAATCCGTACGGAAGTCGGCATGGTCTTTCAGCATTTTAACTTATTCCCGCATAAAACGGTTCTTGAAAATATCATGCTTGCGCCGATAAAAGTGCGTAAAGTTTCCAAGGAACAGGCAGCAAAGACGGGCATGGAATTGCTTAATAAGGTGGGCCTTTCGGATAAAGCGAACGCCTATCCGGACTCTTTGTCAGGAGGGCAAAAGCAACGTGTAGCCATTGCTAGGTCTCTGGCTATGGGCCCAAAGATCATGTTGTTTGATGAACCGACATCCGCTCTAGACCCGGAAATGGTCGGTGAAGTGCTTGAAGTCATGAAGCAATTGGCGAAAGAAGGCATGACGATGGTTGTGGTGACACATGAAATGGGATTTGCAAAAGAAGTGGGGGATCGAGTGATATTCATGGATGAAGGGTTGATCGTTGAGGAAAATGTGCCTAGCGAGATTTTTGACAATCCGCAGCAGGAAAGAACGAAGGCATTTTTGAGTAAAGTCCTTTGACGTATAGCTAAAGAAAAAAAACCTTCCGAAAACGGGAGGTTTTTTTAGGAACATATCAGGGGGTATTATTTAATGTATGAAGCGCCTAAAAGTGATTCAGGGCTTTTACCGAGCACTAGCATACTGATTTTCGCATATCCAATATTTTCATTTTGGGAGAGGGTTTGTCGAAGAACCTCGATATTCGGATCATTCTTTAACTTTTGAACTTCCTCTTTATATAAAGTGATAACGGAGGGCATAACGAATTCAGGGGTGTATTCGTTAGGGTTTTCATCCATGATTAATGTGCCCATAAATTGATATTTAAATTGGAAAGCTCGTGTTAAGGCAACGACATGAAGCAGTTTTTTAAATAATTCGGGGTATGAATATTTAATTTTTTCCAACGCTTCTTCGGTTGCTTGTAACTCATCGACACTAGATAAAGTGATCATAAATATCTCCTTTCAGAAAATATCGATATATCGGTATTGCAGTGCTTTTTACTCACTACCAAGTCTAACTCGGCAAGTAAATAAAGTAAAATGGTTAGATGTTATCATGAAGATAACTCATATCTATGATAGTGCTTACATTATTTTCTTATTGAAGGTGTATGATCACTCTTTTTTAGCCAACGCTTCCTTTGTATATTTCAGCCATTCCTTTGCGGCGTATGAAAGGTATTGATCCTTACTCCAAATGAATGCCAAGTTCCAGCTCAGTGATGGATTTTTAACCTTAATGGTCTTAACACGACTATCCAACCGACAGAGGCTTTCTGGTAAAAGGGCGATGCCAAGCTTGCAGAAAACCATTTCTTCTATAAAGTCCCATCGAGAGCTTTCGGTAACGATGTGTGGAGAAAAACCTGATTCCTTACAAGATGAAATGATGAGGTCACGCAAAACATAATCCTTATTGAATAAGATAAAGGACTCATGTTGAAGATCTATCAAATCGATTTCATCCTCGGAAGCAAGTGGGTGAGAGGGATGAACGATCAACTTGATGTCTTCTTCTAAAAAGGCAAAATGGTGAAATAGAACGGTGTTGGTCGGCAGGACGATTACGCCTATATCCAGTTGGTCATTTTGAACGGACTCTTCAATTTTTTTTGAACCATCTTCAACCAATTGAAAGGTGATATTGGGATAATCCTCATGAAAACGGCTAAGAATTCGGGGGAAGAAAGAGGCATCGATAATCGGGGGTAAACCGATTCGTATATGTCCCTTTTTAAGGCCTAATAAATTATCCATTTCTGTTTCCAAGTTATGAAAGGCTTTATCAATCAATTTTGCCTGCTCTAATACGACCCGACCGGCATCGGTCAGAGCGAGTTGCTTGCGGGAACGATCGAAAAGTTCAACCCCAAGTTCGGTTTCCAGGTTCTTGATCATTTTACTGATGGTCGGCTGAGTAATGAATAAATGATCGGCTGCCCGAGTGAAACTGTTAAAATTAGTCACTTCTATGAAGTATTGTAAATGCTTAATATCCATCGCTTCACCTGCTTATCTCTTCAAAGTACTTTCATTTTACCCATAGAAATAAGGGTTTGTAAAATAAGAATCTCTTTGCCGTTTACATCCTATTGTCAAGCTAGCAGAAAAGCTGGTCTCAAGGAGCCCAGCTTTTTTGAAAACGAGTCGTACTATGTAATCACTTAACCAATAAGACGGGTACCGGGGAGTTCTGCACGATATAATGACTGACGCTTCCCAGGAATTCCTTGAACCCGCTTAAGCCGCGGCTACCCATGATGATAAGGTCGCAGTTTTGGGATTTCGCATGTTCCAATAACGTTTTGATGGCGGAGCCTTCCACGACAAATGTCTGGGTTTTATTCGGAATTTCCGATAATAGCGCATCCGCTTTTGAGATGACTTCTTCTCCATACTTCAGCATGGATTCCTCGATTTCTTGAAAAGCGTTTCCATATATACTTGGATGAATCGGTAGCGTTACAGCGTGTATCGCATGAATTTCAATGGCTGGATCCAGCTTGGCTAATTCAATCGCTTTTTCCAAAGACTTGAGAGCTAATTCAGATTCGTCATAGGCAACTAGTATTTTCGAGCAGATCATGTTGATCCATCCCTTCATTTACAAGAATATATCTTTAGTATAACAGGTAAAACGACCCTTTTCTTTTGATTTCATGAAATTTTATGAATATTTGTTGAAGTTTACGTTAACGTCAATGGTAAGATAAAGGTAAATAATCCCTTTGTAAAGTGTGGTTATAGGATGTACACGATTTCTGAGTTAGCCAAAGAGTTTGAATTGACGACGAGGACGCTGCGTTACTATGAGGAATTAGGCATGCTAAAGCCGAGGCGGACCGAAACAGGGAACAGAGTATATGGAAAGAAAGAATTCGCACAGCTTAAAATCATCATGCGTGGCAAGAAGTATGGGTTCTCTTTAGATGAAATAAAAGACATTGTGGTCCTTTTCGAGCAGGACAGAACAGGGGTCAAGCAACTGGAGAGAACGATAGAAAAAGCGGGACAGAAATTAGAAGAAATCAATGAACGAATGAGGGAACTTGCTGAATTGAAGCGGGATTTTGAATATATGATCCATGATTTTAAGAAAACCCTTCATAACTTGAAGGTTGAATCATAAGCTTCAAAAACAAAGGGAAAGAGGTGGAGGACTTGAATATTCAAGAGACAGTGGCAGTAGTGACAGGTGGGGCTTCAGGACTGGGTGAGGCAACGGTGCGAAACATCATCCATAAAGGCGGGAAAGCGATCATTCTTGATCTCTCGGAAGAAAAAGGGGCCAGGCTGGTCGAGGAATTAGGGGATTCCGTCCTGTTCATTAAAACGGATGTGACGCAAGAGGATAGTGTCCAAGCCGCCATGGACCAAGGAATCGAAACATTCGGGACGATTAACACGGTCGTCAATTGTGCGGGGATTGCCATTGCCGAGAAGGTCGTCAGCCGAAAAGGCACACATGAATTGAAAGCGTTCTCAAAAGTGGTGACGGTCAACTTAATCGGCACGTTTAATGTCATACGTCTCGCAGCGGAGAAAATGGTCCATAATCCAATGAATGAAGAGGGCGAACGGGGCGTGATCATTAATACGGCTTCCGTAGCTGCTTTTGAAGGCCAAATCGGGCAGGCTGCTTATAGTGCCTCAAAAGGGGGAATCGTCGGCATGACCTTACCGATAGCAAGGGATCTTGCTTCTTTTGGCATTCGGGTCGTCTCGATTGCACCTGGCTTATTTCATACACCGATGTTCGATTCGCTTCCGGAAGAAGCGAGGACATCCCTTGGGAAAACGGTACCGTTCCCATCAAGGCTCGGGTATCCAAACGAATACGCGAAGCTAACGGAAAGCATCATAACCAACCCGATGCTGAATGGGGAAACGATCCGGCTGGACGGGGCCATCAGGATGTCACCAAGGTGACCATGACACCGGAGTAATGATAGAAGAAGAGAAAAGAAAGAGGAGCGAGAACAGATGAAGCATTCTTACTTAACAGAAGATCACGAGATTTTCCGTAAATCATTACGGAAGTTTTTAGAAAAAGAAGCGGTTCCACATTATGAAAAGTGGGAAGAAGAGCGACTCATCCCACGGTCATTCTGGGAGAAGATGGGCGAGCAAGGCTTTCTCTGTCCTGATCTTGATGAAGAGTTTGGTGGGTCAGGAGTCGATTGGGGCTTTGGGGTCATCATCAATGAAGAACTGGAAAGGGTGGGCTCGGGATTAATCGGTTTCGGGCTTCATAGCGATATTACGGTACCCTATCTTTCCGCCTATGGAACCGAGGAACAAAAAAGGCGCTGGCTTCCTGCATGTACGACCGGGGAAAGGATTACGGCTATCGCCATGACGGAACCGGGGACGGGATCGGATTTGGCCAATATTAAAACGACGGCGATCTTGGATGGAGATCATTATGTTCTTAACGGGCAAAAGACATTCATCACAAATGGCATCCATGCCGATTTGATTATCGTAGCTTGTAAAACCGATCCAAATGCTGTTCCGAAGCATAAAGGCGTTTCATTGATCGTCGTGGAACGAGATGCACCCGGGTTCTCACGGGGAAGGAAGTTGAAAAAGCTTGGCCTGCATTGTCAGGATACAGCAGAGCTCATTTTCGAGGATTGCCGGGTGCCAAAGGAAAACCTGCTTGGTGAAGAAGGCAAGGGATTCACCTATTTAATGGAGAAACTGCAACAGGAACGCCTTGTGGTCGCAATCTGTGCCCAAGCTGCATCGGAGGACATGCTTGCGGATACGATTGAATACGTGAAAAGTCGTGAAGCATTCGGCAAATCGGTGAGCCAGTTCCAGAACACGCAGTTTAAAATAGCCGAGATGGCAACGGAAATCAAAATGGGCCGAGCTTTTCTGGACCAACTGATTGCAAACCATATGGCAGGGGAAAACGTTGTAACCGAAGTGTCGATGGCGAAATGGAGATTGACGGAAACCGCCAGGAAAATATCCACGGAATGCATGCAACTTCACGGTGGCTATGGCTATATGGAAGAATACAAGATTGCTAGGCGCTACCGGGATATACCTGTAGCAAGCATTTACGCAGGAACCAATGAAATCATGAAAAAAATCATAGCTAAGAATCTTGGCCTCTAAAAAAGAATGGAAGGGAAGCGATTAGATGCGTGAAGTGGTTATTGTTGAGGGGATCCGTACACCGGTTGGCAGAAGGAATGGGGTCCTGCGGGACTTTCGTCCTGACGAATTAGCTGGAGAAGTGTTAAGGAAACTGGTTGAAAAAGCAGGAATCGACCCAGCCATCGTTGAAGATGTCATTTTAGGCTGTGTAACACAGGCTGGGGAGCAGGCTGGAGATATTGCCCGTGTGGCTGCCTTGATTGCCGGTTATCCGATTGAAGTGCCAGGAACGACCATCGACCGTCAATGTGGATCAAGCCAGCAGGCTGTTCACTTCGCTTCCCAAGCCATCCTATCAGGCGATATGGATGTGGTCGTAGCGGGTGGTGTGGAAAATATGTCCCGTGTTCCGATGGGATTCAATTACCAAGGGGCGACTACGAGCCAAAAGTATGTTGACAACTATGAGGTGATCAACCAAGGACTCTCAGCTGAACGAATCGCCGAAAAGTGGGAAATCACACGCGAGGAATGTGATGCATTTTCCGTTGAAAGCCATGAGAGGGCAATACGCGCGCAAAAAGAGGGATATTTTGACCGGGAAATCATTTCCGTTACAGGTACGGATAAAGAAGGCAACCCGATTGACGTCACGGCAGATCAAGGACCAAGAGCTGGAACGACGGTTGAGGTCCTATCTGGATTGAAACCCGTTTTTAAAGAAGATGGTCTGATCCATGCCGGGAACTCGAGCCAGATCAGCGACGGGGCTGCGGCCTTACTGTTGATGGAGAGAAGTAAGGCAGAAGAACTTGGTTTAAAACCACGTTTTAAAGTGCATACGCGGGTGGTTGTCGGCTCAGATCCGACATTGATGTTGACGGGTCCGATTCCGGCTACGCAAAAGGCTTTGGAAAAGTCGGGTCTTTCCATTGATGATATCGATATCTTTGAAGTGAATGAGGCGTTTGCACCTGTACCCCTGGCTTGGTTGAAGGAAACGGGCGCAGACCCGCAGAAGCTGAATCCAAACGGAGGGGCGATTGCCCTGGGACATCCCCTTGGCGGAAGCGGTGCCCGCCTGATGGTATCCATGATGCATGAACTGGAAAGGACAGGCGGCCGTTATGGACTGCAAACGATGTGTGAAGGGCATGGGATGGCCAATGCAACAATCATCGAAAGGTTGAGTAATCGGTAAATTCACGTGAAGGTCAAGTTTGGATGAAGTAGAAAGCTGTCATCATCAGGAATCCCCCGGATGATGGCAGGTATTTGAGGAGGAAAAAAGATGTCGGTTACGATTAACACCCTATTCGATCAGACGGTTCAAAAATTCCCCATTAAAGAAGCTATCTACGACGTGAGAAGGAATGCCCGATATACATACATCCAGTGGAACGACAAGGTGAATAGACTGGCGGCTGCGCTCCAAGCAGAAGGTGTCCAAAAAGGAGACCGGGTTTCTACTTATTTATATAATAATGAAGAACTGGCCACCGCGTTTTTTGCCTGTGCCAAGATTGGGGCTGTCTTTAATCCGATTAACTTTCGATTGATGGCGGAAGAGCTGGCCTTCATCATCAGTGATGCAAAGCCAAAGGTGCTGATCTTCGAGGAGGAGTTGCAATCGTCCGTGGCGGCGATTGAAAAACGTTTTCCAAGCATTGCTTTCTGGTTCATTGATAAGAAAGTTCCTAGCTATGCCAAGAGTTATCAGGAAAAACTGATCCATGCATCTTCCACACCGGTTGATGTAGCCGTGGATGAAAATGATGTCTATGCCATCATGTATACGAGCGGGACGACAGGAAGACCTAAGGGAGTGATCCATCTTCATAAGGATATGGTCGAGCAGTCAGCCATAATAACAGAGGCGATGAGATATGAAAGTCAAGACGTCGGTTTGATTACCGCACCCATGTTCCATTGTGCTGAATTGCACTGTTCATTTTTACCACGCGTTCAGGTCGGAGCTAAGAATGTGATTATGCATCAGTTCAATCCCAAGCTGGCACTTGAGCTGATTGAAGCGGAAGGAATCACCAAACTATTCGCAGCCCCGACGATGTGGAACATGCTGCTTCAGGAGAACCTGGAGAACTATAATATTCAAAGCCTCAAGCTTGGATTGTACGGGGCAGCCCCAATGGCCCCGACGCTTGTGCTCGCTTGCCAGGAAAAACTGGGCATCCAGTTCATCCAGGCTTACGGGATGACCGAAATGGGTCCAGCCATCACCTTGCTGCTGGAAGACGACCAAATCCGGAAAGCCGGTTCAGCCGGCCAGGCATGCCGTGGCCATGAAATCGTCATTGCCCGTCCGAATGAAGATGGGCCAGCGGATCCCGATGATGCCATGGGTCCTGGGGAAACAGGGGAAATCCTCGTGAAAGGACCTTGCATCATGCAAGGGTACTTTCAAAGAGAGCCAGAGACGGAAAAAGCGCTTCATAAAGGGTGGTACCATTCCGGGGATATCGGTTTCCTTGATGAAGACGGTTTTCTATGGGTCAAGGACCGGGTGGATGATATGATCATTTCGGGTGGCGAGAACGTTTACCCTCGTGAAGTGGAAGATACCCTCTATGAACATCGGGGGGTTCTCGACTGTGCCGTGCTCGGTCAACCAGATGATAAATGGGGAGAAACGGTGACGGCGTTTATCGTGGCGAAAGATCCATCATTAACTGAGAAGGATTTAGAGGATTGGTGCAGGAATAGCATAACGCTAGCTAACTATAAGCGTCCACGACGATATATTTTCTGTGAGGAGCTGCCGCGAAACGCAAGTGGCAAAATCCAGAAATTCATGCTTCGCAAACAGTTGGAAGAGAACGTCGTGGAAGAACAATAATTTGAGGATTCCCCTTAAAATAAAAATCCGAGTGGCCGATAAAATAAAGGACAACATGAGAAAACATAATGGGGGGAACAAATTGAGTAAGTCATTTCGAATTGCATGGCATGCGGTCGTCGATGAACATTCCATTCTCGAAGGACGCAGTTTAGTGAATGCCGAAAGCGATCAAGCTGCCGCAAGCAAATTGGTTTATGAAAAATCCACAGAATACCGTCTAAGGCAACAATGGGTGATGATCGATTCATTAGTTGAATTAGTGAATGAATAAGAAAAGGAGACTCCAGTCATAGGAGTCTCCTTTTAAATGTTATCCACATGTAAAAAGCTTACGATTCAAGGAATATAGCTTGTTATCCACATTATCCACAGAGTTATCCATAATTTACATTATTTTCATATAATCAAGAGGTGTCGTATTACCCATTATTTATCGGTATATTCAGAAAATATCCACAATATTAACAAGGCTGTGGATAAGATGGTGTGTATAAGAGGAGGCTGCTGAATATGCAGCCTCCTCTAAACGCTATGATTTACGGTTATGGGCTCGACGGTCAGCGGCATTGGCGCGCGCTTGAGCCTCCATATCATCTTGGTCGGCTAGTTCGGTAGAAAATTCGACATCAATTCCGTCACTTTTAAGGTTTTTAGGTACCTGTGGCAGTTTTTGTTTGTTTTTATCCCGATTATGGTGAATGTTATTTCGACCCATGTTAGCGCCCCCTCGATGAAAGTAAATAAGCTGGAAATGATTTGATTTAAATCATCTCCAGCTTATTGTGTGTTGAATGGTAGATCATCATGTACGGAAAAAAGCGCCAAACTTAACGACGGGGTTTCTTTTCTGTAAAACCGCCGGCTCGATCTGCTTGTTTGAATTCGCGAGAGTAAGTGATCTCTTGCATGCTTGTTAGGAAACTTTTTTCTTTATCCGTTTTTTTCGCCATTTAGATCATCTCCAATTCATGTGATAATCCTATTTTTTCCCAAATAACTTCAATCATACATGTAAAATATCTTCTAGGGCCATTTTAAGAGTGGGAAAGGAGAAAGTGAATTCCTCCTTCATTAGTTTGCTTGGTAGGACCTTTTGCCCTTCAAGGACCAGGATGCTCATTTCGCCGAGTGCGGTTTTTAGAAGGAATGGAGGGACCGGGAACCAGTGAGGCCGTTTCATGACGGCGCCAATCGTTTTACCGAACGTATCCATTTGAACAGGGTTTGGCGCTGTGAAATTGACTGGTCCCTGGATATTCTTTTCCTTCATGCAAAAAGAAACCGCACGGGCGACGTCTTGAATATGAATCCAGGAAAGCCATTGGGTGCCTTTGCCGATTTTTCCACCGCCGAAAAGTTTGTAGGGAAGGGTCATCATGGGGAGTGCCCCTTTTTTTTTCCCCAGGATTACGCCAAATCTTGTGAGGACGACACGTTCGCAGTAGGGGCTGGATTTCATCGCCTCTTTTTCCCATAGCTTGACGGTGCGGGCCAGAAAGTCCTCCCCGATGGAATACGATTCCTCTGTAAAGGTTTCCTGGTCGGATATGCCATAGTATCCCACTGCGCTGGCATTGATTAGGCACGGGATTTTTTTCGGAAGCTTGGAGAGGATCCGGTTCATTTCCTTGGAAGCCTCGACCCGGCTTTCGACAATCGTCCGTTTCCGTTCCTGTGTCCAACGACCGCTATTTAATGACTCCCCGGCTAGGTTGATGAACACATCAAGATCTTCCAACTGTCTCTCAGGGCTTGATCCTGCGCTCAGCCAGCCTACGTAATGAATATGCTCTTGCTTATCATATTTATCTGGATGCCTGGTCAATATATATAATTCATGATTTTCTTTTAATAATTCGTCAATAAGGGCAGTGCCGACAAAACCGCTTCCACCGGCAATGGCTATTTTCATGAAAATCACATCCTTTTTCTGTCTTTCCTTCACTGTAACACGCTCGGGTTCTTTTTTCATTTTTGGACGTGCTCGTCTAGAAAAGGTTCACAGAAACGGGTAAAGTAAGAAGGGGGTGGAAAGTATGCCGAACATAACCAAAATAACGACCCAAAAGAAAAGGACAGACCGTTACAATATATTTGTCGATGAAAAATATGCGTTCAGTGTGGACGAAGAGGTCCTTCTGAAGTTTCAGTTGAAAAAAGGCACGGTACTCGATGATTTGCTTCTTGCCGAAGTGCAGTTTCATGATGAAATACAAAAGGCGTTTACCGATGCCCTCCATTATTTATCCTACCGCATGCGTTCAGAATCGGAAGTCCGCCTGTATTTAAAAAAGAAGGATATCGAAGAACCGATTATAAAAGAAGCGATACATAAGCTGTACAGCTTTCACTATCTCGACGATCTCGATTTTGCCAAGGCATATGTCCGAACGCATGTGAACGGTGGCAATAAAGGACCAATCACGCTAAAGCAGGAGCTGAAGGAAAAAGGGATTCAGGATAAGCTGATCGAACAAGCTTTGTTGGAATACCCCCACGAGATTCAAGTGGAGCATGCAAGAAAGCTTGCCGAAAAGTCGATCAGGAAAGAAAAGAATATCTCGGAACGGGCATTACAGCAAAAAGTGGAACAAACATTAGCCCGTAAAGGATATCCCCGGGACATCATACACGAGGCCTTGGAAGAGGTGGGCGTGGAAAAAGACGAGGATGAGCAATGGACCTCGCTTACGCATCATGCCGAAAAACTTCAACGCCGTTACCGGAACTATGAAGGCTTTGAGTATAAGCAGAAGATGAAGCAGGCACTATATCGAAAAGGGTTCCCCATCGAATTGATCGACCGCTATTTGAACGATTCTGATGTCGATTAAGGTACATGCATAGCCAAAACGCATAATTTTGTTTAATATAGAAGTACATATTATTAATTAAGGAGCCTTATATATGAGCGAGGTAAGATATAGCACGATGTCGGATTACGAGCTGCAGCAAGAAATTGCCACACTGACGGAAAAGGCGAGAAAAGCCGAGCAACTGGGAATGGTCAACGAATATTCCGTATTGGAACGGAAAGTGACCATGGCTAAAGCCTATCTGTTAAATCCGGATGATTTTAAAAAAGGTGAAATTTATCAAGTTGAAGGCGACCCGGGTGTCTACTTCAAAATTGATTATATGAATGGCGTTTTTGCCTGGGGATACCGTTTAGGTGGAAGTGGGAAAGAGGAAGCGTTGCCCATTTCGATGTTGAAATAAAAAAAGGAATCGTGACGAACCCGATTCCTTTTGGTAGTATCTTTATTCCGTTCTTTCGCTTGAAGCTTTCATACGTTCTTGTGGATGTGTATTGATGCTGCCATCCGCCCGTTTTGAAGCATATCTCGCCTTTGCGCGAGGTTCGCCTTGGAATTTATTATTGTTTTGGTTAGGAAAACCTTTTTGTTTATTTCTCAAGTTTTTCTCCTCCAAGCATTAGAATAAGTAAAAAAGTGTTTCTGTTCTCTACTAGTATGGGTAAGGAACAGTAAAATTCAGTCTGTAAAAATATTGGCAACGGGGTGGTTTAGATGAATGATTACCATGAAAGATTAACCAAGATTTTGCTCGAGAAAAATGATCACATAACGTATGAGCAGGCTCTAACTTGGGTTGAATTATTATGGGAAGATTTCGAGGCGACCTATGCGAAAGCGGGACATGAATATGCGGGCGAAGAAATGACATCACGAGTTGTCCAGACTTGGATCGACAACTACGGGGAACGATTCCACGAATTCATTGCAAAAAATCCTAAATATAAGCATTTACTGGATCAACAGAACCAAATTCATTAAAAAAAGCTGATTCCATTGGGGATTTCCCCCTCGGAATCAGCCTTTTTTTCTTATGAAGGTACTACAAAATGATATTCAATTTCTTCTTGAGTTTCGCTTCACTAAAAATCCAGCCGGTAAATGAATTCAAGATATTCAAGTCATCGTCTAAATGAACAACGGCGACAAAAGGATAATAACCGTTGCTGCGGTACCTTAAATCGATGAACCGGACTTCATAATAATCCTTGTTCTGCTCAATTTCCCATCTGTAGACGGGGGAAAAAGAGAGAAAGGCTGCCAAATTGATATCATGCTTGGCGGCTTCAAGAACTTTGCTTTCAGGAAGCGGGATTCGATCAAACGTATCAAGAATCGTCACGTAGCCTCGATCAGCCCGGGCCACATAATAATGCTTTTCGGCAGTCACGGCTATTCTCCAGCGGTGATAGCTCATCGTTGGTGATAAGAGAATTTTCCGTGCACCGGGAATCTGCTGTCTGACTGCCCTCTTTACGAATGCTCTTTCCCTGAAACGGGCGAGATAATAAAGAACGAGTATGGCATACATCGTCAGAAATAGATAACCAGGGGGAAAACCATATCCCCATAATATCAAGCCGCCAACATGGATCCCGAAGATGAACGGGTCGAACGTATTGATGACCCCAAGTGCCACCCAATTCGAGGAAATGGGCCGTAGCGCCTGTGTCCCATAGGCGTTGAAGATATCGACGAAAACATGCAGGAATACGGCCAGAAATGTCCATAGCCATAAATGAAGGTAATTCGTCTCAGGCATGATCATGTAAAGGGTGCCACTGATAAGCAGGGGCCAAAGTAACACGGCAGGAATCGAATGCGTGATTCCCCGGTGATTTCGTATATAAACAGCGTTATTTTTTAATTTTAGAATGGTGTCGATGTCAGGAGCTTGCGAACCCAAAACCGTACCAGCCATTACCGCACTGAAAGTAATGGGGCTTTGCGCAATAACAGGATCTAATGTGGCAAGTCCTCCAAGAGCAATCCCCATGACAAAGTGAGTGCCTGTATCCAAAGCAAAACCTCCCTGCCACAATATAGAAAAATATGTCTTCTTTCCATCATACCGTATTTATATATTATCAATCAAATGAATATATTTGACTTTCTTACCTTGCCCCTTACAATAAAACGAAATGAGTGCCTGTTAAAAAAGAATGCCCATTATGGTGTATTCCCTTTTTTAATAAGAGTTAACATCTTTGGAGGAACAAAATGGCGAAAGAAATAATGATCCCAACCATAGAAAAAGTAAATATTGAAGCGTTTCAGAAAGATTTGGTCAACTGGTTCCTAGAAGAACAAAGGGATTTGCCATGGCGTGAAAATAAGGATCCATACAGGGTATGGGTTTCTGAAATCATGCTGCAGCAAACCAGGGTGGATACCGTCATCCCGTATTTTAACCGGTTTATGGACTGGTTCCCCACTCTTGGTGAATTCGCGGTTGCCGATGAGGAAAAGGTATTAAAAGCGTGGGAAGGCCTTGGTTATTATTCAAGGGTCCGCAATCTGCATAGTGCCGTCCAGGAAGTCCAAGCATCCTATAATGGGATTGTCCCGGATAGCCCGGAGGAAATCTCGAAACTGAAGGGTGTCGGACCTTATACGGCCGGAGCGATCCTAAGCATTGCCTATGGAAAGCCAGAACCGGCCGTCGATGGAAATGTCATGCGTGTGTTGTCCCGGATCTTGATGATCTATGAAGACATCGCTAAGCCGAAGACGAGGAAAACCTTCGAGGTCGCCGTACGCAAGCTAATCGATCCCAATCATACGTCTGAGTTCAATCAGGCCCTGATGGAACTGGGTGCACTCATTTGCACGCCAGGAAAGCCAGCCTGCCTGCTATGCCCTGTGCAAAGCCATTGCCTGGCATTTGAGGAGGGAGTGCAGTCAGAGCTGCCGGTCAAGATCCAAAAGAAAAAGTCGCGTGACGTACCGATCGTGGCTGCGATTTTGACGAATGAAAAAGGTGAATTCCTCATTCACAAGCGGGCGTCGGAAGGATTGCTTGCGAACCTTTGGGAATACCCGAACTTCGAGATTCACACAACCCTTCAACATAAACGGGAATTTTTTGAGGCGCGTTTTCTTGAGACTTACGGTAGCAAACCGGAATTGATCGATTCGCTCGTCAAAATTGAACACGTCTTTTCCCATCTGGTATGGAAGATGGATACGTATACCGGAGTGGTGAAGGAACCAATCGGTGATGACATCTTAGCGGAAAATCAGCTGAAGTGGGTGAGTAAAGAGGCGATGGAGGAATTTGCATTTCCAGTCTCTCACCAAAAGATGATGAAAGCCTATAACGATAGGGGCTAATTCAATTTTGCCTTATGAAGAAAAAACTGCTTAACGTAAATATATTTTAGAATGAACTCAACAAAGAAGATGCCGAAAAGCTTTGCTTTCGGCATCTTTCATTAAATTCAAGTCAATCGTAGGTTGTCTCGGTACCATGAGTGTAATCGGCTTCCTGTCTTTTCAGCCCGCCTCTTCTTTCGATTTCTTGAACGATTTCCTTATGGATACTCTGTCCTTCTTGGTTCAAATAAGGTACCATTTGTTGAAGGGAGTGATGAAAATAGGCAAGCTCGCTATTTTCCCAATCCGATTTCTCCATCATGGACAACTCTGTCATATCTCGTCCAACATACATAGACACACACTCCTTTTTTATTCGTTATACTTTAATGTTCACTCAGAAAGGATGGAATAAACATATGGAACAAAAAGTAGCACTCGTTACAGGTAGCAGTAAGGGTCTCGGAAGAAGCACGGCATTACGTCTTGCAAAAGAAGGGTACAACCTTGTTATTAATTATGCCCGGAGCAAGTCCAAAGCATTAGAAGTAGCTGCTGAAATCGAAGCCATGGGGCGGAAAGCGCTTGTCGTAAAGGCCAATGTCGGCGATGTCGCAAAAGTGAAGAACATGTTCGCCGAAATCGATGCCCATTACGGGCGTTTGGATGTTTTCATCAATAATGCGGCATCTGGCGTACAGCGTCCTTTAATGGAGCTTGAAGAAACACATTGGGACTGGACCATGGATATCAATACGAAAGCCCTTTTATTTTGTGCCCAGGAAGCGGCAAAGCTAATGGAAAAAAACGGCGGAGGGAAAATTGTCAGCATCAGTTCACTCGGGTCCATTCGCTATCTGAAAAACTATACTGCAGTCGGAGTATCAAAGGCTGCGCTCGAAGCATTGACAAGGTATTTGGCCGTTGAATTGGCACCAAGAAACATTTGCGTCAATGCGGTTTCAGGCGGTGTCATTGATACGGATGCCTTAAAGTCATTCCCAAACCGCGAACAAATGCTTGCGGAAGCCGCCGAACAAACACCTGCAGGACGGATGGTCGAAGTGGAGGATATGGTGAACACGATTCTCTTCTTGATAGCGGATGAATCAAGCATGATCCGTGGTCAAACGATCATCGTCGATGGCGGAATTTCCCTGCTTGTTTAAGTAATTGGTAAAAATTAGCCGGATAGACCACGGTGATGATGGATACCTTATTACCGTGGAGGTGATATCAATGGCTAATTACAAAAACAAAACACAATCAGGTACTGACATTCAACAAGTTAAAAAACAAAACGCGCAATCTCAACAAGGCCAAGGCCAATACGGTACAGAGTTTGCGAGTGAAACAAATGTACAAGATGTGAAACAACAAAATCAAAAATCCCAAAGCAAAAAAAGCCAAGGGTAATTGAACTCCAACCACGACCAGGCATCCTTCTTATGAAGGGTGCCTTTTTATTGTGATCATTTGCCATGGAAAACCTATACCTTAAATTGATGTTAGTTCCACTTCACGCTTGGCGCCCTAGCTCCCGTCCATTTTTTAAGGTTACTCTTAACATTCACTTTTTCCCGCGCAGACGAATATAGATAAAAGGGGATTTTGTTAAAATTTAGAGAAGGGATAAGTTTTAAATTAAATGTAAAAGGAAATACTGTAAATAAATAGAATATACATACTATGGGAAAAATACAGATGTAGGATGGTGCAAATATGGAGGAATTTAACCGGCTCATTAACGCCCAGTTGAAAACGATGGAACGACTTTTATATGTACAATCCGAAATCGAAAGATATCAAGATATAGAGAAAAAATTCCTTGCGAATCAGGAAGAAGATAAAGCGGTCACCGTTCAAGAGGAAATTCAACATAGAAAAATGGAATTGAAGACGATTCATGAAACGTTCGAGCGGCAAACGGAGGATGTCATTCGATGTTATCAACAGGAACAAGCGGCAGTTCAATAAAAACATTGGCTAATTTTCAGATGAGAATGAGGAAAAAGATTGCTTTTTTTAATCTTTTTACACATTTTTACTGTAGATTAGCCTCTTTTGTTTTAAATTTCCGAATAAATCGCTATAATATAGGAATATAGGGTAAATGGAAAAATGTATATAAACGAATCCACACGATTGTAACGGAATAGGGCACAGTACGTTGAAGGTGTCTATAGAAAGTAGGGAGAGATAAATGGGGATTGTTCCTGCTGAAGGAGGAAAAATCCAAATCCAAAGCTATAAACATAATGGACATATCCATCGTATCTGGGAAGAAACCACCGTCTTGAAGGGAACTCAAAACTTGGTGATTGCGGCCAATGACCGAACGATCGTGACGGAATCTGATGGTAGGACCTGGATCACAAGGGAACCGGCGATTTGTTACTTTCATTCAAAGTATTGGTTTAATGTGATTGGCATGTTGAGAGAGGACGGGGTGTATTACTACTGTAATATCAGTTCTCCGTTCACATACGATCCAGAAGCACTGAAATACATTGATTATGACCTGGACATCAAAGTATTCCCAGATATGACGTTTAATTTGCTGGATGAGGATGAATATGAAAGACATTCGAAAGAAATGAATTATCCTGAAGCTATCGATAAAATTTTAAAGCAGAATGTAGACTATCTAATATATATGATTCGCCAGAGAAAGGGACCATTCTCAGCGGAATTCATTGATAGTTGGTATGAACGTTTTTTAACGTATCGATAACAGTGAGATGGCCTGCTGCTAACATTGCAGGCTTTTTCTTTTGCAGATGGTCGGTCGATCAAGGGTAATAGGGTATAGTAAGAAGAGAAAATAGATGAAAATGGAGGGACCCCGTGGGCAGCATTAAGAGATATATGCAATTCGTTAAGCCATATAAATGGCAGATTATCGGGACAGTCTTCATAGGTCTGTTAAAATTCGGAATTCCACTGTTGATTCCTTTATTAAGTAAATATGTTGTGGATGACATCATTAATGGAAATCTGACAACGGAAGAGAAAACCGAACACCTCCTGTGGGCGATGGGCATCATGGTATTCATTTTCGTGGCAATAAGGCCTCCAATTGAATATTACCGACAGTATTTTGCCCAATGGACCGGAACGAAGATTTTATATGATATTCGCAATAATTTATTCACTCATGTACAAAAATTAAGTTTTAAATATTATTCCAATACGAGGGTGGGCGAGGTCATCTCAAGGATGATCACCGATGTCGAGCAAACGAAGAATTTTGTGATTACGGGCCTGATGAACCTTTGGCTCGATATCGCCACCATCGCCATTGTCATTGTGATCATGTTTACGATGGATGTGAAGCTGACGATCGTCTCGATTCTCATGCTGCCTTTTTATGCGTTTTCGATCAAGCATTTCTTCGGCAAGCTTAGGATCTATACGAGAGTACGGTCACAAGCTCTGGCCGATGTGCAGAGTCATCTTCACGAGCGTGTCTCGGGGATGTCTGTCATCAAAAGTTTTGCGATAGAAGACCGCGAGCAGGAACTGTTTGCGAAGCAGAATAAAAATTTCCTCGATAAGGCACTCAAGCATACAAGCTGGAATGCAAAATCGTTTGCCGTCGTGAATACGATTACGGACCTTGCCCCATTACTGGTGATTGGCTTTGCCGGATATCAAGTCATACAGGGGCAGTTGACACTCGGAACGATGGTCGCCTTCGTCGGGTTCATAGACAGGCTTTATAATCCTCTACGTCGCGTAGTCAATTCATCGACGACGATGACGCAAACATTGGCTTCCATGGACCGGGTATTCGAGTTCGTGGATGAGAAGTACGATATCGATGATGCACCGGATTCAAAAGAACTGAAGCATGTGGACGGACGGATCACCTTCAAGGATGTCTCGTTTGCTTATGACGAGAAGGAGGCACCTGTTCTAAAACATATCAACCTGGATGTGTTGCCTGGTGAAACCATTGCACTGGTCGGCATGAGTGGTGGGGGAAAATCCTCCATCGTCAGTTTGATTTCCCGGTTCTATGATGTCACGGAAGGGGCCGTTTTACTGGACGGAACCGATATCCGAAACTATCAAGTTCGAAGCTTGCGCGATAAAATCGGGATGGTGCTGCAAGATAACATCTTATTCAGTGAATCTGTGAAGGCCAATATCCTGATGGGGAAACCAGACGCTACTGACGAAGAGGTATTTGCAGCCGCCAAAGCAGCCAACGCCCATGAATTCATTATGGGATTGAAAGAAGGCTATGATACGAAAGTGGGCGAGCGGGGCGTGAAACTTTCAGGTGGCCAAAAGCAACGGGTAGCCATCGCCAGGGTCTTTCTAAAAAACCCACCGATTCTTGTCCTGGATGAAGCAACATCGGCCCTTGACCTGGAAAGTGAACATAATATTCAAGAAGCCCTTGATATATTGGCGAAGGACCGAACCACGATCATCGTGGCGCACCGTCTCTCCACCATCACGCATGCCGATCGAATTGTCCATATCGATAACGGGGAAATCACCGAAATCGGTTCACACGAAGAACTCATGCAAAAACAAGGTAATTATTATAAACTCTTTCAGGTTCAGCAATTGGATAACTAACATCAAAAAAAGATCATCTCGCTGTTGCGGGATGGTCTTTTTGATCATTGGGGAATACACGAATAATCGCGAAAGGTAGTTTCAAATTAATGGTAAAAATAACCAAAAAGAGTAGTTATAATAAAGAAATAGGATGCAGATGAATTTCGGGGCAGAGTATTCTAATAAACTTGTGAAAAATACCATACAATTAGTTAATAAAGAGTATCGAAGGGGAGTTATACAATCATGCAGCGGATAAAATTTATGGTTAGACATTTCCTGAGAGAGCCATTGTGGTTTAAAATTCTAATCTTTGTAACTTTGGTGATTTCCGTTGTTTTTAGCAGTACTCTTTTTTCAGATCATGCTTATTTCAAAGGTTTTGCCAAATTAGCCGCTGCCATCTTCTTTAGTGCCTACGGATTTAATATGAGAAAGAATCTCAAAATTTCGGTTCTTTTCTTTACGTTAGCATGTATATGTCTATTATTATCCATCAAGGCATTATACTGAAACGGCAAAAAGGATAGCTGAGGCAAATAATAGTTGCTTCAGCTATCCTTCTCTTTTTTTCGTATGAATGTTACATTAAGAAACCCTTTTTTCGTGCAAAGGCTTTTTCTTGGTATGAGTCTTTTTCAACAAATACTTTAAATACTCCGGCAAGGCGATTCCGACGATAATCAAGAACATTCCAAACCATTGAAGGGATGTTACGCCTTCTCCAAGGAAGATGACGGAAACGACCATCGCGGAAGGCAATTCTGCGGCACATAGGATCGTCCCCAGGCCGACGCCGACTTTCGGCATACTGACGGCAAAGAAAAAGAAGGGAACCACAACACCAAGTGTACCGAGCAATAGACCGAATTGCCAAAGGTTGGTTTCGACAAGATTGGTGGCAAGCGTTACCGGATTGGTTGTGAATACCGCAGTCAGCATGGCACCTGTCGCAATGAAAAACAAACGTTTCATCGAGGGCTCTTCAACGGCGAACTTAGAGTTGCAGAACATGTAAAGAGCAAAGAGCAAGGCAGACAGAAGCCCGAATAATACCCCCGTCAAACTAAGGGCAGAAAGAGGCTGGCCAAAGATGGCACCTGCAAATAATGTCCCGATAAAGAGCAAGCAGATGGCCAGGACCTTGCTTCGATCTGGACGTCTTTTGTTTATGATGCTTTCAATAAGGACACCAATCCAGGTGAACTGAAATAAAAATACTACGGCAATGGAAGCCGGAAGCTCCGCAACAGCCACCGCGTAGGCTTTTCCGACAAAAGCGGACATCATCCCAGTAATGGCAAGCAAACCGGCATTTTTCCAAGAAATTTTATATTTAAACGAAAAAAGGAACAAAACGGCGACGATCAGCCATCCAATCAAATATTGACTGCCGACTAGGTCCCCGGAAGAATGACCATCCTTGAATCCGAATTTCATCATGGTGGATAATGTGCCGTATGAGATGGAACCAATTAAAACCATTATAGAATACTTCAAAAGTTGCATGTTTTTTCACCCCTAAAAAATAAAAATCGCCACCTGCCTAGATGGCAAGTGACGAACGAAAAAAGGAAATCCTTTTAAAATTCCGTCTCTCAGCAAGTGCTGAGTTTAAACATTATTGTTGAGTTATCTTAGCTTAATTCGTTTGTGAATAAATGTCAATGGGGAATGATATTTTCTATATAGTTAGACTATTCACATATATCGGAGAGAAAATATTGGGAGCCCAACATAAAAGAAGAGACGGTTATCTAGTGAACCGTCTCTCTATTAATCTTCTTCATATTGGATAGACACTTCATTCTCATCTTTATGGAAGGATTGGAAGCTGACAATCAGCTTTTCGAGATGCTCCAATTGTTCGTCATACTCAATGATGTAAGAAATCAATGGAACAAGGCGGGCGGAAAGATGCCCGAGGTCATCATGCATTTCGTCGACTTCGTTTTGTTGCTCAAAGAAGAGGGCAAGAAGGTCTTTGCGGCTGAGGGAACCCTGATCCCAATCATCGATTTCCTCAATGTTTTTGATTTTTTCGATATGCAATAAAATCAGCTGCTCATGCTTACGTATGAGGGAATCAAGATGATGTAAAATCGTCTTCTGGAAGTCTTCAGGCATATGATAGATTTCATTCTCGAATTTATGAATCCTTCTCAAGGTCTCAAACGCCTTTTTCGTCGTGATGATCATTTGACGATACACGACAAGCTTCCTTGATTTAGCTACACTTTTCTTTTTGAAATATTCACGTTCTTCTTTATACATGGAATAGATATGCTCTAAATCAAGCAAATCTTCTTTTAATCTGCTAATATCCTTTTTCAATAAGGTATGTTCTGTAGCATGCCTAGTGCTTATTCGGATCCATTTCAAAATATCTTCTGTCACATCGGTTATGCGCGTATATAGCTTTGCCTCATACTTTGGCGGGATGAAAACGAGATTGACAATAAATGAAGCAATAATCCCAAGTAAGACGGATGAAAGACGCACAAATGCAAAGTTTAAAAATTCTCCTTCTTGGCTTTCCATAATGGCAATAACCGTCACGATGGAAAGTACGATCGTCTTATCCATTTTCAATTTCAGATTTATCGTAATGACTACCATTACGGCCAATCCGATAATGAAAATATCATTACCAAACAATAAAACGAAGGAAATGGCGACTAAGGCACCGATGATATTTCCTTGAATTTGTTCCAGCACCGTCTGATAAGAACGATAGATGGTTGGCTGGATGGCAAAAATAGCAGCAATCCCAGAAAGGACAGGAGCAGGAAGATTAAGCAGTTCCGAAATATAAAGCGCTAAAACAATCGCTATTCCTGTTTTGAGAATGCGGGCACCAAACTTCATATATAGGTAAATCCTTTCTTTGTGATGTTATTGTTCCTGATAAGAAGCTCTTTCTTTATACAGGATATTCGTAAAGTTGTATTCTAACTTATATGTTAGTACTTTACACTAATTTTTAATGTTGTAAACAAAAAGTAATGGAGCGAAGCAGCCGTAAAAGTAATTATAAGCTTTTTACGGAAGGGAAAAAATGAAGATTTTATGACATATGTAAATGAGGTGCTTTTTTCCCCTGGCTGTGGGGAGTTATAAAGATGGAAAAAAGCTAATGTCCTGTAAAAAGACATTAGCTTTTTTATCATCACTCGGTTGATACAGATGGATCTGCTTGTTCCTTAACGGGAACAACTTGAAGGAAGTGGTTTCCCGGATTATGGAGCAAGGCTCCAAGAGAGGCTGCTTCCTCTTCTTGCCCTTGCTCTTTTAAAAGGGCAACGTATTTGCCAAGGAGCTCATTCACGTCCTGAAGTCCTTTTTTGGAAAGGGATTCAATCGACACTTTCGCACCCTTCGCAATCCTTCTTTGGATAACTTCTTTCGTTAGGCCGACTTCCGGCTGAAGCCTTAAATAAACGACACCGCCGGTCATGCCTGCACAAATCCATGGACCCGGATCCCCTAGAACCAATCCTCTGCCATTTGTCATATACTCAAATGCAAATCCCTTGATGTTCGAGGTTACCGCAATATTGCCATGTTCATTTTCTGGAATCGGCTTTTTCACTAGGCCACCGATAATCATGTCGGCACCTGAAAGCCGGATTCCCGCCCTTGCATCGGCATCACCTTGGGCGATAAGGAGTCCGTGCTGTGCCCCATACCCGAAACCTTTACCGACAGAGCCATTGTAAAGGTTGCCATCTTTGCCCTGTGATTTGAAAATGGCGATATTCCCACCGATTGACGTTTTGCCGATTCCATCCTGGGCTCCTCCATTTACGCTAATGGTGATTCCCTCGGTGTTATAGGCACCAAGGCCATTACCAGGGATGGAACCATCCTGATAGGAAAGATGAACGGGAGGCAGATTCTTATACGAACCATCCAATCTGTTACGGACGCGGTGACACGAAACACGGCTACCAAGGACCCGTTGCTCGGAAGTGATGCCGCTATAACTGCGGGATTGCTGTAATTCTTCAACATGTGAATCGAGATATTCCGCTCCCACCGCCACCTGTAGGGAACTTTCATTCAAATAAGCTTCTTTTTCCCTATTGGAGAATGGCGTGATATCAAGGTTCTTTAATAAATAGGTCAGATCCAGCGATTGTTGGCCTTTCACTTGCTCAAGCAAATCAGAGCGGCCGACGATATCCTGAAGGTTCTTCACGCCCAGTGATCCAGTCAGGGTTTTTAGCTCCTGGCCGAATGCCGTGAACATATTCGTCAATCCTTGTACCGCCAAATCAAATTTTCGAGGAACAAAGCGGCGCAATCCATGTTCTTTTGCCTGTGCTTCCGATTCGATTTGGGTGGCAATCCCGACATGGCATGTATCCAGGTGACAACCGCGGCATGTTGTACAGCCAACGGCAATCATCGATAGGGTACCGAAACCAACGCGGTTGGCCCCGAGCAACATCAATTTCAGGATATCCATCGAGCTTTTCAATCCACCGTCAGCCCAGATTTCGATGTTTTGCCGAATCCCGGATTCAAGCAACGCATTATGGGCGGCTTTTACGCCGATTTCGACAGGCAGACCTACATGTTCAAGGGCATGAATCCGTGCTGCACCCGTTCCGCCGTCAAAGCCGGAAAGCGTGATGATATCGGCGCCGGCTTTGGCAACGCCGACGGCAATCGTTCCGATATTGGGAACAACCGGTACCTTGACGGCCACCTTGGCTTTGTCGTTGGCCGTTTTCAGCTCATGGATCATTTGGGCCAAATCTTCAATCGAATATATATCATGGTTATTGGAAGGGGAGATCAAGTCAGAACCAATCGTCGCATTCCGCGCTTCCGCAATTTTTGCCGTAACCTTCGAACCGGGAAGATGTCCGCCTTCACCAGGTTTTGCCCCTTGCCCAATCTTAATTTCCAAGAGATTAGAAGAGTTCAAGAGTTCGGCGTTGACACCGAATCTTCCGGAAGCAATCTGCTGCCCACGTGATTTCGGGTATTTTCCGAGCATATCCTTAATTTCCCCGCCTTCGCCATTCATACTGATCATGCCCAAACGGTCTGCCGCTTCTGCGTACGCTCGGAAAGCTATTTCATTTTGCGAACCGAATGACATGGAGGCGATGACGAAAGGCAACTCCTGATCGCCAATGGACAGGCTGACATCTTCGGCTGGGACAGGTGTGTCTGACAACTTAAGTGATGTCAGGTGACGGATTGTCGTCGGGTTTGATTCTTCTTGCTCCGTGATCTTTTCACGATAGGCGTCATAATTTCCCGTGGAAGCGACTTCGCCGATGGATTTCCAAATCCGCGGGAACAGATGAAAGGTTTTACCCATCCGTTCTTTTTCATTATCATAATCTAATGCGCGCTGGATGCTATCCTCTTTGATTTTGTCAAAATCATAGTCTAAATGGTTTGCTCCGAAGAAATTGGCCACATTCAAATAAGAGGCAATCTCCTCATGTAACCCAATACTTGAGAATAGCCGGCCATAGCCGCGCAATTCATGAATCCCGATGGTGGAGATCACTTTTTCCAGTCCTTTAGTCAACGAGTTATATAGATTCATAACGCCTTTCAGGTCCCCGGAAGATAGTGAAAGGAACATGAAATAGGGACTGATCAAGTTGGCACCTAGGCCATAGGCAACGATGATATCATGCAGTGACCTTAGGGATGCAGAACGTAACAGGATCGAGCAATCGCGGCGCTTGCCGGAATTGACCAATGCTTGATCGACAGCTGACGTGACAAGATGAGGGTCAAGCCATAGGTTCCCGTTTTGATGAGCAAGGGCATCATCGAGGATGAGCAGCGTTTTCCCGGCATCTACCGATTTTACGGCTTCATCCGTTATCCTTTTTAACGCTTCAGGGATACTCTCCTTTTCTGTAAACGTGCATGAAATGAAATGTGCCAGTTTTTGATCCTGGTTGTGACGGACAAATTGATCATAGCTTGGTTGTGAAAGGGTGGAGGAGCATTCATACCCTGTCAGTCCCTCGATTAATAAAGGTGTCAGAAGTTCGGTAACGTGACCGGCCTTCTTTGCTTCAAATAAAGAAGGACGTCTTCCAATAATGGTTCTCGTGGAAAAGTGCTCGGTTTCCCGGTCCCGGTCGATGGCTGGATTGGTTACGACGGCGACGCTTTCCTTAATGAAATCCGACAGGTTGGTCCGCTGTGGATTAAGGGCGGCAAGCGGTGCGTCATGACCCAATGAACGGATGGGTTCTGCACCTTTTTCAGCCATCTGCTCGACTAATTGAACGTGCTCCCTTTCCCAACCGAATGCCTTATATTGTCCGTTATGAATGGCCTGTGGCTGCGTCATGGTGATCACCTTCTCGAAAACTGGTGGCTGCAGGCGAACGAGGTCATCGGAAAGAACAAAACGTTCATTGAAGCGCTCATACACTTTCCCTTGATATTCTTTATAGTTATATAGTTCAATAAGGTCGCCATTCCATTTTAACCCGACCTTTTCCCCTGGTCCCATCGGTCTTGGGTCTCCCGTATATTCTGAAGAGGGGATGATCCCAGGCTCGGAAGTGAACATATAGGAAGAAGTCGTCTCGATATTCCAAAGCGGACGAAGGCCTAACGAGTCTACGGAGAATACGGCTTCATCTCCGAATCGGGAGATGATTCCAGCTGGGCCTTGTGCAAAATGCCCCCATGCTTCCCTTAGATACGTATAAAGGTTCTGCAAATGCTCAGGGTATTCCTTGATTTCGTTGATGATTGGCGGAAAAACCAGGTCGATTGCCTCGAATAAAGAGTAGCCGTGACGGCAGATGAATGTTTCAATCGTTTTATTCAAATCCTGGGAATCACTTCCGTCTTTAGCAATCGGAACCCCGATCATTTTGGCTTCATCACGCAATTTGGCAATGGTATTGATTTCGCCGTTGTGTCCAAGGACACTGAATGGCTGCACACGGAAAAAACTTGATAGAGTATTGGTGGAAAAACGGTTATGGCCCAGTGTCATAGTTGAGGCTGCAAGGGGGTCGGCAAGATCATGATAGTAGGCAGGGAGTGTATCTCCGGCACCCATTACTTTGTAGATGGCATGATGCTGGCTTAAGGAAGCGACATGGATGTAATCACTATTTTCGATGTCGGACGTCAACTCGAAAAGGATGTTGGTGAGTTCCTGTTGATTGTTAGTCGTGGATGAACAGGCAATTTGCCAGAACACAGGATCTTCTTGGATGGCAATCGGGCCCAAAGCTTCAGAGCGGTATGCTTTATCCGTTTCAAAAACGAGCGATAGCCCACGTTTCTGCAACTTTTCTTTGACTTCGGTTTTTAATTTGCCTGCATCTGTTTTTCTGCTTAAAAATAGGTGACCGACTATGAAATCATCTTGATCGACGATGCCGGAATCGATGTTTTCCTTTTCAAGTTTCTTTTTCCAAAGAGCACGTGGAATATCAATATGGATACCGGCGCCATCGCCTTCGCCATTGATGAATCCGCAACGGTGATTCATCTTAACCAGTGCATCGATGCATGCGAAAATGTTCTCATTGGTGGGGATTTTCTTTTTTTCGATACGGGCTACGATACCGCAGGCATCATGTTCTTCTCTATAGAATTCTTTGAATGTAGCAGGTGTCCATTGTTGATTCATATGTTTGGCGTCAATAAGGATAACCCTTATTTGCTGCCGTTCACCCCCTGTGGCTTTTGATTTTATGAAACGTTCATATTAGTAAACTTAAACAACTGTTCAAGCTTTTTGATTGAATGATATAAAATAGAATAAATGGATATAAATGTATTGGTATCATATCATTTAAATATTCAGAAATCAATTTTTTATACAGTATATTGGATAGGGTGGAAGAGTGTGTTATTTAGAAAAAACTCCGTGAAAGCCAATTTGAAAGTTTTATTTAGCCGATATGAGAAAACCCCAAGATGGATATCCATCTTGGGGTTGAATGGTTGGTGCATATTTATTCTTTTGTTCAGCTTAAATCAAGTTCTTGAATGCATGTTCAACCGCTTTTAAAGTATAAGCGATATCTTCATCCGTATGGGCCGTTGTCAAGAACCAGGCTTCATATTTGGATGGTGCCAAGTTGATTCCTTGATTAAGCATCAGCTTGAAGAATTTACCGAACATTTCGCCGTCCGTATTTTCAGCTTGCTCGTAGTTTTCGATTGTTTCTGTAGTGAAATAGATCGTCAAAGCACCTTTTAGGCGGTTGATGGTAATAGGTACATTATATTGACGAGCGGCTTTAAGGATGCCGTCTTCAAGGAGCTTCCCTAAGCGATCAAGCTCGTCGTAAACGCCTTCTTCCTTCAACACTTCCAAGCAAGCGATCCCGGATAGCATGGAAGCAGGGTTTCCGGCCATCGTTCCTGCTTGATATGCAGGTCCTAATGGTGCGACCGTATCCATGATTTCTTTTTTGCCGCCATAAGCACCGATTGGAAGACCCCCACCGATGATTTTTCCAAGAGCGGTCAAATCGGGTTGAACGCCAAGTAAGTCCTGAGCCCCACCGTACATGAAGCGGAATGCAGTGATGACTTCATCAAAGATGACGAGTGCTCCAGCTTCATGAGATAAGGAAATCACATCTTCCAGGAATCCAGGGTGCGGTTCGACGATGCCGAAGTTGCCGACGATCGGTTCGACCAGGACACCGGCAATTTCGTTGCCCCATTTTTTCAGGGCCTCTTTGAATGGCTCGATATCATTGAAAGGAACCGTGATGACTTCCTGTGCAATACTTTTAGGGACACCAGCGGAATCCGGTGTTCCAAGTGTGGATGGACCAGAACCTGCAGCAACCAACACAAGGTCGGAGTGACCGTGATAGCAGCCGGCAAACTTGATGATTTTATCGCGACCCGTGTAAGCGCGGGCCACGCGGATGGTGGACATGACGGATTCCGTACCAGAATTGGTGAAACGGACTTTATCAAGGCCAGGCATCGCCTCTTTTAACATTTTGGCAAAGGTGACTTCATGCTTTGTAGGCGTACCGTATAAAACACCTGTTTCTGCAGCCTTTGTGATCGCCTTTGTGATATGGGGGTGTGCATGACCTGTGATGATCGGGCCGTATGCCGCCAAATAATCGATATACTTGTTGCCATCAACATCCCAGAAATAAGCTCCATTGGCATGATCCATGGCCACCGGCGAACCGCCGCCCACGGCTTTATAAGAACGGGAAGGACTATTAACCCCACCGACGATATGCTCCAACGCCTCTTTATGTATAATTTCCGAATTAGTAAAATCCAATCTAAAAACCTCCTAAAAATACAAACATAATCACTCCTAATCATAGCACTTTTCCACTTTAAAATCCCTGGGAAATGGGGCCTGACCCCCAAACAAGCTGACCGAACCCCATATATACCAAGCTTCCATGCTTTTTATTTTGTTTGGGAAATAGGGTCTGACCCCCATGGTCTGGTATATTCATAGTAGTAGGTACGGGATATGGGAGGGGGATAAGGATGACGAAGTTGATTATTAATGCAGATGATTTTGGGTATTGTAAGGGAATTAATTTGGGGATTATTGAATGTTTTCAGAATGGTGTCGTGACGTCGGCAACTTTGATGGCCAATATGCCGGGTGCCGAGCATGCGGCAGGTCTGGCTAAGGAAAATCCGAATCTTGGCGTGGGGATTCACTTGGTTTTGACCTGCGGTTATCCAGTGAGAAGTGATGTTCCTTCGCTGGTGACGGAGGATGGTGCGTTTCATCGACGCGGCGATATGCATAAGTTTGCTGAACCTGCGGATATAGAAAAAGAATTGAACAGCCAGATGGAGAGATTCCTATCATTGGGGCTGAAACCGACTCACATTGATAGCCATCACCATGTTCACGGCTTGGAGAAGGTTTATCCCATCGTTGAAAAGATAGCGAAAGCGCATGGCTTGCCGGTTCGGAAATTGGATGGGGCACTTCATGGTTATCAAGGCGTGAAAAGGACAGAGAAATTGATAACGGATTTCTTTGGATCGGACCTGACGACAGGCCATTTAGTTGATATTTTGGATACAAGTCTATCCTCCGAGACAGTCGAAATCATGTGCCATCCCGGGTATATAGACGAATCGATACTAAACGGAAGTTCCTACGCCCTGCCACGTGTAAAGGAAATGGCCATCCTGACAGACCCATTGATCCAAAAAGCCATAGCCGCGCGTGACATCGAACTAGTCTCCTATAAAGAGTTGGGAAATAGGGTCTGACCCCCAATACAAAGAGCTGTAACCCTTGATGGTACAGCTTTTTGGATGAATTATTTCGTTTGGGAAATGGGGTCTGACCCCAAAGTTTCACTTATGAAGGACATTATATCTAGGATGGTGTTTGGGTTTTCGATGTTGAAGGTTTGGCGTTTGATTTCGCCTTGGGCCTGGTAGTAGGTTGCGTGTCCTGTTCCTTTTTCTTCATTAATATGTAAATGAAAGCTTAGTGGGGTATTTTCGATGGAGCCGGACGAATCCCTTTGGACGATCTGGCACAATAGTTGGTCGTATTCGTCCTCGTACAAGAAATCATACCGTAATTCCAGTACGATTTTTTCGATTTGCGTGAGCAATAACTTTTTTATATTCATAGCGATTAGTCTCCTTTTTATAGGTAATACATACATCGTTGAAATTCGCCCAACCCAGGATATCCTGAATCCAGGCATTTTTATTGTTTAAAAAGCTGAGGTTGGCTAAACTATTTGATTAGGACAAGGAATATGGAGGAAAATAACATAATGAGCAATGCAATTCAGGTTAATCAATTACGGAAGGAATTCAAGTCGGTTTCAAGCCGTTCCGGATTAAAAGGGGCCTTCCGCGACTTACTTACAAGAAATTATAAAATCGTGCCTGCTGTCAACGATATCAATTTTACTGTAAAAAAGGGTGAGATGGTAGCGTATATCGGGGAAAATGGGGCAGGCAAGTCGACGACGATCAAAATGCTGACGGGGATTTTGGAGCCGACGTCCGGTGATATCATGGTCAATGGCATGAATCCGCATAAAGAACGGGAAAAGTTCACCCAGACCATCGGGGTCGTCTTCGGGCAACGCTCGCAGCTTTGGTGGGATATCGCCGTCCAGGAATCCTTCCGGCTGCTGAAAAAAGTATATAAGGTGTCTGATGAACAATATAACGATCATATGGCACATGTAATCAAGACGTTGGATATCGGGCCTTTGCTGGATAAGCCGGTGCGTAAGCTGTCCCTTGGCCAGCGGATGCGTTGTGAACTGGCTGCTGCCTTGATACACAATCCACCGTTGCTTTTCCTGGATGAGCCGACGATCGGTCTTGACGTGTTAGTGAAAATGAAAATCCGTGAGTTTCTGAAGGAAATCAATGAAAGATACAACACGACCATCCTTCTGACCACGCATGACTTGGGGGATATCGAGGCCTTGTGCGAGCGGGTGATCATGCTTGATGAAGGTCAAATCATTTATGATGGGGAATTGCAAAGCCTGAAAGATAATTGGGCAGAGGAAAAACAGGTCCACTTCCAATTCATCGAATCTGTCGAACTGAATGAACTGCAATCCTTACCGCTATCCTTTCATGTCAATTGGGAGCACGATGAAAAGAATCATGCATACATAGCCGTGTTAAAAGAGGAAAGTGATCATATTTCACAACTTGTCGCCGCTGTCGTTTCACATTTTAAAATCAAGGACGTCAAAATCCATGAAACGTCCATCGAAGAGATTGTTCGTAATATTTACGAAGAAGGCACGGTCTGACTCTTTCAGAAAAAATGTGTCTACCAAGAAGGGAGAGGACCATGGGAAAGTATCTTGCCATGATTCGCATGCGTTTTTTGATGATGCTTGCGTATCGAACCGATTATTATACCGGTATTTTAATTTATAGCATCAATATTGGTGCTTATTATTTCTTGTGGAATGCAATATATGGAGAGAAAAGTTCCATTGAAGGACTATCCAGCATGCAGATGACCACCTATGTGGCGGTTGCCTGGATGGCGCGCGCCTTTTATTTCAATAATATTGACCGTGAGATTGCCGATGAAATCAAGGACGGCAAGGTCGCAATCGAGATGATTCGGCCTTATAACTATTTAGGGATGAAGACGATGCAAGGCCTGGGTGAGGGGATTTTCCGATTCTTTTTCTTCTCGATTCCAGGTATGCTGCTCGTCGCCATCATTTTCCCCATCCATTTGCCAAATGAACCGGCAACATGGGGGCTTTTCGGAATTTCCCTGTTATTCAGCTTCATCATCAATACGCAAATCAACTTATTAACGGGAATTACGACATTTTTCTTATATAATAATGCCGGATTGATCCGGGCGAAACGGGTCATTGTTGATTTGTTTTCAGGCTTGTTATTGCCTATCAGCTTTTATCCAATCTGGGCACAGGACATCATGAAGTTCCTGCCGTTTCAAGGAATCAGCTATGTCCCGAGTATGATTTTCACGAATGGATACGGAACGGGAGACATCGGCATGGCTCTTTTACAGCAATTGATCTGGGTCATCATTCTCGTTATCCCCATCCAGGTTTTATGGATAGTCGCAAAAAAACAGCTGATTATTCAGGGAGGTTGATGGGATGTTCTACGTATCAATGTTTTTTCAATATGTGAGTCAATATATGAAAACGAGATTGCAGTACCGGGCTGATTTCGTCATCGAGATTCTTTCTGATTTGTTGAACCAAGTCGTGAATCTGGTGTTTATCTTAGTGGTCTTCGGACATACGGAGTTCCTAAGTGGGTGGAGCCGGGATGAAATCATTTTCATATACGGTTTTTTCCTTATCCCGTTTGCGTTATTTTCATCCTTTTTCAACATCTGGGATTTCAACGATCGCTACATCGTCAAAGGGGAGATGGACCGGATTTTAACAAGGCCGATTCACAGCCTGTTTCAAGTCATCTTAGAGCGGATTGAGCTTGAATCATTATTTGGTGTCGTGACCGGTTTGATCATCATCTTCTATTCCGGTGTTTCGTTAAACCTGGAACTAACTTGGTATGACCCGATTCTCTTCATCATCTTTGCAATCGGCGGGGCACTCGCGTATGCCGCCATCTTTGTTGCGATTGCAAGCATCGGCTTCTGGTCTGATGCCAAAACGTCCATCATGCCGATGATGTACAACATCGGGAACTACGGGCGCTATCCGGTTGATATTTATAATAAGGTCATCCGCTTTGTTCTGACTTGGGTGCTGCCGTTTGCCTTTGTCGGTGTGTATCCCGCTTCCTATTTTCTTAGAAAAGAAGAGTGGTACGCGTATGCATTCGCCACACCTGTTATAGGGGTCGTCTTTTTCATGATCTCAATCTTCATTTGGAATCAGGGTGTGAAAAGGTACCGCGGAGCAGGAAACTAAAAAAAATCCCTTCAACAATTTTGTTGAAGGGATTTTTTGCTTATATGCGTTTGTTTTTTCTCTCAAGATATCTAGCTTGTGCTTGGACGTACTGCCGCTTTTCTTCTTCCGTTTCCGGTTGGACCTGTGGAACCGGTATAGGCTTTCCATCTTCGTCTATCGCAAGCATCGTTAAAAAAGCGCGGGCGGTGAGTTGCTTTTCGCCAGTCAACAGGTTCTCCCGTTCTACTTTTACGAATACCTCCATTGACGTTCGATGGGCACAGGTGACATAGGCTTCCAAATTGATAGCATCCCCGGTCTTAATGGGGGCCAGGAAGTCAAAGGAGTCGCTTGAAGCGGTTACGACCGGTTTCCGGCAGTGGCGCATCGCTGCAATGCAGGCGATTTTATCCACATACGCCATCACTTTTCCACCAAAGATGGTATTGTGATGGTTCGTATCAGGTGGAAAAACGAGGTCCGTTAAAAACGTCCGTGACTGTTGAACGGGAATGCCTGTTGTTAAATCAGTCATTTTCCTGTTGGACCAATAGCTTATTCCGGACAACCGTTGCGGCTTCGACCATATTTTTCAGTGAAGCGACGGTTTCTGGAACGCCCCTTGTTTTCAGGCCACAGTCAGGGTTGATCCAAAATTGGTCTTTATCCAGTACCTTGATGCCACGTTCGATCATATCGACCATTTCTTCCACTGCAGGAACGCGAGGGCTATGAATATCATACACACCAAGGCCGATTCCTTTTTCATATGTTTTCTCCTCGAATGCGGAAGCGAGCTCGCCGTGGCTGCGGGACGTTTCAATGGAAATCACATCAGCGTCCAGGGAAGAGATGACATCCATGAAGCTATTGAAATCACAATAGCACATATGGGTGTGAATTTGTGTTGTGTCTTCGACGCTCGAAGTGGAAATCAGGAATGAATGGACCGCCCAGTTTAAGTACTCATCACGGTCGCTTTTTTTCAATGGAAGGCCTTCACGCAGGGCTGGTTCATCGACTTGGATCATTTTGATCCCTGCTGATTCCAGTGCCTCTACTTCTTGTTTCAAGGCCAATGCCAATTGATAGCAGATATTTTCCCGTGAAATATCGTCACGGACGAACGACCAGTTCAGAATCGTAACAGGACCGGTCAGCATTCCCTTCACCGTTTTTTTCGTCAAGGCTTGTGCATACACACTTTCTTTGACCGTCATCGGATCGATGAAATGGACATCTCCATAGATAACGGGAGGTTTGACACAGCGGGAGCCGTATGATTGAACCCAGCCTTTTTCAAGGAAGACGAAGCCGCCCAATTTATGGCCGAAAAACTCGACCATATCGGTTCGTTCAAACTCCCCGTGCACAAGGACGTCCAATCCGATTTCTTCCTGGATATCAATCCATCTGCCAATCTCCTCGTTCACGAATGCTTCATATTGATCAGCCGTCCATTCACCGCGTTTGAATTTCCCGCGGGCCTGTTTAACTTCCGCGGTCTGCGGAAAGCTTCCAATTGTCGTGGTTGGAAGGAAGGGCAGGTTGAAATACGCCTGTTGTTTTTGATAGCGCTGTTTAAATGGCAGGGTACGGCCATGGGATTGCTGCTTCGCCTGTTCGACAGCGGATTGAACGTCTTTATGGTTTCTGGCCTTTGAATTATTTAAGGTCTGCCATGCAGCTTTGTTTGCCGTCACCTTTTCTTCGATTGATTCTGGACCTTCGTTGTTTCCTCTGACCAAAAGTGTGATTTCTTCTAGTTTCTCATCAGCAAAGGCAAGGGCTTCTTTCACTTCGCTAGCTAGTTCTGTCTCGTTTCGAACCGTCACTGGAACATGTAGCAGGGAGCAGGAAGGTTGAAGCCAAATTCGATCTTCGGCTACGTGTTTCGTAATGGACTCGACCAACTTGATTTTTTTCGTCAAGTCAGAAAGCCAAATGTTTTTCCCATCAATCACACCTGCCCCAAGTATTTTATCTTGCGGGAAGCCGACTGTTTGAAGATTGCTGAGATTTTTTCCTTTGTCATGGACCAAATCAAGGCCAATTCCTTGAACGGGCAAGTCGATCACTTCTTGGTAGTGCTCTACAGCATCAAAGTATGTTTGCAGCATGATGTTCAGGTTGGGGACAGCTTCGTTCAATTTTTCATACAGGTATGTAACAGTTTTCATCTCGTCTTTGGAAAGGGAAGAAACAAGGGAAGGTTCATCGATCTGCACCCACTTCACGCCTTCTTGTTCCAGCTCTCGCAAAATTTTTGTGTATAAAGGCAACAGGCTCAGGATGATGGCCGGAAGATCACTTTTTTCATAGCCCTTTGACAAAGAAATGAATGTGTAAGGTCCGACTATAACTGGTTTCGTATCGATTCCTAGTTTTTCCTTGGCTTCGCGGTAAGCGGCAAGCGGCTTGTTTTCTGTCAACGTAAGCTGGGACTCTTTTAGCTCTGGAACGATATAGTGATAATTTGTATTGAACCATTTCGTCATTTCGGAAGCGACTTCATCCTTGTTCCCACGGGCCATTGAATAATAAACGGAAAGGGGGACCGTGCCACCCTTATAAGCCGAATAGCGTTCTGGCACCAGGCCGAACATGACGGACATATCGAGCATTTGATCATATAACGTAAAGTCGTTAACCGGGATGATATCGATGCCTTGATCTCTTTGTTTTTGCAAATTGCCTAAACGGATCGCTTCCAATTGCGCCATGAATTCCGTTTCATTTAATGTTCCAGCCCAATAGGCCTCTAATGTACGTTTCCATTCACGATCCTCACCGATTCGTGGGTACCCTATATTACTACTTTTCAACACATCCATCTCCTTTTAATGAAATAACAACAAAAAAGCATCCCTAACCGTCAAAAGAGAAAGTTAGAAATGCTTAAAATAAAGGGGCACGAAAATACCCCTTATCATTATAAGGTCCCTAACACCTCCCTATCTCCCGTAGGTTAAAACAGTGTTGTCGAAATAGGCAGGTCTCCTGACTCAGGGAACTCTTACTTAGCACTAAAAGCCTTCCCAATCCAAAAGGACCAGTGGCATCAAACAAAAGCGCTATACATTCCCATTACAGTGGCGGGACCGTGCCGGAATTACACCGGACTTCCCTTTTAATCCTAAAAGCTTAGGAACCTATCTCCACATATGAAATTCATAAAAAACTCCGTCCGCATAAACACGGACACTAAAATTTACAAAATATTATAAAAACTTAACCCATCTTAGCATATCCCGACCAAATGGGTCAACAAGGAAAAAGTCGGGAAATGGGGTCTGACCCCCACCATGTGGCACGAGATCCCATGCTGTATCTACGTTCTCTTGATGGTGCAGCAGCTGGGAAATAGGGTCTGACCCCTAAAACGAGCATATATTGACTCGCAAAAGAGTATGTATAAGGGAAGTGGGTTGTTTTTGAAATGAGGCGTGGGGGATGACCTTTTATATTTTGATTGTGGGGATTATCTTTTGCATGGTGATGAGCATTCGGACCTTATTTCTTTCTGAGTCGGAGGCAAAGAAGTTTTCTCTTGAAGATATGCTGTGGCTCGGCAATTTATATGCGACATTATTAGTCGGTTTTGCACTGATTTATTTATTATACGAGCTTCAGAATCATTCGGTGATTCTTGATATGGGCAATCGCTTGGATGGGACCTTTTCCGAGCAGCTGAAGACTTCATTTTATTTTAGTGCGATGACGATGTTCTCCGTCGGATACGGGGATATCTCCCCAATCGGAATTGGCCGGATGATCGCGACAATCCAAGCTTTCATTGGCTATACGCTTCCTGCGGCATTTGTGATCAGGGCTGTCATCGATTTTGAACAGAAGGAAAGAAAGAACAAGAAATGAAAGTTGTGTTTCTTTCAATTATTGGGTACGCTTACCATGATGAAAGAAATGGAGGGTTTAGAATGACGGTCGAAATTGGAGAAAAAGCACCAGACTTTCAATTACCAGCAAACAACGGAGAACAAGTTACCCTATCAGGATTCAAGGGTAAACACGTTGTATTATATTTTTACCCAAAAGACATGACACCCGGTTGCACGACGGAGGCTTGTGATTTCCGTGATGCTAATGAACAATTCGAAGAGCTTGATGCTGTCATCATAGGCATTAGCCCGGACCCGGTAACACGTCATGAAAAATTCATTGAAAAACATGGGTTGCCTTTCCTGTTGCTTGCTGATGAAAAGCAAGAAGCCGCTGAATTATATGGCGTATGGAAATTGAAAAAGAACTTCGGTAAGGAATACATGGGCATTGAGCGTTCGACTTTCCTGATTGATAAGGAAGGAACGATCGTTAAAGAATGGCGTAAAGTCAAAGTAAAGGGCCACGTCGAAGAAGCGTTGGAAACTCTTCGTGACCTAGAAAAATAAGGTACAGGCTAATGAAGGATGAGCGACTTATCAAGCTTGCCAAGCAGCTGATTCATCATTCACTGAGGCTGCAGGCGAAAGAGCGGGTCTTGATCCGTGGGCCTGTTGCAGCAAAGGCCCTATTGAAGGAACTGATTGACGAAGCCTATAGAATGGGGGCCTATCCTTATGCGGAACTTGAAGATGACGAAATTACCAGTCATCTGCTAAAAGGGAATGTTAAGGAACAGCTCGATACCTTATCAAAATGGAATTATAAGAAATACGAAGATGTGGATGCAGTCATCATCATATCGGGCGATGGAAACGAAGGGCGAGGAGTGAGTGTCCCTCATGAGAGATATCGCCTTCAGGAGGATGCCATGAAAACGTCCACCATGTTCTTCGTCAATAACCGGCGCTGGGTGTTACTGAATTATCCGACCATTGGTTCTGCAAAAAATTCCGGCATGAGCTTTGAGCAGTATGAAGATTTCTTGTTAAACGTGTGCACACTTGATTATCACAAAATGGAAAAGTCCATGAAGCCTCTAAAGGATTGGATGGATCAAACGGATCAAGTTCGGATCATATCGCCGGGGACTGACTTGGCTTTTTCCATTAAAAATATCCCCGCTGTCATTTGCGCTGGTAAAAACAATCTTCCAGATGGTGAAGTGTTCACGGCACCGGTAAAAGACAGTGTCAATGGCACGATTTCCTTCAATACTGCTTCCGCCTATCAAGGAGAGGTATTTGATGGGATAACCCTTACATTTAAAAAGGGAAAAATCATGAAAGCTTCTTCCAATCAGTCGGACCAAATGAATCGTTTGCTCGATATGGATGAAGGGTCCCGGTACATCGGGGAATTCGCCCTGGGAATCAATCCGTATATCATGGAACCGATGGGTGATATCCTATTCGATGAGAAGATTAGCGGCAGCCTCCATCTTGCCACTGGTCAAGCTTACCAAGAGGCCGATAATGGAAATCAATCATCGTCTCATTGGGACATGGTCTTGATCCAGCGACCCGAATATGGCGGCGGAGCGATCTACTTTGATGATATACTGGTTCGTAAGGACGGTTTATTCGTGCCACGGGAATTATGCGAATTGAATCCAAATCAATTAAAATAAAGCCCTTTTTAATAGGGAGAGGCGTTTGTCCAACTCAAATAGAGGACCCCTGAATATGATTTAGTAAGGGAATACCTCCTCATAGAAAGTTGCGCGGGACATTCAGTGCCCGTGTTTTTTTATGTAAAGAAAAGGAGAGATAATCATGTTAGTATTTTCAACAATCATTCCGAATGAAGACATTCAAAAGAAGATGGCACAAGCATTTCCCGATTTGACATTCATGTATCAAGAAACTTGGGCGAATGAAAAGCTCCAAGAAGCCGAAGTTCTTATTACATATGGAGAAGATTTAACCGATGAAATCATTGAAGAGGCAGTGAACGTGAAATGGATCATGGTCATGAGTGCCGGATTGGAGTTAATGCCTTTTGCCGCCATTGAGAAACGCGGAATCATGGTGACCAACGCTAGGGGCATCCATAAAATCCCGATGGCTGAATATACAATCGGCATGCTTTTACAGTATGAAAAGAAATTAAAACAACTAATTGAGAATGAAGCGGGAGAAATCTGGGACCGGAAGATAGAAGTAGGCGAGTTGAATGGAAAAACGATGCTGATCCTAGGAACGGGGGCAATTGGAGGGGAAGTGGCACGTCTTGCCAAGGCTTTTAGAATGACGACCCTCGGAGTGAATCGTAGTGGGAAAGCCGTCGAACACATCGATCATCTATACGCCCTTACGGAGCTTGAGAAAGCATTGCCCAAAGCGGATTATATCGTAAGCGTCTTGCCTAGTACGGATGAAACGAAGGATTTGTTAAAGAAAGAACATTTTAAAGCAATGAAACGTACAGCCGTCTTCGTGAATATAGGACGGGGAGATCTGTTCAAGGAAGACGTGCTCATAGAGGCCATGCAGGAGCATGAACTCGCTCATGTGATACTGGATGTATTCGAACCTGAACCGCTAGTGAAGGGCCACCCATTCTGGAAAATGGAGCAGGTCACGGTAACCCCGCACCTATCAAGCAAAAGCGGCGAATATTTACCAAGGACCTTTGCAATCTTTGAAGAAAACATGAAAGTCTACCTAAAAGACGGAAAGGATTTCATTAATATCATCGACCCTAAAAAGGGATACTAGGACCAACTAGAAAAACAGGAAATAATTAAATGAATGAGGAATAAACTAAGGGTGTAGATATATTGACAAAGCTTGCTTATGGGGAGTACACTATTTATAAACATTACAATGTAATAATTCATACTTAATTAGAAAAAGAGGTGGATGACGGTGTCTGAAGTTCAGTTGAAAGAAGCGTTGGATTCCCTTAAAGATACCGGTGTAAGAATAACTCCTCAACGCCATGCAATTCTTGAGTATTTGATAGACTCCATGTCGCATCCTACTGCTGATGATATTTATAAAGCGTTAGAAGGCAAGTTTCCGAATATGAGTGTGGCTACGGTTTATAACAACCTGCGTGTGTTTCGTGAAGTGGGATTGGTCAAAGAGCTTACCTATGGCGATTCGTCAGCTAGATTTGATTTCGTAACAACGAATCATTATCATGTTATCTGCGAAAGCTGTGGTAAAATCGTCGACTTCGATTATCCTGCATTGGATGAGGTCGAGCACTTTGCAGCACAGGTCACCGGATTCAACGTAAGTCACCATCGGATGGAAATCTATGGGGAATGCACGGATTGTGCAAAGAAAGAAGCGCATTAAAAAAAGTTCCGCCACTTGGTTGGAACTTTTTTTGTTGCAAAAGCACTGTAACTAAAATCCATTCCATTCAGTCATTCAGGCTTTTGCGATTATATTTTTCGTCGAACTCTTCGCCTTCCAGCTTTTTATCAAGGGTCAGCGTTTCATTGCAATGCATACATATATCGACCCTACCTAATATTTTCGTAGGCTTCCCACAGTTCGGGCAGATAACCTGTACCGACTTTGTGGACAGCATCCCAATCCAAAAGTAAACGCCTGTGCTTGCGATAATGAATAGAAGTCCAAGACCCATGAAGAGCGTCATGACGATAGGGTGCGACTTAAAGAATAGACCGATATACATCACGATAAAGCCAACGAAGATCAAACTTAAAGCAAACGTACGGATTTTATTGATTTTGCTAGAATATTTAGCCATGTTAGACCCTCCTAAAATATAACTTTAACTATAACATAAACTAAGGTTGGAACAAAAAAGAAATAAAGGATACAAATGACTTATGGTTGACCCGAGGAAAAATAGGAAGGAACATCTAGGCTCAGAAAACAGGATTTTTGAAGAGAATTGTCGAATGTAAAAAGAAAAATGGTTTTGGAGGAATTTATAATGGAAGATATCCTTCGCCCGATTTATCAAGAGCGAGCAAGTTTGAAGTCCACATTAGGGATTTTGTTAATAGAAAAAAGGGAGCACAAAAGCCCCATCACTGATACGTTTGATTATGTCCTATTTGTCATCGTGGATGATGCAGAGGAACCTGTATTTTTAAAGCACTATACCTATCAGGATAAGAAAGCGGCTTTACATGTTGTGAAAGAAGAGCAAGTCAAGGAATGGATTTTATTAGGGTCGAATCGTAAAGTCGTGGATTGGATTTATAATGGGAAGATTTTATTCGACCGAAATGAATACCTGGAGCATTTAAAAACCGAAATCCGTGAGTTTCCCTTCTATGGAAGAAAGCTGAAGATGGGAATGGAATTTGCAAAGTTAATTCGTAGGTATAGGGATGGAAAAGACTTTTTTGAGAATGGCCATTACCTGGATGCCTATAACCATATTGTTCACTCGCTACATCATCTAGCCCGATTGGAAATAATAGAACAAGGTTTTCATCCAGAGGTGACGGTTTGGAATCAAGTGAAGCATATGGAACCTGAAATATATAAGTTGTACGAAGAACTGATTAGCAGTGAAGAAACCCTGGAGAAAAGGTTGGAGCTTCTTTTTCTAGCTAGTGAGTTCCTTATTTATTCCCGTACCAATGCCGGTTCTCAACACCTACTGGAAATAATGAATGCTAGAGAAGGGTCTTGGACCATAGCGGAGTTAATGGAGCATCCAGAACTAAGTTATTATTCAATCGATCTAGGCGTTCTTTTAGAATACTTAATTGAAAAGAAAGTAGTGGATACCATTATAGTCGAGACCAAAGGGCACGATGTTTATCACCGATTTTATAAAGTTTAAAAAAATATACTAAAAAATCATTTTTAGTATTGACCAATAATAATATAGGTGTTATATTAATACATGTCGCTGCGGGACATCAGCTTTCGCAGCTTCAACGAAGCTTTACGAAATAAAAAAACATCAAAAAACATGTTGACAACTTAAATGAAAACATGATAAGATGTATAAGTCGCTTACGAAGTAAACGACAACGAAATTGCTCTTTGAAAACTGAACAAAACAAAGCGCCAACGTAAATTTTGAGTGAGCACACACTATAAAAAAGCAAAATGAGCAAGTCAAACATTTCTTCGGAGAGTTTGATCCTGGCTCAGGACGAACGCTGGCGGCGTGCCTAATACATGCAAGTCGAGCGAATCGATGGGAGCTTGCTCCCTG